>CAZIRI010000006.1:0-47125 GCA_964541815.1 uncultured Lachnospiraceae bacterium
ACAAAATTTGCCCGACAGGTTGAAAGATGAAATTTTTTATATTCCTAGTCAGAACGGGAAAGAAAAAAATTTAATTCGAAAGAAATTTTCGAAAAATGGATTTATACAAAAACAAGACAATAAGAAGGATTGAATTTTATGTTTGGAAAAAGAGCGGACGGAAAATTAGTTAAAGATATACAAATCATAGACAAGGCAATGCCATATTTTATGCCACAAAGAATTGATGCGGCAAACAAAATCCCAGAATCATTTGCCTGCAAACCTATTGATGATTTTATTGCACAGCAAGCGAGCGAAACGGGAGTGCATTACACCTATACAGAAATTTTGATTGCCACAATGGTGAGAATGTTGCACGAAAAGCCAAAGGCAAACAGATTTATCAACAATTGCAAGGTGTATGACAGAAAATATATATCTATTTCAATGTCAGTCATGACAAGTCTTCGTGGAGACGGGGAAGAATTGACTTTGAAATACTATTTCACGGGCTATGAAAGTTTGCCAGAGGTAAAGAAAATTGTTGATGATGAAATAAACAGAAACTTGGGCAAAAATGCAAAAACTCACGAAACAACAAAGGCAGCGGGCGTGCTTTGCAAACTCCCTGGGTGGCTTTTCAAGGTTGCAATGGGATTTGTCAGATTTTTGGATAAACATGATATGTTGCCTGGTTCACTTATCAAAATAAGTCCATTCCACACAAGCGTTTTCTTCTCTGATTTAAGGTCAATCAGTCTTGGGAGAGTTTATCACCACTTGTATAACTTTGGAAACACAACAATTTTCTGCACATTGGGAAAATCAAAGAATGTTCCAATTGTCGACAGAGAGGGGAATATAACAACTGAAAAACAAATGGAACTTGGATTTTCGCTTGATGACCGTGCATGCAATGGGCTTTATTGGAGTTTTGCAATTCGTGATATGAAAAAATATCTTGCTCATCCAGAACTTTTGATGAAACATCTTCCAGAACCTGAACTCTCGGAAAAAGAGTTGAAGAAAAAGCAAAAGCATGACAGAAAAATGCAAAAGAAAAAACAAAAAGAAGAGAGAAAAGCCTCATAAATACTTATGAAAAAATAATGGGAAGAAATTTTGATTTTCTCCCTATTTTTTTACATCGTTTTTAATAAAAATTTTGAAATTGGTTTTTTTGTCGAAAAATGTCGAAAAGTGATATGGTTTTGATATTGAAACGATTTCACTTTATATATCTATTGTAAAATATTGTATAGAATCTTCAAATTTTTGGCACGATAAATTGACTATAAAAATCTTTGTTTTTATAATCGATTGTGTCATAGAAAAGGAGAATTATATGGAAAAAAGACTTTTGTGGTCGCAAACGATTTTGTCGGTGTATAGATATTTGGAGAGGATTTGTGGTGCAATTGATAAATTGGTTTTGCGAAGCGGTCTAAACAGCGGAAATGTCTATGCATCAGGATATTTGCATAACAACGCTTTCACAATCACACAAAGAATTATTGATTTGTCGCAAAGAAAGGTGACACTTATCAATTTAAAAATACTCATTGAAAATTCGCTTGCAGAAATTGACACAAAAGATGCATCAATTTTGATTGAACGATTTTTTGATGGCGAAAAAAGAGTGAATCTTGCAAAAAGAAAGGGAATAAGTTTGAGAACGGTTTATCGCAGAATCGAACAGGGGTTGTGGGCATTTTCGAGAGACCTTGCTCGCAAAGGATTTTGCGATTTGAGAATTAAATATATGCTCAAAAATGAAGCGTGGATAAATCAAGTCTACAATCAACTGTCGCAAAGAGATGATGACAATTTTGTTTTGTCTAAAAAAGTTTTGGCAAGTGCAGTTTCCATGTGACTTATAAATCACTTTCATCAAATTCAAAATAATCTTTGTGACGAATGATTTTTTTATCCTTTTTTAATTTGTGTTTTGTCTTGACAATTTGAATTTTGTTTGGTGCGATAAGAAAAATGATTATAAAAATGCTGGGCACGGCGATGGCGACAATCAAAATCACCTTTGTTCCCGTGGATAAAAACTCCTCGGGGGATTGTGGCTCGCTTTTGAGTTCAGTTTCATTGACAATGTCAAAAAATTCTTCGTTTTTCGAAATTGTTGACAAATTGTCAGTCACACCAGAAAAAATATAACCGCAATATGTGACACTTCCTTTCATTATGCTTGCACAATACCAAATTTTACTTTGACTTGTCACTTGTTGCCCGTCAATTTTGCCGTTGTATTGCAAAATGTCTTCGGTTGTGAGTGAGCAAACGATTTCGCTTGTTTGTTCGGGTGAAGAATAGAGTGAATATGGCACAAAGACATTGAAAGTTGCTTTTGCATAAGGGCAGGACGGTGAGCCGTTCATCAAAGTCACATCCGATTTTTTGACATAACCTGAAATGTTGTTGTAGGAAACTTTGTAGAAATCCCCAGTGGAACATTCATATTTAACGAAATATGAATAGGGCAATTCAAACATTGGTGAATTTTCGTCAGTCGTTTTTTGAAGATAGACACCATTTGATGTGATTTTTGCATAATATGTCAAATTTTCCGCAACAGTCGTGAAACTTACTGGGAAAAGGAGTATAAAAGTTAACAGTGCCATTATGATGTAGATAATTTTTCTTTTCATGTTCGAATTATATAATTTTCATTTTTGTGGCGATAAAAAGATTTTTGTCTATTTATTGCTTTTTTTATTTATTTTTGTTTAAGGGGGGTTTATGGAAAATAAAATTGTTCAAAAAATTTTGGAAATTGACAAATTGCTTGAAAAAAGATATGAAAGAAACAAATTGAATTTCTATAACAAAGGGAAAAAAGTCCACAAGAAACAAGTTTTATTTCATAAGTGCAAAAAGCGTAATCGCTGGGTTTTTGGTGGAAATCGCTCGGGGAAAACAGAGTGCGGTGCGGTTGAAGCGGTTTATTTGGCAACAGGATTGCACCCATACAAGAAAAACAAGTTGACAGAAGGTTGGGTTGTGAGTTTGTCTAGGCAAGTCCAACGAGATGTTGCACAAAAGAAAATTTTGCAATATTTACCAGAAAACTATATCGAAAAAATTGTTATGGTCAGTGGCGGAAGTGACAGTGCGGAAAATGGAATTATTGATTTTATTCTTGTCAGAAGCGAGTGTGGCGGAACGAGTCGAATTGGTTTCAAAAGTTGCGACCAAGGAAGAGAAAAATTTCAGGGGACATCACTTGATTATGTTTGGTTTGATGAAGAACCACCTTTTGATATCTACAACGAGTGTAAAATGCGTGTGCTTGACCGTTGCGGAGAAATTTTTGGCACAATGACGCCATTAAAGGGCTTGACATGGGTTTATCAAACAATTTACTTAAATCAAAATCAAGACCCGCAAATTTGGTGTGAAACCATGGAGTGGGCGGATAACCCGTTTTTGTCGAAAAAGGAAATTGCGAGCATGTCAAAGGGGCTTCCTGCCGATGAACTGGAAAGCAGAAGATATGGGAGATTTATGCAAAATGGCGGAATGGTTTATAGTGAATTCGATGAAAGCGTCAATGTTGTTGAACCATTTGATATTCCGCTTGATTGGCAGGATAATATCTCAATTGACCCTGGGCTTCACAACCCTCTTTCAGCACATTTTTATGCAGTTGATTATGATGGGAATATCTATGTTGTTGCGGAGCATTATGAATCACAGCAAACTGTTGAACATCATGCAAATTGTATAAAACAAATCGCAAAAAGATTGAATTGGAAGACGGACAGCAGGGGATATTATCGTGCCTTGATTGATTCCGCTGCAAAGCAAAGAACTTTGGCAAGTGAGAAAAATGTTGTTGAACTTTTTTATGAAAATGGAATCCTTGTCAATCCAAATGTCAACAAAGATTTGTTTTCAGGAATTTCAGTTGTGAAATCATACATCAAAAATGCGGAGGGCAAGAGCAGACTTTTCATATTCAAAAATTGTGTCAACTTGATTCGTGAAATCAAAAATTATTGGTGGGGAGATGACGATGTTCCAATAAAAAAAGATGACCACAGTCTTGATGAAATGAGATACTATCTCATGACAAAACCTCATCATAGTGCAATTGTCACAAAAAATGAAATCCAAAAAGACAAAGAAAAAATGATAAAAAATTTGAAATATCGCAAAAATTTAACATAAATTTCAATTTTTTGTAAATAATTTGAAAATATATTTGGAAAACTAGGGTTGAGTATGGTAAATTATTAGTATGAAAAAGTTTTGTATAAATGCTTTTTATTTTGCATGTGTCGGGCTTCTTGCTTTGGCATGCTTCTTTGTTTTTGCAAATGTGCCAAGCAAACAAGTTGCAAATGCTGAAGAGGCAACTGTGACTGAAATTGACAGCATTGAAAAATTGAAAAATATTTCAGAAAACGGAAATTACAAACTCACAGCAAATTTGAACATGGGTAAAAATGATATATGGACACCAATCGCTTCTTTCAAAGGCACTTTTGACGGAAATGGATACACAATTTCTGATTTGAAAGTGAAAACGACTAAAATCTCTTACGAAAACGGAACGACTGTGAATTATGCGGGCTTTTTTGCGGGAACAAATGGGGCAACAATAAAAAATTTGTCAATAAGCAATTTGACTTTTTATGGCGATAACATAACTGACCTTCAAAATATAAAGCGTGCAGGTTTTGTCGCAAATGCAGAAGAAACAACATTCACAAATGTTCAAATTATAGGTGCCATAAGTTTTGTGTATAAATCAACAGGCACAACAAATGAAGAAACAATTGATACAACAACCCCTGAAAATCTTTCATTTGTGTATGGGTGCGATGTTGGCGGTTTGGCTGGGTGTGCCTCAGAAAATTCAAAATTTGAAAATATTATTGCCACAATTCAATATAAACAAAATCAAAATTTGAGTGCGGGTGCAAATGTTTATATTAACAAAGGTTGTGCTGTCGGGGCGATGTATTCTTCAACACTTGATTATGCGAAAGTGAGCATTACTGGAGAAACAACAAATGAGCAGGCAAAGAAAATTTTTGCAGGCTCAATAAATCAATGTGCTGGCACATGGTATTTTTATGGCATTGACAATGTCACATTCCCTAGCGAAAATTGGAATAACGGAAGTTTGGTTTGTATCAAGCCTTACACGATAAGGTTTGCAAAGGATGACGTAATTATTCCAGACGAAATTGGAGAAAGTGAAACTGAAAAAACATATTCTTGCAGATATGGTGATAAAGTTGAAATTTCATTTGAAATTAAAGACGGAATGGAAAAATATTATTCCATCACATCAGTCAAATTGGGAAATAGAACAATTTCTTTGGCGGATGGAAAAATAAAACTAAACGACACAATAAATAATAACTACTACACAATGACTGTTGATGAGAACGGGAAATACACTTTCACAATAAAAAGCGTAAATCCTACAACGCTGGGGATGAGTGGTGCGAGTTCAGTTGATTTCAGTGTTTCATCGGAAGCGGTGAAATACACTTTCACAATAAAAAGCAAATTGTTTGACGCTGACGGAGTTCAAGAAGTGAAAGGCATAAAGCCAGCGACTATTTTTGTTGGCAACGCAACAACATCAAAGGAAACTGTCACGATTTCAGATGCGACATACAGTTATTCACAATCTTTCAGATGCGAATTGCAAAAAAGCACATCTCCATATGGCTTTGTTGGTTGGTATCTTGAGGGATACACGGATGAAAATGGAGTTGAAAAGGCAATAGGAAGAGAGAATGAAATCAAATATACACTCGTTTTTCAAAACGATGAAGCGATAAAATCTCTTGTGGAAAGTGGCAAAAAAGAGTTTGTTATCTATGCAAAATATTTGGACAACTCTTGTGTTATCACTTTCAAAATGGGTGATGGAATAAAGGAAGTTGATGTTGAATCAACTCCTATTGAAGGCACAACTTATGCCGTTTCGAAAAAAGGAACATCAATAAAACTTGAAATCTTTATTGAAGATAACTATTCATTCGATGTTGAAAATTTCTTGACACAACTCAACACATATTATGGAAAGAGTGCGGACAGCGAATTTTGCCATTGGGGGAATAAAAACGACCAATCAGTTGCAAATCAATACATTTTCTATCTCAATATGACGGAACTTAAAGATGATTATGCGACAGGATTTGCTCTTGACACAATAGGATATGAAATTGCTCCAAAGAGCAACAACAACAGACTTGTTGTTATCATTTTGATTTCTGTTGCAAGTGTGGCTTTTGTTGCAATTGTGACTGTTTTGATTATTGTGCTTGTGAGAAAACATAACGGTCTTGGCGGTGCTCCAAAAGAAAAGAGACTAAGCAGAAAAGACTACAAAAATTATTATTAAAAAAATGTGTCACATGAGAATTGTGGCACACTTTTTATTATGCAGTTTTGAGGTTGTTTGCAAGAGAATTGTCAACTATATCACTCCAATTTGAAGCAGTTGTGATGACTTTTGCATTCAACAAAATTTTTGTCAGGTTGTTGAAACTTTCTTCACTTAGCGTCAAATCTTTGCTCCATGCATTGATTGATTTGTATTGTGAAACGGCGCTTTCCAGTTCTTGAAGCGTGTTCCCGTCAAATGATTTTATGAGCGATTTTGCAATTTCTTGATTTGTGCTTGAAAAGATAAATTCTTCCGCTTTTTCAATCGCTTTCAAAAATTTTTCCGCTTGCTCTTTATTGTTTTTTAAGAAACTTTTTTTGCATGCAAAACATGTGTATGGCACACTGCCAGAGAGTTCTCCAAGACTTGCAACAATTTTGCCTTTTCCCTCATTTTCGATTGTTGTTGCCGTTGGCTCAAAAAGGGTGCAATATTTCACAGTTTTATCCGATTCCCAAACACTCGCAACAAGATTGAATGCAACATCTGTTCGCAAATTTATTTCATTTTCTCCCGTCCCTATTTTATATCCATTTGATTCGATTATATATTGAAGTGTCATAGCGGGCAAACCACCTTTTCTTCCGCCAATTATCGTTTCACCAACAAGGTCAGAGAGTGAAAAATCTTCATTTTCAGTTTTTGAAACTATAAAAGAACCGTCACAGTAGGTCAACTGCCCAATCACAATGGGAGAATCTTTCACCCCCTCTTGATTTGTGTATACGACTGTTTCGGGTCCCGCCAAAATAATGTCCGCTGAATTGTTGAGCAGTGATGACATTGAGGCGTCCGAACCACCACCATTTGTGAGAGTTATTGACAGCCCCTCATTTTCAAAATAGCCGTTGTTTATTGCGATGTAGAGCGGTGCATAAAAAATGCTATGTGTGACTTCATTTACACTTATCTTGTTTTTGTCTTTATTGTCGCAACCAGTGAATATGCAAGTTGTGACGGCAAACATAAACGCCAGACAATACAATCCCAGTTTTTTTGTTGTTTTCATGATATCTCCTTACAAAAAATTGTATGCAAACAGCATTTTTTTTGTTAATCCAACTTTTTCCTTGATTTTATAAGGAGAATTATTATATAATAAATGCGTTTATGGGAGTTATTTATGGAAAAAACTTACAATCCACAAGATTTTGAAGATAGAATTTATCAAAATTGGCTTGAAAAGGGCTATTTTTCATCAGAAAGAAGAAACAGCGGGAAGAAATTCAGCATTTGCATGCCACCACCAAATGTGACGGGAAGACTTCATGCGGGACACGCTTTGAACAACACTTTGCAAGATATTTTGGTCAGATTTAAGAGAATGCAGGGCTATGACACGCTTTGGATTCCTGGAACTGACCACGCTGCCATTGCGACAGAAGCAAAGGTTGTCAGCGCAATCACAAAAGAGGGACTCACAAAAGAGGGGCTTGGAAGAGAAAAGTTCACTGAAAGAGTTTGGGATTGGTATCATGAATATGGCGACACGATTTGCAAACAACTTATGAAAATTGGTGTTTCGTGCGATTGGGAGCATAAGGCTTTCACAATGGATGAAAGGTTGCATAGGGCAGTCCGTCATTCTTTTGTTGAGTATTACAAAAATGGGCTTATATACAAAGGAAAAAGGGTGACAAATTATTGCCCACACTGCAAAACAGCGATTTCCGATGTCGAAAATATATATAAAGAACAAAAAACAAAACTCTGGCATATGTTCTACAAACTTGAAAATGGAAATGGCGGAGTTGTTGTTGCGACAACAAGACCCGAAACACTTTTTGGGGACACTGCTGTTGCTGTCAATCCAAAGGACGAAAGATACAAGGATATAGTTGGCAAAAATGTCATTGTTCCCATCGTGAACAGACCTATTCCAGTTGTTGCAGATGATTATTGTGAAATGGAATTTGGAACGGGGGCTGTCAAAATCACTCCCGCTCATGACCCAAATGACTATGAAGTTGGATTGCGTCACAATTTGCAAATGATTCAAGTTATTGATGATGACGGGAAGTTGAACAAAGAGGCTCTTCAATTCGCTGGACTTGACAGAATTGAAGCGAGAAAGTTTGTTGAAGAAGAACTCAAAAGACTTGGAGTGTTGGTCAAAGTTGAAGATTACACAAACAAAGTTGGCTGTTGTGAAAGATGTGGGACTGCCACAGAACCGAAAGTTTCAGAACAATGGTGGGTGAAGATGTCTTCTCTTGCAAAACCTGCGATTGAGGCACTCAAAAGTGGGGAATTGAGATTTCATCCAAAAATGTATGAAAAATTGTATTTGAATTGGCTTGAAAATATTCACGATTGGTGCATTTCAAGACAATTGTGGACGGGGCATAGAATTCCAGTTTTCACTTGCAAATCTTGCGGGCATGTTGATGCAAGTGAAACTGATTGGACAGAGTGTCCAAAGTGCCACAGCAAAGATTTTGAGCAAGAGTCAGATGTTTTGGACACTTGGTTCAGTTCTGCCCTTTGGCCTTTCTCAACAATGGGTTGGCCTGAAAAGAATGATTTTTATGACAAATTCTATCCAACTGATGCTCTTGTCACCGCTTATGAAATCATTCCAAATTGGGTTGTTAGAATGGTGTTTAGCGGGCTTTATTTCACGGGTAAACTTCCATTCAAAGATGTTATCATCAACGGGATTGTTCGTGACGCGTTGGGGCGTAAGATGTCAAAGAGTCTTGGCAACGGAATTGACCCGCTCGACCTTGTCGCTGAATTCGGTGCGGACAGCATGCGTCTTGGGCTTGTCAATGGACTTGCAACGGGCATGGACATATCTTTCTCAACGGACAGGGCAAAGGAAAGCAAAATATTTATAAACAAACTTTTCAATGCGAGCAAATTTGTGTTGCTCAACACACAAAATATGAACTTTAAGGCAATTGAAGAACTCTCCCTTGATGAAAAAGACAAATGGATTTTGTCAAAGTTGCAAGACATAATCAAAAATGTGACAAAAAACATTGAAACATATATGTTCGGTGTGGCATCTTCAAACTTGATTGATTTCACCATTGGCTCTTTCTGTGATTGGTATATTGAAGCAAGCAAGACGGATTTGTATGGTACAAATGTTGAAGCAAAAGAGAGAAAACAAAACATTTTGCTCTATGTTTTGACAACAATTCTCAAATTGTTTCACCCATTTATTCCATTTGTCACGGAAGAAATATATCAAAATCTGCCACAACATGAAGAAACAATCATGCTTTCAAAATTTCCTGAATACAATGAAAAACTTGCATTCAAAGATTTGAAATTTGAGGCAATAATAAATGTTATCAAAGCGGTCAGGGCAACACGAAGTCAATACAATATTCCTGACAACAAAAAGATTTCTCTTCACATTTTGCCATTTTCTGAAAAGGAATTACTTGAAGAAAATTTGGGAGTTATTTCAAAACTTTCCATTGCAAATGAGGTTGATTTCATTGAAAAAGAACCAAATGAGAAGTTTGCAAAGGTGACAACATCAATTTGTTCTGTGTTCTTGCCTATGGGCGAACTTGTGGACGAATTGCAAGAGAAACAAAGAAAATTGAAAAAGATTGAAGAACTTAAATTTGAAATTGAGAGAAGTGAAAAAATGCTTTCAAATGCTGGTTTTGTGGCAAAAGCACCACAAAAGTTGATTGATTCAGAGAAAGAAAAACTTGAAAAAAATAGACAATTTTTGGCACAATTATTGGCTGAATAATGAATAAATTGAATTTTTTGAAAAAGTCCCACTTGACATAGGGGGACTTTTATGTTATTATGTATTGGCAAAAGGGGGTAATGAAAATGAAGAAAGAAGATTTAGAAGAATACGATGAATGGATGAAACAAGGCAGAAAATATGCCAATTCATATGAATATGAAAAGGCAATAGAGTGTTATGAATATGCTTTTTCAATCGCAATTAGAAGGTTGAGAAGCACTCGACATATGATTGAAGCAATGGAAGAAAAAAACAAATATACATCATATTTGTATCGTGTAAGAAAAATTGAGAAATTTTTTCAAGCAAAATCTTACAATGAATTGAACGAAACAAAATTTGATTCAATTCAAGACCGCATCTATGCAGAGGCAACTCTTGATATACAAAAAGCATTTAATGATGAAGCATGTGGTGATTTGCTTGTGAAAGACAAAAAATACAGTCATGCTTTTGATGCATATGACAAGGCAGTTATGAACTTTTCAGGTGCCAGAGTGCAATTTGACTTTATTAAGGATGATAAACTTGCGAGCATGGCTTCTGCTGGCATAATTAGATGCTACAAAAAGCGAGGAAATATAACAGACAAGGCAAGAGAAGAGGAAAATGCATTTGTGTTGGAATTCCATGGCATAAAAAATAAAGGAGAGTAAAAAAATGATGAAGTATATAATGGATATAGGAAAAACAGTGAGAAGGGGAACAAAAGAGACTCTTGCAAATGCTCTTGATGAAGTTTATCCTTTGAGATTGATTTTTGAGAAAGACGGAAAATTGTTTTACGCAACATGTGCAAACAACGTTTGTGTAGTTTCAAGTGAGGGCGATACAGAGAAAGTCATATTTAATCCTCCAGTAAAGGAGAAAGATTCAATTTTTCGTTTGGTTTATTTTGGCGATGCAAATGATGATTATCATGACATTGTTGAAAGAATGATGAAGAATCTTGAAGAAGATGGACGTATGCTTGTTCGAGACATTTCAATTGACAAAAATATTGTGCAAGATTGTCAAAAAATGGTTCTGAACAGATGGGGAGAGGTTTTTGCTGTTTACAGTGACACAGACAAAATAAAAGACTTGATACAATATCTTTATGATACAGTCGATATTCTCAATAAATATTGGGATGACCTTTTGCGGGAAGGAGAAGCAGTAAATCAACGCATCACTGCTTGCAAAAAAAGTGTAAATATCTTCAAAGATAACCTTGATATGCTTATTTATAAGTGTATTTCTGAGTATGGAAAAAATATTAAAAAATTTGAAGAAATGTATAATGAACAAAGAAATGAAATTGATAGAACAATTGTAAGAATCAAAAATTTTTGTTCAGAACTTGGAAAAAGTGAAAAACTGATAGTTGAAGGGAAGAAAATTGTCACAAACATTGGAAAAAAAGAGGAAATAAAGAATTTGCAAGAAAAGAGCACATCAATAAAAAGAAAATTCTATAATAAAACCGTTGTTGATGCAATTCTTGCACAAGGATATAGTGTGAAATATGATTTGTGTGCAGTTGAAGAAGGTTTGGTTGAAGAGTTTTACAAAGCAGTCAAGGTCGTTCGTGAAACAAAAAAATGCAATAAAAATAAAATAATTCAAATGAAGATAGGTTTGCAAACCAGATTGAAAAATGAAGTTTCAATTCCATTGAATAAAGCTGATGTAAGAGCAAAAACTTTTGTCAAGGCAAGCACTACAAACGAATAATTGAATTTAATTTGAAAATAAAAAGAAGTTCACTTCAAAAAAAATGAACTTCTTTTTTGTTATAAATTATCAGATTTTGCTTCCAAATTTTGTTATTGAGTTTTTTCAGCCCTTTTCTTGCAGATATGCTCGATGAGTTTGTAGGCGGAAACAACAAGTCCACTCAAAATCATATATGCACAAAGCATAATTGCAGAGAAAAGCCACCTCAATTTTATTTCAGCCATTTTTGTTGCGAGAGTTGAGAAAAGTGGAATTCCTGACCCTTCACGAAGTTGCATATAGTCAGCACCATATTCATAACTTGCAGGAAGAGCAAAAATCGCCAAAATTGTCATTGGAACCCAGCCCTTGACTATGTCAATCCATTCAAGTTTTTTGTATCGACATGCAAGAAGGAGCATCCCCGTTGCAAACATCATATAGTGGAACAGAAGAGAATACCAAGCGCCGAAAGTCCAGAATGGATAGAAATTCAAGCCGTTGCACTCAACAACACCAATCGCACCACTCAACATGCCTATTGTCGTGAGAAATGCAAGTGAATATTCACGCACTGCACTTCCTTTTTTGCACCAAGCAGAACAAAGCAGGGTGTATATAAACAGCGAGCATGTGTATAATGGCAAAAGTCCACCATAGTTGAAGCCACGCCCAGTGGAAATATCCCAATAACTTTCCCATGAGATTTTTGTTATCTCAAAAACGACCATCAAAATTGACAAGATTTTCAAAAAAATGTCAATTCTTTCGTGTTTTGCGTTTCTGAATATTATCGAAAATGCAATCACACTGGCAAACGCAAGAATTATGTATATTATGTGGGCGGTGCTGAATAAATCAGATGTGAAACCTGTTATATTGTATTTGTAATCAAAAAATCCATATGACAAAGACAGCAACATTTTTTATCTCCTGTTTATCCCAAAAATTTTGTTCAAATATAAAAAATCTAAATCATTTTCGATTTAGATTTTTGGTGGTGCGAGCGGTGGGACTTGAACCCACACTCTGATTAGGAACACGCCCCTTAAACGTGCGCGTCTACCATTCCGCCACGCTCGCAAAGTTGAAATTCTTTGTCATTATATAACAATGAGAAGAGTTTGTCAACAAAATTTGATTAAAAATAAAAAAAATTTAATTATTCGTTTGTTATTCAATGAATTATTTGATTTTTTCATGTGAAAGGTGTTATACTATAAAAATGAAAGAAAATTGTGTAAAAAGAAATTTTTTGAAATTTTTCACTCTTGTATTTGTGTCACTGATGATTGCTGTGTCACTTTTTTCTTTTCCGATTGGAAACAAAACTGAATCAGTGCAAGCGGAGTTAGTTGATGACTATGAAAAATTTTATGAATCTTATATGACAATGATAAATAGTTATGACAATGTTGCCGAAGTTGCTGATGAAGAAACGGGGCATTATATCATAAGGCTGATTGTGAAGTCAGATGATGAAATTGATGAGCAAGGGGCGATTTATTCTTGCTCTTTTGACGGATACACATATTTGCAGTATGACGATGTTGAAAGTGCGGACACTGCCTATCAATATTATGACTCACTCAACAATGTTGAGGTGACTTATGACTACAATGTTTCAACTGACGGCGAAGAAGTCACTTCCGATGCGGTGAAAGTGACCGACTACAACTCATGGGGCTGGTCAATCAAGAATGATTATTTGGGATTGAACGCATATCGATCAACACTGTCGACATATAAAAATTTGAGGAATGTTGTTGTCGTTGTGCTTGACAGTGGAATAAACACATCTCACAAACTTTTCAAAAATCGACTTTTGAAAGATAAAATTGGGATTGATTACAGCAAAAACTTCACAAAATCATCATCTGGCTCATCGGGTGTTGAAGATGACAATGGTCACGGCACACATGTGAGCGGAATTATTGCTGAGGGGACTGAATGTGCAAAAAGTTCAGTGTCTATTTTGCCAATCAAAGTTTTGGACGAGAACGGAAAGGGGACTGTTTCAAACATCTTGTCGGCAATTCAATATGTGACAAATTTGTATGACACATTGAAAGCATCAAACTACACGATTTGTGCAATGAACATGAGTTTTGGTGTGGAAGCGTCTTCCACGGCAAATGAAGCGGGGACAGTGAGTGCGAGTGCATTTGGCACATTCGCTCAATATATTGACACTGCATACAGCAAAAATATTTTGTCAGTTGTTTCAGCGGGAAATAAAAATGCGGACACAAGCACAATTCAACCAGCAAATATCAAAAAAGCGATAACGGTTTCTGCATTGACGGAAAAAACAAGTGAAAATCGAAATTATTTGGTGTTTGATGATAGATACAGCAACTATGGTTCGACTGTCGATTTTTCAGCACCAGGGACATCCGTCAAGAGTGCTTACATTGGCGGAAGCACACAATACAAGGAGTTGAGCGGAACTTCGATGGCTGCTCCGCATGTGACGGCATGCATTGCTCTTGTCTACACAAACCCAAATTTTGAAGATAAATCTGCTGATTATATTGTTGAAAAATTGGAGGAGAATGTTGATATTTCAAAGATTTATCCAGCAGGAGATTATTATACTGGATTGACAGTTGGGAATAATAAAAATTGGAACAAGTATTATGGTTATGGTGTCATCAACATTGCAAATATTGATGTTCCAACCTATGGGACTGTCAAATTTGGGACGGATGAGCAGTTTCAAGACGATGAATTTAGTTTGACACTTAATTATTCGTTAACTACCATGGAAGAAGCGTCGCTTAAAATAGCATCGTATGGGAATTATTCTTACGAAATTCGATACTCCTTGGAAGATGATGCAAAAGCGGTTTCCGCAGATGATGAAATATATTCTTCATCAATTTCAATCACAAAGACAACAAAAGTCACTGCAATGGTTTTTTATTATAGTGATGTATCGGGTGAATTGATTGGAAAAAGTGCCTTGGGGACAAAAACCTATTATATAAATTGTTATGACCTTGACTCTGCATACACATATGAAGATTGTGATGGTGGGGTGAAAATCACGGGATATACGGGCAGTGAAATTACTGACACATTGACTGTTCAATCGTCATTTGACGGAAAGAGTGTTGTTGAGATTGGTGAAAACGCTTTTGAACTGGCGAAAGCGAAAAAAGTTGTCATCCCTAAAACAGTGAAAAATATTGATGATGGGGCTTTTGAAAACAACACAAGGATTGAAACGATTTCATGTGATTCAGATGCTGTTGAAATTGGAGAATGTGCGTTCAAAAATTGCACAAGTTTGACAAATTTTGATATCGCAAATGCAACAAATTTGGGGAATTCCGCTTTGGCACACACAAACATTTCCTCGTTGATTTTGAAAAATGTGACAAGAATTGAAAAATATGCTTTTTCCGACACGCCAATAACAACCCTGCTTGTTGGCTCAAAAGTGACTTATATTGGCAAAGAAACTCAAATCAAATCATTTGAAATGGTCTATGGATTTTGCGATGTCGCTGAAAATTTTGCATTTGAGTGCGGGGTTGAATATGAAGACCTGACATTGAAAATCACAAGTGATTTGCCCGCAAAAGTAAACTGCACAGGGGCGGAAAGCCTTTCCGTGACTGTTGTTGGACTTGTTGATAAATATAAAATCAATATGCCAGAAAATGCGAGTGATATTTCAAAAGACATAAGCATTGAGACGACGGACACATCATACACAAAGACATACAAAATCAAATTGACAGGTTTGAGTGAGGGCGATTATAAGTTTTCAATAACTTTCACTGATTGTTTTGGAAATTCGGTGGAAACAAAAGTTGTTGCAGTGAAAGTTGTTTCTAGTGCAACTGAAAAAAAGTTGACTGTAAATGGCGAAAATTTCAAGTTGCTTGTGAACGGAAAGGAATACACAACGAATATGACACTTTTCATGGGATGTGCATATGATTTTCAAGTGACACCAAGTATGGGATACACATTGAAATCATTGATTGTTGCGGGAAATAGTCTGTCAGTCAATGTCAAAGAATTTTCAGTGGATGAAGTGACTGATGATATAACAATTGAAATTGTGGCGGAAAAAAAGACAAGTGTCACTGTGACATTCAATCCAACAAATTGCAAAATTATGTCGGGAAAGGTTGTTGTCACGGGTGCAGTTGAAGTGAAATCTTCGACAGCAGATTATGCTTTTTCTATTGTTTCAAATGAGGGGACATATTTGAAGAGAGTCACTGTCAATGGTGAATTGCTTGAAGCGGGTGATGACGGAGTTTTCCACCTTACAAACATTTTAGATGATTTGAATGTTGATGTTGTTTGTGAGAGCAAAATTCTTTCCGTTGATGTCTTTATTGCGGGAGATTTGGGGACTTATTCTGTTGTTGGGAACAAATCATTGTCCGAAGTTGCCTATGGCTCAAACAGAGAAATTGTTTTGAGTGCAAATGACGGATATAAAGTTGCAACTGTGATAGTGAATGGGCAAGTTTACGATGCGTCAAATGGGAAAATTGTGCTTAACAATGTTGACGAAGACACGGAAATTATTGTTTCATTCAAAAAAACAGGGCTAAATATGTTTGGCTCAACGGATTCATTCCCTAAAATTCTTGTGATTGTTCTTGTTGTTTTGGTGGTGATTATCCTTGTTTCTATCATTTTGATATGCGTCATAAAGAAGCATAGTTATATGTAAAAAAAATTCCAAATTTTTGGAATTTTTTTAATGTGCAACAACTGTTCGATTGTCTTCATGTTGTCGGCTTTGTGAGGAAACTTGTGGGTTTTCCGTGTTGTTTTGATTTGTGAGTCTGTTGGTGTTGTTTGAACCATATCCATATGGCATTTGATTTGCTCCATAAAAATATGGTGCATATCGTCCATATAAATACATATTTCGCCCATACGGCATTTGATTGTATATCGGAGAACCATATCCATAGTATGTGTCAATGTTTCGTTGCATTGGACCATAGGTATCCAACTTGTTTTTGTCGTCATTTTCGCTGTTTTTGTCTTGATATGTGTCAATATTTTTTTCAAACTCATTTTCTTCAACATCCGTTCCTTCGATTTCAATTGGAAGGCAGTTTTCAATTTCTGACAGCGTGTTTAGCAAATTTTCATAGTATGCAAGGCGTAAATTTGAATTGCAATTTATGTCAATCAATTTTGCACCTATTTTTTCGCTGTTTTTCTCTACATTTTTTTTGAGTGAGGAGATTGATTTTGCTGTTGCTGACATATCATTTTCCGTTTCTTGCAGAGAATTTGTGTATTTTTCTAAATTCTTTGTTAAATCTTTCACTGCGGATGCTTGTGATGTCGTGAGTGTCAAATCTTTTGATATGTTGTTTTTCAGTTTCGCTGTTTGACTTAAAATTTCCGCTTTGTAATACTCTTCATTCAACAAATTTTGTTGTGTGCTTTGTGATTTTGTCTCAATTTCTGTGTTGTTGCACGAAATTCCAATATCATTTGGATTTGTTGTTGTCATTGAACTTATTGAATTTGCTATGCTGTCAAGTTGGTTGCTTAAACTTGTTATTGAGGCACTTGACTGCGAATAACCACAACCAGTCAAGCATATTGACATGGAAATTGCCACAATCGATAAAAAAATTCTTTTCATAAAAACTCCTTTTGATTATTTTTTGTAATGGCAAAAAAAATATACAAATATTGTTTATTTTTCAAAGTTTTGGGAGATTATTTCTCCATGGAAAAAGTTGAACGAAACAAACAATACAATGAATATGTGAAAAAAAGAATTCCAAAAACAAAGGGGTGGCCGACACTTTTCAACTCCTTTTTTGTGGGCGGGGGAATTTGTGTGCTTGGGCAAGGAATAAATGACTTAATTGTCTTTTTATTCCCACAAATTTCAGGGCAAACTGCATGGACTGGGACGCTTATTGTCTTGATTGCACTCGCTTCTTTTTTGACAGGTGTTGGTGTCTATGACCAAATTGGAAAGTTTGCGGGCGGTGGTTCAATTGTGCCAATCACGGGTTTTTCAAACTCTATTGCAAGTCCCTCAATCGAGTTCAAAAGCGAGGGGATTGTCTATGGAATTTGTGTCAAAATGTTCACTATTGCGGGGCCTGTGATTGTGTTTGGTGTGGTGTCGAGTGTTGTTGTGGGGCTTGTTTATTGGCTTATTTCACTTTTTTAGGAGTGTTTTATGGAGAGAAAATCACACACAATATTTTTGAAGAAAAAACCAAAAATTATTGGCTCGTATTCAATTGTGGGGCCAAAAGAGGGGCAGGGAAATTTTGCTCCATATTTTGACTATATCATGAAAAAGGACAATTTTGGAGAAAGCACATTTGAAAAGGCGGAAAGAAAAATGCTTGAATCTGCAATTTCGGGTGTGATTGGAAAAGCAAAGTTATCGCCAAAAGATATTGACATCATGATTGCGGGTGATTTGCTCAATCAAATTATTTCTTCATCATATTCGGCAAGGGCATTTGAGTTCCCTTTTATTGGTGTCTATGGTGCATGTTCCACAATGGCGGAGAGCATGGCGGTTGGTGCTGTTCTTGTGGACGGCGGTTTTTGTAAAAATGTTTTGTGTTGCACTGGTTCACATTTTTCAACTGCGGAAAGGCAATATCGTTTCCCTTTGGAACTTGGAAATCAGCGTCCGCCAACATCGCAGTGGACGGTGACTGGTGCGGGTGCTTGCATTTTGTCTCTTGACGGACAGGCTCCGCATGTGTCCAGTGTGACATTTGGAAAAGTTGTTGATTGGGGGGTGAATGATGTGAACAATA
The DNA here is from genome assembly GCA_964541815.1 of uncultured Lachnospiraceae bacterium. Taxonomy (GTDB): domain Bacteria; phylum Bacillota; class Clostridia; order Christensenellales; family UBA1242; genus Caccovivens. The sequence goes on from CAZIRI010000006.1 coordinate 18,614, forward strand.
TGGGTTCGGCAATGGCACCTGCAACAAAGGACACGATGATAAGTCATTTTCGAAACACAAACACATCGCCACTTGACTATGACCTTGTTGTCACGGGCGATTTGGGGAAACTTGGCAGTGAGATTTTGATAGATTTGATGGAAGAAGAAGGTTTTGTTTTGGGGCAAAATTATTGTGATTGCGGGCAAATGTTTTTCAAAAGAGAGCAAGACACTCTGTGTGGTGGCTCGGGTGCGGGATGTTGTGCCACAGTGTTCAATTCATATATCATGAAAAATTTTCTTGCGGGAAAACTGAAAAAAATTCTATTTTTGCCAACTGGGGCATTGTTAAGCACAACATCTTGTCAACAAGGTGACACAATCCCAGGGGTGTGTCATGCAATCGTGATTGAAGCATAATGGGGGTGCAAAGTGTCAGTTTTTCTTGATTATTTATGGGTGTTTTTGATTGGCGGATTGATTTGTATGCTTGGGGAAATTCTCATTATAACAACAAACATCACATCAGCAAGAATCCTTGTCACATTTGAACTTGTCGGAGTTTTCCTGCAAGCAATTGGTGTCTTTGATGCAATTTCTGACTTTGCGGGTGCGGGGATAAATGTCCCAATCATTGGCTTTGGTGCATCACTTGCAAAGGGTGTTATGGGTGCAGTTGAGACACAGGGATTTGTTGGAATATTCACTGGTGGACTTGGCGCAACGGCGGGAGGAATTGCATCAGCAATTTTCTTTGCATTTGTTTTTGCACTGATTTTCAAATCGCACACAAAAAAGTGACTTAATAAAATATAGTGTAGTATGCAATGCATAATACACTATATATTGTGTTATGCAACTAAAATTATTTTTTGCCAAAAACTGTCATTTTATGTCAATATTGGCATAAACATATTTTGTGAAATACTACACTTTCAAATATAGACGGAGAAAGAAAATTCGAAGATTGACAATCGTTTCAATCTTTTGTCTTTTTGTTCTTGCCGTCCTTTTGTATCTTGAAAATGTTGTGAATCCCGTTGTGGTCAACTTGACACGGCAAGAAATTTTCTCTCTTTCAACATCTGCTGTAAGTGATGCGGTTTATGATGTTTTGAGTGACAGCAATATCACATATGATGATTTGGTTGAGGTTGAATACAATGGTGAAGATATGGTTTCTGTCATTCACCTAAACACTGTCAAATTGAATGTGCTTGCAAGACAATTCTATCAGGTCGCACAAAACTATCTAAACAAAATGGGGCAGAATGGAGTTAACATTCCTTTGGGAGCATTCACAGGCTTGCCGTTTTTGTCGGGTGTTGGCCCAAAAGTAAATATCAAACTTGTGCCTGTTGGTGCAATGAGTTCAAATTTTGAAAGTTCGTTTCTTTCGGCGGGGATAAATCAAACTAATCATCTTTTGTATATCAATCTCAATGCGAGCGTGAGCCTTGTCTTGCCCGCATATTCCTCAACTATTGACAGCGTCACTGAGGTTTTGGTGGCGGAGAGTGTGATTGTGGGTGCCGTTCCTGAGGTGTATATGTCGGGTGAGTCAAGTTTGAGTTATTGCCCAAATTTGAATTAGTTTTGAAAAACTTGCAATTTTGTTTTGTTTTTTCCTAAAATGTTGTATAATGAAAAAAAATAACGGGTGTAAGGAGAAATTTATGGCAGAGTTATTAAATGAAGAAAGTGTGATTGATGATGTTGAAAAAACAAATGCGATGCGTTTTTTGGCGGCATTCAACAACATTGACTACACAATAAAAACTCGATACAACATGAGCAGGTCAACAGGCTTTTCTGAAGCGGTGAGAAGAGCAGTGGCATACAATTTTATCATAAGAAAATATGAAGATGATTTGATTTCTTTTGGAAGACTTCGAAATGCGATTATTCACGACAACGGGGACTATGTGATTGCAGAACCACATATTGATGTTGTTGAAAAAATCGAAAAAATCGAGAGATTGCTCACAACCCCTCCAAAAGCATTGCAGTCAGTTGCGAGGAAAGATGTTTTGAGTGTTATTTCTTCAAAATCGATGAGAGATGTCATTTTGCTTATTGCCTCTTCTGGATATTCAAATATCCCTGTTTTTGATGATGAAAATGAAATTGTTGGGATTGCGAATGGGCAAAAAATTTTGGACGCTTTTGGGAAATATCTTTTGTCTGGCGGAAATGCAGAAGTTTTTCTTGATTCTGTGAAAATTGAAGATATGTTGTCAAAAACTGAAAACAACAACTATTATGCATTCGCAAACAAGGATGTGACGATTGAACAAGCACTTTCACTGTTCCACCAAAATTCAAAGTTGCTTGCGATTTTGATAACGGAAAATGGCGGAGCAAAAGAGAAGCCTTTGGGAATTTTGACGGGTTCCGATGTTTTGAAAATGAATAAAATTTTGGAGAACTATTGATTTTTTGTTGACAAATAAAAAGTTGAGATGTAAAATAATTGACAGTTTGAATAAAACTTATAAGATGTTTGAGAAAAGACAACATTTTGAAATTTGTGGATTTTCAGAGAGTTGCTGTTTGGTGAAAAGCAACATGAAGCGTTCAAAATTATCACTTTTCAAGTCGCTTTGTGAAAAATTTGGGTTTTGAATTGAGTAATGAAGACGGAAGTCTCTCCGACATGGGACAGGTGTGTGCTAGCACACTGAAAGTTTGCAAGTGGTTTTGACCGTTGAGGGTTCTTGTGGCTTTCGACGGTCTTATTTTTTTGTGATAAAAGGAGAAAAAATGAAAAAAGAACAGGCTATGCCAGATTTTGTGCAAATGGAAAAAGATGTCTTGAAATATTGGGAAGACAATGACAGTTTCAACAAACTGAAAAATCAAAATGCGGGACACGAAAGATTTAAGTTCCTTGATGGCCCAGCGACAGCAAACAACAAATTGGGTGTTCATCACTTTTGGGGAAGAGTTTTGAAAGATTTGACAATAAGATACAATGCTCTCAAAGGAAGAGATTGTCAGTATCAAAACGGCTTTGATGGACAAGGACTTTGGGTTGAAGTTAATGTCGAAAAAGAATTGGGACTCAACGGCAAGCCAGAAATTGAAAAATATGGGATTGACAACTTCACAAAAAAGTGCATGGAGAGAGTTGACTTTTTTGCTGGGGAACAAACAAAACAATCAATTCGCATGGGGCAATGGATGGATTGGGAACATTCTTATTTCACAAACACGGATGAGAACATAACATCAATTTGGCACTTTTTGAGCGAATGCGACAAACATGGTTGGATAATTAGAAAAAACAAGCCAATGGCATGGTGTCCAAGATGCGGAACGAGTTTGTCAGACCATGAAATGGCGGGTTCATATCATGATGTTGAGCATACAGCAGTGTTTGTAAAACTCCCTGTCAAAGGAAAAGATTTCAAAATGGTCGCATGGACAACAACTCCATGGACTTTGTCGGCAAATGTTGCTCTTGCTGTCAACCCAGAATTTGAATATGTCAAAGTTAATTTTGATGGAGAAAACATTGTTTTGGGCAAGGATAGATTGAAGATCTTGAAGACAGAAGTTAAAATCCTTGAAACATTCAAAGGTAGTGACCTTGTTGGACTTGAATATGAAACATGTTTCCCAGAACTTAAAGAACAAAATTTTGTTCATAAAATTGTTGCATGGGATGAGGTTGACAAAGTTGAGGGTTCTTGCGTTGTTCACATCGCCCCTGGTTGCGGTGCAGAAGACTTTGAACTTGGACAAAAACTTGGCTTGCCAGAAATTTGCCCAATAAATGAACAGGGTGTTTTGCTCGAAAACACAGGTTTCCTTGCGGGAAAGAAAACAACTGATGTGGTTGAACTTGTGACGGAAAGACTTAAAGCGGACGGAAAACTTTTGTATGCTCACAAATACAAACATAGTTATCCTTTCTGTTGGAGATGTAAAACTGACCTTGTCTACAAACTTATTTCTGCATGGTTTATCAAAATGGATGACATTCGCCCAATGGCGCTCAAAGCAATTGATGATGTTGAATTCAAACCTGACTATGCAAAAAAGAGAATGGTTGATTGGCTCAACAACATGGGCGATTGGAGTATTTCAAGAAACAGATACTATGGGCTTCCTCTTCCATTCTATGTTTGTCCAAAGTGCGGAAAGGTTCATGTTGTGTCTTCACTTGAAGAGTTGAAAGAAAAGGCGACTAATCCAAGTCTTGTTGACAAGTTGCCAAATATTCATAGACCATGGATTGATGAGATAAAAATCAAGTGCGATTGCGGAGCGGAAGTTTCAAGAATTTCTGAAGTTGGAGATGTTTGGCTTGATGCGGGTGTGACACCATTCAGCACAAAGAAATATTTCACGGACAAAAAGTTCTTTGAGCAAAATTTCCCAAGCGACTTTGTGTGCGAAATGATTGAACAAGTCAAACTTTGGTTCTATTCACTTTTGATTATGAGTGTTGTCTTCACGGGGAAAGCACCATATAAGAAAATTTGCACTTATCAATATGTCAAAGATGAAAATGGAAATGAGTTTCACAAGAGTGCGGGGAACTCTATTGATGTTGCACAAGTTGCGGACAAGTTGGGTGCTGACGCAATAAGATATTTATATGCATCTGCAATTCCAACAAATGATATGCGATTTGGAGAATGTCTTGTGGAGGAATCAAGAAGAAAAATTCTTGGTTTTTGGAATATATACACATTCTTCAACACTTATGCATGCATCGACAACCCCGACATTTCAAACTTCAAGCCAAAGACAAGTGATTTGAAATTTTCTGATAAGTGGCTTCTTGAAAGTGTGAACAAATTTATTGCGGATTGTGATAAGAATTATGCTGACAACAAGAGTTTTGTTGTGGTTAAAGATTTTGAAAAACTCGTTGACGACATTTCAAACTTCTATATAAGAAGCAACAGAAAGCGTTTCTGGAAATCTGAAAACAAAAACGACCAAATGACTGCTTATTGGTGCTTGTATCATGCAATCAAAGCGGTTGTGCAAGTTATGACGCCAATTTTGCCATTTGCTTGTGAATATATTTGGCAAAACATGGTCAAAGAAATTGAGAAAAATTCTGCTGAATGTGTTATGATGTCACATTATCCAGACAAAATCTATGAAGAGAGTTTTTCTTCGGTTTTGAAAACTGTTGAAGTGGCAAGAAATATTATGTCGACAGCACAAAGACTTCGAAACGAAAATCAAATCAAAGTGAAACAACCTTTGAAGAAAATGTATATCGCAGGACAAGAAAACCTCGACAGCGTTATGAGTGAAATGGGAGATATTATCAAAGATGAACTCAACATCAAGGAACTTGAATGCGTGATTGATGACAGCAAGTTTAACGATGAATTTTTGTCAGTTAATTTCAAAAAAGCGGGTGCCGTTTTGAAAGGTGGAGTGCAACAACTCAAAAATGCTCTTATGGAAGCGGGCGACAATGTGAAAAATATTGTTGAGCAATATAAGAACGGCAAAGTTTCGATTGGAGAGTTCAAAGATTTGGACAGCGATTTGTTCAATCTTGAAAAGAAGCCAAAAGAAGATTTTGTTATCGCTCATGAAAACGGGAACACGGTTGTTTTGGATATAAATCTTGACAAGAGTTTGCTTATTGAGGGACTTTATCGTGAATTTGTGAGAAGTTTGCAAGTTTTGAGAAAGAGTGCGGACTTTGACATCGACCAAAGAATTTATGCGTCTTTTGAAGTGTCTGATGATGAAGTTGGAGAAATGCTTGTTGAATATATTGAAAAAATCAAACAAGAAGTTTTGATTTTGAAAGTTTTGGACAAAAAAGATTTTGGCAATGCTGACATTGAAAAAACTGTTGAAGTTGGAAGCGGAACAATTTCTGTGCAATTGAAGCGTGCTTAATTTTGGGGGAAATAATGGAAAATTTGACAGTGCTATATGAAGATAATCAAATTGTTGTTGTTATAAAGCCACAAAATGTTCCAACACAAGCCGATGAAAGTGGCGATTTGGATTTGTTGTCAATGGTGAAAGCGTATGTGAAAGAAAAATACAACAAAGAGGGTGAAGCATTTGTTGGGCTTATTCACAGACTTGACAGACCAACGGGCGGAGTTATGGTTTTTGCGAGAAATTCAAAATCCGCAAAAAGATTGTCCGAACAGTTTGCGACTCATTCAGTTGAAAAAATTTATTATGCTGTCACAAATGATGTAGTCAAAACAAAAATGGAAAAGCTGACAAATTATCTCAAAAAAGACGAAAAGGAAAATCTTGTCAAAGTTTGTCCAATGTCTGAAAAGGGAGCGAAAAAAGCCGAACTTGTTTACACAGTTTTGGAAGATAACGGCGAAAATAGTTTGCTTGAAGTCAAGATTTTGACGGGGAGAAGTCATCAAATCCGTGTTCAACTTGCAAATGCGGGGCATAGTTTGGTTGGCGATGTGAAATATGGAAAAGCACATGGCAAAACAAGTGCTTTGGGACTTTGGGCAGGAAGACTTTCTTTTGAACATCCAACAACAAAGGAGCATATGGTTTTTCTTGCTTGTCCAAATGAAAAAGTTTCGCCATGGAACAAATTTGATATGAGTAAATATTTGTCAAGATAGGAGTTGTGTATGAAGAAAAGAAGTGAAATTGAAGAGCGTTATAAATGGGACTTGACGAAGTTCTGTGCAAATGATGAGGACTTTTTGTTGCGACTTAAAAATCTTGAGAATCAAATTTCAGTTTTTAAACAATTTGAGGGGAACCTTTCAAATGACGATATTTTGTTTTCTTGTTTAGAAAAAGAAATGGAATTTGTCAAAGAAATGTGTTTTATTTCACTTTATGCCGACCTTAAACAGTGTGAAGACGGCTCTGACAGAAATGCAAATGAACTTGTTGAGAAATTTTCATTTGTTCAAACAAAAATTATGAATGCGACCGCATTTATAGATGTTGAAGTGACCGAATTTTCAAATGAAAAATTGATTGAGTTGCAAAAAAATGAAAAGTTTGCCAACTACAAAAGATATTTTGAGGGAATTTTGAAAGAAAAACCTCACACTTTGGGAAAGGCGGAAGAATTGTTGTTGACGAAACTTTCGGAGGCAATGGGCGGAAATTCAGCAGTTGCATCAATGTTCCGTGATGTTGATTTGAAATTCCCTGATGTTTTGGACGAAAAAGGCGAAAAACATCAACTCAATGAGGCGGAATATGTTCTTCTCCTTGAAAATCCTGACAGAACTTTACGAAAGAATGCTATCAAGCAAATGTTTCAGGGTTATGGCAATTTCTACAACACTTTGGGAACAAATTATATAAATTCAGTCAAAGAAGAGTGCGTTTTGGCGAAAATTAGAAAATATAAAAATGCTCTTTCCGAGGCTTTATTTGGCGAAGAGATAAGCGAAGATGTCTATAATTTGTTGATTTCAAAAGTCAAAGAAAACATTGATTTTTTGCATGAATACTATGACGAAAAAAGAAAAATGTTGGGGCTTGAAAAGTTTGCTAATTATGATGTTTTTGCTCCTTGTGCGAAAAATTTCAACAAAACTCTCACATACGATGAAGCGATTGAAATTGTCAAAAAGGCGGTCGCTCCACTGGGTGAAGACTATGTCACACTTATTCAAAGGGCAAAGGATGAACGCTGGATTGATGTTATGCCAAATGAAAACAAGGCAAACACAAGTTTTTCAACGAGTGCATACGGGGCGACACCTGTTGTCTTTATGCATTTTGTTGGGAATGTTGAGAGTGTTTTTACTTTGGCTCATGAACTTGGACATGCAATTCATTCATATTATTCTGACCACAACCAACCAATTCAAACTTGTGATTACACAATTTTTGTGGCGGAAATTGCAAGCATAACAAATGAAATGTTGCTATTGAATTATCTTCTTGACAATGCGGAAAATGAAGAAGAAAAGTTATATTTGTATGACTATTTCTTAAATTCAGCCCGTGCAACGATTTTCAGACAAACGATGTTTGCCGAGTTTGAACAATTCGTTCATGAAGAATATGAAAAAGAGTGTCCATTGACACCTGATTTGTTGAATGAAAAATATTTGGAACTCAATCAGTTCTATTATGGGAAAAATGTTGAAGTCGTGGACGAAACTCAATATGAGTGGTTGAGAATTCCTCACTTTTTCAAAAATTTCTATGTTTATAAGTATGCAACATCGATGATTGGTGCATTAAAAACATCAAGCATGATTCTTTCTGACAAAAATTATGCTGAAAAATACAAGAAATTTCTTTCAGCAGGTTGTTCCGCTGACCCAATTACGATTTTGAAAAATGCGGACTGTGATTTGTCAAATCCAAAAACTTATGATGATGCATTTGACACTTGCAGAAAATTTTTGAAAAAATATAAAGAAAAAAATGTTTAATTGCAGTTTTTTGCGAGCAAAAAGCCAATTGCAAAGCAAAGAATGTCTTTTTCATTGAAATAACAACAATTTTGCGGTGGCATTTGGGGTGGATGGCATGGTGGCGCTGGGCAACACCTTAAATCTTGATAAAATCCATTTTGATATTTGCATGAGTAGTTCATTTGTGCTTCTCCATTATCAAAATATGTTTTTTCAAAAAATTTGTGACTTTTGTTTTGTTTTATGCTGTTTTTGTGATATCATAAATGCATGAAAAGACTTGATGTTTTGTTGTTTGAAAAGGGCTTGTATGCATCACGAGAAAAGGCAAAACAAGCAATTGAAATGGGGCGAGTTTGTGTTGATGATAAAATTGTCACAAAACCCGCTTTTTTGTGTGATGGCAGTGCAAAATTTGAAGTTAAACCTTTTGAATTTGTTTCACGGGGCGGATTTAAGTTGCAAAAAGCACTTGAAGATTTTTCGTGCGACTTAAAAGGCAAAATTGTTCTTGATATCGGTGCTTCAACTGGCGGATTTACGGATGTGTGTTTGCAAAATGGGGCAAAAAAAGTCTATTCTATTGACACGGGCGAAAATCAACTTGCGGACAAAATAAAAAATGACGCACGGGTGAAGAATTTTGAGAAAACAAACTATTTGACTTTCTCAAAAGATAATTTTAGTGATGTGAATTTTGTTGTGATTGATGTTTCTTTTGTTTCACTCACAAAACTTATTCCAAAACTTTCTGATGATTTTCAAAAAGTTGAAATTGTTGCATTGATAAAACCACAGTTTGAGTGCGGGGCGGAATATGCGAAAAAACACAAGGGGATTGTGAAAGATGAGAAAGTGCAACAAAAAATTTGCGAAAATATAAGGCACTTTTTTGAAAAGTTTGGCTTTGATGTGCAAGGAATTGTCAAGTCGTCAATTTTGGGTGGTGACGGAAATCAAGAGTTTTTAATATACTCAAAAAAATAATTTTTTGAAAAAAAATATATTAAATTTTTGTAAATCAATATGTTTTTTCATTCGATAAATACTGGCGAAAAAATATTTTTAATTATTTTTATTTTTTTAATAAATAATAATTTTTTTTGAATTTTTAATTATTTATTTTATTTTCATAAATATTAAAAATCAATCTTTCTTTTCATTTTTGTAGTGGGTTTTTTCTATAATTTTTGTCATAAGGCTTGTTGGCAAAATTTTGCGCAAGAAATTGAAGAATTTATATTTTTCTCCAATGATATATCGTGGCTTAAAATGCTCTTTTTCGCAAATATTGTATATTTTTTGGATGGCATATTCTGGCGACATTCTCTTGCTTTCACTTTTTTCAGTTGGTTCAGTTGACAAGCGAATTGACTCTCCATATCTTTCATTTGTGTCATAAATTTTGACACGATTTTTTGAAAAGTTTGTTCTTATATCCCCAGGGCAAATCGAAGTCACTTGCATTTGTGTGCGAGAAAGTTCCATTCTCAAACTTCTTGCAAAACTGTCAACGGCGGACTTGCTTGCACAATAATATGCTTTGAATGGGATTGGAAAAAGTGCTGTTGCAGATGCGATAAGGACAAATTTTCCAGTTTTCTTCATTTTTGGAATTGCATATTTGCAGGCATTTGTCGTGCCAAAAAAGTTGACGGCAACTTGTTTTTTGACATCTTCTTCTTTCAAAAGTTCGACTGCACCTGAAATTCCATATCCCGCACAAGTGATAAGCATGTCAATTTCGCCATGATTTTTGTATATTTCATCAAAAGCAGATTTCAGGGCTTTTTCATCGGAAACATCGCATGAATAATCCCTTCCGTCAAGAGAAATATCAATCACTGTGTCGCCTTTGCTTTCAAAAATGTTTTTAAGTCCAAGACCAATCCCGCTAGATGCTCCTGTGATAACAATTGTTCTTTTTTCAATTCTCATATTTTTCTCCATGACAATATCATACAACTTTTTTTTATTTTTTCAAAATAATTTGACAATATTTTCGTATAATGTTATTATATAGTTCAAGCGAACAAAATTTTAGGAGTTTTTTGAATGGAAATGTATATGAATCGAACAAAAAGGAATTTAATTCTTTGGGCGGCAATCATAAATTTGATTACGGCTGTTTTATCTCTTGCACTGACAATTATCTACAAAACATCACCCGCATTATTCACCAGATTGAGTGAATTCAGCCTTTTGTGGTATCTTGCTGGCACAACATACACTGAAATACATTATGCAATCATATTTTTCATCATCAGATTTCTTGCAAGTTTCTTCCTTTTGTGGTCAGTGAGACAAAGGGGAAAATTTTTCAGGGTGACAAAGGGGCTTTATCTTGCTGGATTGATTATGGCGATTATTTTTGGCGGAACAGTGGTTTGGATTTTGCTCTTCATTACAATGTTTATCCCTGATATTATTGTGATGAATGACATTCTTCAACAAAAACAATCAAAGCATGAAACTGATGAATATGATTGGCGTGACCGTTTTGAAACAACTTCAGAAAAGAAAAACGATGTTGTGGATGATGAAGAATATGAGAGCAAAAAGAAACAAATTGCCGACTTAAAGCAAAATTTGAAAGATGGGATTATCACAGAAGAGGAATACAAAGAAAAATTGTATGAATTGTTATAGAAAAAAGATGCTATTTTGAAAATGGCATCTTTCTTTTTGACTTAAAAAACTCTGACAGCATTTGTGAGCATTGTTTTTCATATTCTTCGATTTGTGAGATAGAACAGGTGTGATTTAGTCGGGTGCTTGACAGTATTTTTTCACACAAATTGTCTTTTGATGTTGTCTCTTTTGAAGCATAGAAAACTTTTGATATCCTTGCATTCGCAATTGCTCCCGCACACATTGGGCAGGGTTCGAGAGTGACATATATTTCACAATTTTCAAGTCGCCAGTCCTTCATTTTTTTGCAAGCCTTGTTGATTGCAATCATCTCCGCATGCATAAGTGAATTTTTCTTTTTGTTGCGTTGATTGAATCCTTTTCCAATCACTTTTCCATTGCAAACAATCACCGCTCCAATTGGAACTTCATCTTTTTTTAATGCTTTTTTTGCTTCTTCAATCGCATATTCCATGTATTTATTCATAAAAACATTATATTTATTTTTTTCTTATTTGTCCAGTTATTTGTTGCTTTTTTTGTTTGAAGTGTGATATTATACACATTGATATGGAAAAAAACGAAGAAAAAAAATATGTTTTCACAAAGAGGAATTTCTACACAACAAACGATGCAGGAAAAGTTTATTTGCTTGTTTTGCTCATAACTTTGTTTGTCAGTTTGATTTTTGCTCTTATTTGCACATCAGTTGCAAAAAACATGCAAATCGATGCTGGCGACCAAAATTTGTTGCAATATCTTTTTGACCATTATTTGTGGTTCAGCATTCCAATGTCGATTCTCACACCACTTTGCATGGCTTTGATTTTTTTTGCATACAACGGAATTTATGGCATAAGCAACAAGTCCGCAAAATTTTCATTCAAAAATGTCAAAATATCGACACTTTCAATTTCCGCTGGGGTTGGAATTTTGGGTGTTTTTGGATTTATTTTGCTCATTGAGGGTGTTTTTGGCAATATGTTCCATGCGTTCGGCGTCGGTGGCTCTTCAATGAATTTGCCAAACAACACGATTGGCTGGCTCTTTGTCAATCTGTTTCTGTCCGCAGTCATTCCACCTATTTGCGAAGAGTTGATTTTTAGGGGTGTTGTCTACAACGGCTTGAAAAGGAATTTTTTAGTTGTGCCAAGTGTTTTGATTTCTGCACTGCTCTTCGCTTTGATGCATCAAAACATAACTCAATTCGTTTATCCATTCGTGCTGGGAATTGTGCTTGCTGTCGTTTATGAAAAAACTGGGAATTTGATATACAGCATCATAATTCACATGTTCAACAATGCAACAACCCTTGTGCTTGACTTTTTGATAAACAAAAATATCATTCATCTCAACTTGATTGGAATGCCTTGGTGGATGTATATTTTGGGGATTGTCATCGCTTGTGCGATGTGTGCAATCTATGTGCTGTTATACAAATTCCACTTTTCAAGATATCAAAAAGTCGAAATCGCAGATGAGGGACAAGAACTCGACATAAAAGTTAGGTCAATCGGGAAAATGCCACTTGTTGTGATTTTTGGTGGGGTGCTAGCACTGTTCTTTATTGTATTAAATTTGACTTAACAACATAATTTGTATTATTGGAGAAATTTTTTGGAAAATTCAGAAAAAATAAGCAATTCAACTCAAATGGATGAATTTATAAAAACAGAAAAGCGAAACAACATTCTTGTGAATGCAATTTATTTTGTTGTGTTGCTTTGTCTTATCGCTATTCGTGTATGCTCATATTATGGCGTCTTTGCCTTTTTGGGAAAGGGAGCAAGTTATTATTTGTCTTTGTTCACTCAAATTGGCATAATTTTCTTGTTGCCACTTATCTTGTTTAAGACGCTTACGCACTCAAAAGTAAGAGATGTTGCCGAGTTTTGCCATTGTAATAAAACATCATGGAAAATTGTGATGGCAAGTTTTGGACTTGGCGTTTTGGTGTTTATTTTCACTATCTATGCATCATCGTTCTTCAATGGGCTTTTGGGCATTGTTGGATATGAACACAAGGGCAGTTCTTCATCTGTTTCAACTTGGGGGCAGTTCTTTTTGGCGATTCTTTGCACCGCTCTTGTCCCTGCAATTTGCGAAGAAACATTGCATCGTGGATTGCTTTTGACTGGAAATTCAATGCTGGGCAGGGGGAAGAGTATTCTTCTCACTGGACTTATGTTTGGACTTTTGCATTTGAATATTGAGCAGTTCTTCTATGCATTTTTGGTTGGGTTGCTATTGGGAAGACTTCTTTATGCTTGCTACTCAATCTTTCCATGTATGATTGTCCATTTCACAAACAACGCTTTGAGCGTTGCTCTTTCGTTTGCTTCGGCAAAAGGTGTTGTTTTGTTGCCAGCACTGGAAATTGCATTTTCAAACTTCTTCTTCCTCTTCCTACTTTTCTTTATCGTCTTCTTTTTGATTGCAATCGTTGTGCATTATATTATAGTTGTAGATACCACATCCTTTTTCAGCAAACAAGCAATGAATGCTTACACAGGTGTTTTCGATGACTATGCAGATGTTGTGAGAAAAAATAGGAAAATAGATGATGAGAGAATTAGGGAATTGGAAGAAATGATGAGAATAGAGGCGACAGCAACTGACGAAGAAGATGAAGATGACTCCCCGCAGGAAGATTATTCGCCCAAAATGGACAAGCGTTCAAAAATTTTCTTGATTGGAACAATTGTGCTTTCGGCAATAATCACAATCATGACATTTATTTGGGGACTTTTTTAATAATTTTTTCAAAGTAGGCATTTTTTGCTTGCTTTTTCTTTTTTTGTATGATATAATAGCATCTGTCATTGGACAAAATAGCACTCGAAAGGCATTTCAAAATATTGTTGCCTAAACGCTTTGCATCATTTGAATTTTGTTTTTTAGATATCGAATTTGTTGCATTGCAAAAGTTTCACTTGGGTTGATTTTGGGAGTATATTTCGAGGAAGAGACAAAAACAGGAGGGAAAAATTATGTCAGTTATTTCAATGAAACAACTTTTGGAGGCAGGTGTTCATTTTGGTCACCAAACTCAAAAGTGGAATCCAAAGATGAAGGATTATATCTTCACAGCAAGAAACAACATCCATATCATCAATTTGGAAATCACATCAGAACAAGTGGACAAGGCTTACACATTTGTTCGTGATATCGCTGCAAGCGGAAAAAATGTTCTCTTTGTAGGGACAAAAAAGCAAGCACAAGAAGCAATCAAGGAAGAAGCAGAAAGATGCGGAATGTTCTATGTGAACAACAGATGGCTTGGTGGCACACTCACAAACTTCAAGACAATCAGAAACAGCATCGAAAAACTCAACAAACTCAACCAAATGGAAAAAGTTGGAGAATTTGATTTGCTTCCAAAGAAAGAAGTTGCTCAACTCAAAATTGAGAGAGATAAACTTGAAAAGAATTTGGGCGGAATCAAAGAAATGAGAGAACTTCCAGGAGTCATCTTTGTTGTTGACCCAACAAATGCAAAAATTTGTGTTCACGAAGCAAACACATTGGGTATCCCAGTTGTAAGTTTGGTTGACACAAACTGTGACCCATCAAATGTTGATGTTGTAATTCCAGGAAACGACGATGCAATCCGTTCAGTCAAACTCATTGCTGGGGCAATTGCTGATGCAGTTATCGAAGCAAGAGAAGGTGTGTCAATGAAGAAAGAAGAAGACGCAAATGATGAAGTCGTTGACCTTGAAGCATTGCTTGAACAAGCAAAGCCAAGCATGGAAATTGCCGAAGCAGGAGAAGAAAAGAAAACTTCAAGAAAACCAAGAAAAAGACCTGTCGCAAAAAAAGAAGTGAAGGTTGAAGAAACAGCAGAACAAACAAATAAAGACGCTGAATAATTTGTATTTTAATGAAAGGAGATTATATCATGAATTTTACTGCACAAGATGTTGCAAAATTGAGAGCACAAACAGGTGTTGGCATGATGGAATGCAAAAAAGCACTCACAGATGCAAATGGGGATTTTGAACAAGCAATTGTTCTTTTGAGAGAAAGAGGACTTAAAGCCGTTGACAAAAAACAATCAAGAATTGCATCAGAAGGAGCGGTTGCTTCTTATATCCACATGGGCGGAAAAATTGGTGTTTTGGTTGAAGTGAACTGTGAAACTGACTTCGTTGCCAAAAGTGCTGATTTCCAAACCTTGGTGAAAGATATCGCAATGCAAATCGCTGCTTCAAATCCAAAGTATGTTAGGGAAGAAGAAGTTGATCCTGCAGAACTTGAATCTGAAAAGGAAATTTTGAGAGCGCAAGCCACAAACGAGGGCAAGCCTGCTCAAATTATTGAAAAAATGGTTGAGGGAAGAGTAAAGAAATATTATGAAGATGTTTGCCTTATGGATCAACCTTTTGTCAAAGATTCAAGCAAAACAATCAAAGATGTCATCACAGAAGCGACATTGAAAATTGGAGAAAAAATCTCTATAAGAAGATTTGTCCGCTATGAACTTGGTGAAGGTCTTGAAAAAAGACATGACAATTTGGCGGAAGAAGTCGCAAAGCAAATGGCAGGAAAGTAATTCCTTTGAAAAACACTCATTGAGTGTTTTTTTATATTGACAATTTGAGTTGCTTGTGGTAAAATATATTTTATAAAAGGGGTGATGAAGATGTCAAAACTTATTTGGAATAAAAAAACTATTTGTGATGTTATGACAAAATATTTCCATTTTGATAAGAGTGAAGTTGACAAAAAAATTGATGCACTTGAAAAACGCCGTGATTTCACATCAAATGACAAGAAGTATATCATGGCACTTATTTCTGCCGTTGATTTTGCGTGTGACAAGTTTGAAACAAGCGAAAGAGCAAAGGATATAGAGATAAAGGAAAAGGATAGACAGGATGCAGGTAAGGCAATTTTGCAAAAACATGATTGCTTTGGTTGTGAAATGCCAGAAGAGGTTGAAAAAAGAGTTGAAAAACTTTTTGATGAAATTGTTGGAAAGGGGATAAATATATACAAAACAATCAACAAAACTGTTCTTCGTGACGGAAATATGAAAAATTCTGCCAAAGATGATTTTGACAAAGTGACAGGTGCATGCAGAGCCTATGACACAGACAGGGATTTTGAAGTGATTTATTATGCACTTTTGAAAGGGCTTCACATCAATCAAAAAGAAGCAAATGCGATTGTTGAACAGGCACCAGCGTCAATTATTGGCGGGGTTTATGCATCAAAGGTCAAACAAGTTGTTGATACAATAACGGACTTTTCAGTTTACAATGAAAAGAGTTTGAAAATTTGCAATTTGTTTAAGATTGACAGTAAAATGCGTGATGAGGGTTATTCAAGCGAAGTGCTTGAAGCAATAAAAAAATGTCCTTCAATTTTAAGATTGTCAACGGAGCATATAAAAACAGCCTTTGATTTTGTGCAAACTTGTGCGACTGATGAATTGATACAAAATGCAAAAACTGACGAAAAAACTGATATTCAGGCAAAAGCCGAAGTGATGAAGAGTTGGATTGGACACAATTTGTCCGTTCTCACAATCAAATTGGGAAGTGACGATGAAAAAGAGTCCATTTTCGCAAAGAGATTGCTTATCGAAGAATTGTGTTTGTCAGTTGAGGGGTTGGACAGCAAAAAGATTTTTGACAATCCTATAAAAATAAAAGCAATCAATTCTCTAAAATCTGATGACATTAAAGAAAATGCAGTGGAAAATATTGAACTTCTTCAAGAATGTTTGGAAGAAAAGACAAATGATTTTATTGAAAACAATGTCCTAGTTTTAGGGATGAATCACGACAAATTGAAAGAATTTCTTGACAAAATCTTGAATAATGGAAAGAGAGAACTTTTGTTGCGTGCGATTGATGCAAACGACAATTTGTTGAAAAAAGATAAATCACTAGAAAAAGTTTATGAAATGATAGTTGATGGGAGATATATTATGAAACTTGATACAGAAAAAATGTCAGATTGCGAAGCAATGAAAAATTATATGAATATCGTTTATAAATATGAAAATGGTTTGAGCGATGAAATGACAAAATTTGAATTTGACAAATTTGCTTATATCACCATTGGTTGTGGAAATGATGTTCCTTCAATTGAAACTTTGGAAAAAAATATAGAACAACTAAAAACAATAAAAGAACACAATAAAAATCTTTCCAAATTTGAAAATAGATTGAGAGCAGAATATCAAGAAAGAAGAGCGTGGATGGATGATTTGTATGTTGGGCTTGATGTTGCTCTTGAAAAAGCGATAAGACATATTGATTTCATGTTCAGAATTGATGAAAAAAAGTATATCAAAGAACACATCAGCGCAGTTCTTGACGAATATGTTCAAACTGAAAACAATGGAAAGTCTTTTGAAACAAAGAAAGACCCTCAAACAACTTTGACAAATGACATTAAAAGAGAAATTGTTCTTGTTCCAGAGGGTGATGTTGCTATACTTCAAAATGTGAACGATTTTGTTTTGAAAAATCAAGAAAATGCTTCCATTTGCAGAACGTTTAAGCCAATTGAAGTTGAGAAAGTGAAATAATAAAAATTGTTTAGTTTTTGAAAAAAGTGTGATTTGATTGCACTTTTTTTCATGTTTCAAATATAAGATAATGAGAATATTTGCTCAAATATTTCCAAATAAACTGTTTTTTATATATTTTTTTCGCTTTTTTCTTTATTTTTTGAACGAATTTGGAAAAATGTTTGCAAAAATCTTTTATTTGGTTTATACTAAACTGTATCGAAAGGAGAAATATATGAACGAACAAATCGAAGAAATATATGCAAGCGTGAAAGAAGATTTGGAAAAAGCCTTCAATCACCAACAAAACGAATATCAAGTCATTCGTGCAGGGAGAGCAAATCCACATATTTTGGACAAAGTCTATGTTGAATATTATGGTGTTTCAACTCCAATAAATCAAATGGGCACAGTGACTGTTTCAGAAGGAAGAATTTTGACAATAAATGTTTGGGATGCTTCACAACTTAAAAATGTTGAAAAAGCAATTTCAGCATCTGACATTGGAATAACTCCAATTGATGATGGAAAAGTCATTCGACTTGCTTTTCCTATTCCAACGGAAGAAAGAAGAAGAGAAATTGTCAAGCAAGTGAAGAAAATTTGCGAAGAGACAAAAATTGTTATGAGAAATGCTCGTCGTGATGCTCTTGACATGCTTAAAGATTTGAAAAAAGATGGACTTATTTCAGAAGATGAGTTTTCCGCTTGTGAAAAAGAAGTTCAAAAATTTGTTGACAAGTATTCTGCACTTGCCGACAAAGAGGCGGAAGACAAAGAAGCAGAAGTTATGAAAGTTTAACAAAAGAATAAAGAAATAAGGATTGATATGTTGGAAGAAAAAGATTTGTTGACAGTGCCTAAACACATTGCGTTTATTATGGACGGAAACAGACGTTGGGCAGTCAAAAATGGGTTAGAGAGAAAGATTGGGCACAAAATTGGTGCAGAAAATTGGAAAAAGGTTATAAAATGTTTGCTGAAATTTGATGAAATTAAATATGCATCATTTTTCGCCTTTTCAACTGAAAATTGGAACAGAAAACAAGAAGAAATTGATTATATTTTCGATGTTGTTGGAAAAATGTGTGAAGAAAGTGAAGAAGAATTTGTGAAAAACAATATCAAACTTCACTGCATGGGTGATTTGTCAAGATTTCCTGCTTCTATGCAAGAAAAACTTTTTCGTGTTATGGAAAGGACGAAAGACGCAACAGGACTTGTTGTGAATTTGGCGTTGAATTATGGCGGAAGAGACGATATTGTTCATGCTGTCAACAAGGTGATTGAAAAGGGCGGGCAGGTGACTGTGGACTCAATAAAGGAAAATTTATATTCCTATCCATCGCCAGATGTTGACCTTGTTGTAAGAACAAGTGGAGAGAAACGCATTTCAAACTTTATGCTTTTTCAAATGGCATACAGTGAGTTGTATTTCACGGACACTTATTGGCCAGAATTTAATCAAAAAGAACTCGAAAAGGCACTTCTTGCTTTTTCAAAAAGAAATAGGAGATTTGGAGGTAAATAATGAAAGAAAGGTCATTGTCTTCAATTGCGGTTGTGCTTGTGCTTGCAATGCTCTTTGTGCTTAAAATTTTTGTGAGCGACTACTTTTTTGATGTTTTCTTTTGTTTGATGGCATGTTATGCGTGCTATGAAATGTCAAAATTGATGAGCAAAATAGGGAAATACAATTATATTTGGATTGCTGTTCTTTTCCCTGTTGTTTTGGCAGCAATGAATTTGATTGGAATTCATAATGCTGTTGCAAAATCAAGTTCTTTATGGGTTTTGTATACTATCTTATTTGATGTTCTCTTGATTGTCTTGGGGACTTTGGTTGCATTTTTGGTTTCAATTTGCAGAAAAAGACAGAGAATTTTACACGAAATGACAATAAGAGAAATCACAAATATGTCAATTTTCAAATTTTCATTCAAAAAGGCTCTTCACACAGCAATATGCTTTATCTATCCAGCATTTTTGTTCTTAATGTTCCTGTTTGTGAACCATATTGATGAATTTGGAAAGTTGTTTAACAAGATTGCAAACGCATCAATAACAGTTGATTATTCAGTTTTTGTATTGCTTATTGCATTCCTTATTCCAATTTTCACGGACACATTTGCATATTTGACAGGCTCTTTGATTGGCGGAAAGAAACTTTGTCCAAAACTTAGCCCAGGGAAGACTATTGCTGGGGCAGTGGGCGGAACATTGTGGTGCATGCTTCTTTGTGCTTGTGTTTATCTCATTTTTTGGAATATCGACTCATATAATGCATTTGTGAACGCATTCCCTCTTTGGGCATTTCTTATTGTTGTCTTCCTCGGCTCTATTGTTGCTCAATTTGGCGACCTTTTCGAATCTCTTATCAAAAGAAGAGTCGGTGTCAAAGACAGTGGAACATTCTTGCCTGGGCATGGCGGTGTGATGGACAGAATTGATTCTCACATTTTTGTTGCACCATATATTCTTATTGCGATGATGCTTGTGTTCCTTTAATACAAAAGAACAATATTTGCTTATAAGGAATTGATATGTATTTGTTGTATATTTTGCTGGCAATTGTGATTTTGCTCTTTATGATTTTGTTTCACGAATTTGGGCATTACATTGCGGGAAAATTATTAAAATTTAAGATAGACGAATTTTCAGTTGGATTTGGACCTGCAATTTTTTCAAAAACAAACAAAAAAACGGGTGAAAAATTTTCTTTTCGTGCATTCCCACTTGGTGGATATTGTGCTTTTGATGGTGAGGATGGAGATGAAAAAAATCCATCTCCAACTGCTTTTAACAATCAAAAACCTTGGAAAAGAATAATTGTCTTGCTGGGTGGCGTGACAATGAATTTTTTGACGGCAATAATATTCTCGTGGGTTCTGCTCTGCTCGGTGGGATATGATGTGAAACAAGTTTCTGCTGTTGATGAAACATATCCAAACACATTTGAAGCGGGCGATGTTATCACGGAAGTTAATGGCGAAAAAATTGACTTTGCATTTGGTGGAAATTATTCCGCTTTGGTGTCAAATGAGATTGCAAAGGCGGAAGCGATATACAATGAATATTACAAGACAAACAGTGCTATTCCAACTGAAAATCTATACACATTTGAAATGACTGTGAAAAAAGATTCATTGAGTGGTGATGTTGAAAAATTGACTGTCACTGTGTATCCATACATTGACACGACAGTTGAGGGTGACACGGTGCACGGCAAAATTGGCTTGTTGGCAAAACCTTATGTATACAGTTTTTGGGAAGGGCTTGGCAGGTCGTTTAGCATGGCATTTGGCTGGGCTTGGCTTGTGCTGAAAAGTTTGTTTATGCTCTTCACATTCCAAGTTCCAATAAGTGATATGGCTGGAACAGTTGGAACGATTGCGACAATGGCGGACTATGCATCACAATCGCTTTCATACTTGTTGATTTTCATTCCGCTTATCGCAGCAAACCTTGCAATTTTCAATATTTTGCCTATTCCATCTCTTGACGGGGCACATATTTTGTTTGTCTTGATTGAGTGGATTCGTGGCAAACCTATCAACAGAGAAATTGAAAACAAAATTCACACAATTGGATTGTTTATTCTGTTGGGCTTTGTCGTCTTGATTGATATTTTGCATTTTGCATTGACTTAATTGCTTGACAAAATTTTTGTGTTTATATAAAATATCTCTATGGATTTTTTTGAAGAGTTTTTTAATAAATTTGGAGATAAATACAAAAATCTTCAACTCAAAAATGTTGTGGTGAAAAAAAGTGGCGGGACTTGCACCATAACTTTTTTGTATCCATCAACAGACAAAGAACTTGAAGAATCTGAAAAAAGAGAAATTATTGATTGGTTGCAAGAGTCTTTGCAACTTGAAAAAATTGATTTGAAAGTCAAATTTATGCGTGTTTTTGTCGAAGAGAAATTGATTTTGAAAGCAATAAAGACTTTTTTTGAAAGCAGATACAAACTTATCTCAACCTATTTCACTGACGAAAGTTATTCGGTTTCTTTGACTGGAATTGATGTTGTTGTCAAATTTGTTTTGAGTGAAAGGATGCAAAATTTTTTTTCGGAGCATAAAATTATTGCGGAATTATCAAAATACTTGAAAGACAACTTTTTGACAGAGTTTTCCATTGAGATTGAAGTGGACAATTCTATTGTTGATGATGTCGACATTGAAAATGTTGAGATAAAAGCGACCTACAAGCCTGTGCAGAGATATACAGTTGAGATTTTGAAAGAGTTTGTCGGCACAGGAATTATGCCACACCCAGAATATCTATCTTTTATAAAATCACCAAAAGCGGGAGTTGTTGTTGCGGGCTATTTGAAGAAAATTGAAAGGCGTGATTTTATAAGGAAAACAGGTCAGCATGCGGGAGAACCAAAGGCATATTACAATTTTCAAATTGAAGACGAGAGAGGCAAAATGGATTGCATTTATTTTTGCCCAAAATCAAAAGAAAAAGATTTGGACGCCCTTGAAGAAGCAATGTTTTTGTTGCTTCATGGAGATGTTGAAATGAGTAAATACACGGGGAAACTCGTTTTGAAAGTTGACAAAATGGCATGGGCGACAAAAGCGGAGGTAGAAGAAGTGTTTGAATCACAAAAGATTGAAAAAAAATATGAGGGGCAAGTTGTTGAAATTGAAAAATTGACTTCACTTGCACAAGACAATATGTTTAGCGAGCCAGTGAAATACAACGACACGATAAATGGCAAAACTTTTGTCGTTTTTGATATTGAAACAACTGGTTTGGACACAGCAAAAGACCAAATTACTGAAATTGGTGCAGTCAAAATTGTTGATGGGCAAATAAGCGAAAAGTTTGCATCATTCATTCATCCAACAATTCCAATCCCTTTTGAAGTCACTCAATTGACTGGAATTACTGACGCAATGGTCGCTGATGCACCACCCGCAGAAGCGGTTCTTCGTGATTTTCACAATTTCACAAGGGGTGCAGTGCTTTGCGGACATAATATCATTGGCTTTGACCTTAAAATTGTGAAGCGTATGGGCAATGAGTATGGATATTTCTTTGATAATGAAGTTCTTGACACATTGAATTTGGCAAGACAATCCCATTTGAGAACAACAAATTTCAAACTTGGAACAATCGTGAAGTATTTGGGTTTGACGCTTGAAGGGGCTCACAGAGCATGGAATGACGCATTTGCAACAGCACAAGTTTTGTTGAAATTGTGCGAAGTGAAATAAAATTTTTGTTGAAATTTGATATTTTCGCATAAATATATCGAAAATAACGAAATTTCTATGAAAAAACCTTGATTTTTTTGTTTTTGTATTATATAATAATAATATCTTGACAGGGAGTGGGCAAATTCGTTTGCTCACTCCTTGTGTTAAGTGAACATTTTATGGAGGTGTCGTGTGGCAAAGACAAAACAAATTTGCGAAGAAAAACTTGGACCTGTGATTGAAAGTTTGGGTTATGAACTTGTTGAAGTGAGATATATCAAAGAAAACGGCGAAATGAGTTTGATTTTCACCATTGACAAAGATGATGGGATTGATTTTGACGATTGCGAAAAAGTTAGTAATGCGCTAAATCCTATTCTTGACGAAATCAATCCAACGGGTGATGAGCCTTACACACTTGTTGTGAGTTCACCTGGGCTTGACAGGCCATTGAAGACGGACAGAGATTTCAAAAGAAACATTGGCAAAGAAGTTGATATCACTTTGTTTGCAAAGATTGACGGCAAAAAGTCGTTCAACGGAATTTTGAAAAGTTTTGATGAAAAAACGGTGACAATTTCCAGTGGTGACACACAACACACTTTCGAAAGAGATAAGATTGGCTCGATGAAGTTAGTCATAAAGTTTTAAGGAGAAAAAAATGGTAAATAAAGATTTCTTTAAGGCTCTTGAAGAATTGGAACAAGAGAAAAAAATTGACAGTGCGACATTTGTTGAAGCACTTGAAACGGCATTGACTTCCGCATACAAAAAGATGTATAACGAAGCAAAATCAGCAAGAGTTGTGCTTAATCCAGAGAAAAACACAATAAGAATTTATTCATACAAAACTGTTGTTGAAGAAGTTTCTGACCCTGACAAAGAGATTTCTTTGGCTGATGCAAAGAAAGACAAAAAATCTTCAAAGGTTGGAGATATCGTTTCTGTTGAAGAGTCAACAAAAGAGTTTGGAAGAATTGCAGCACAAACAGCAAAACAAGTTGTTATGCAAAAACTTCGTGAACTTGAAAGAGAAACGGCAGTTTCTGAATTGTCAAAGAGAGAAGACGAAATTTTGACAAGTGTTGTGACAAGGATTGACGGCGACAATGTTTATGTTCAACTCCCAGGCACAAGTTCTGAAGGGGTTATGATGAAAAATGACCAAATCCCAACTGACAATTTCAAAGTGAACGACAGAGTCAAGGTTTATGTGAAGAAGATTAAAGAGTCTTTCTATGGACCTCAAATTCAAGTGTCAAGAAGCAATATAGGCTTTGTTAGAAAATTGTTCGAACTTGAAATTCCTGAAATCGCATCGGGAGATGTCAAGATAAAAAATATCGCTCGTGACGCAGGAAACAGAACAAAAGTTGCTGTCTACACTGAAAAACCAAACATTGACCCAATCGGCGCTTGTGTTGGAAATCGTGGAACGAGAATTGCAACAATTATCAGTGAATTGAATGGCGAAAAGATTGATTTGATTGAATATTCTGACGACCCACTTGATTACATTGCAAGAGCATTGAGTCCTGCAAAAGTTTTGTCTGTTGAAACAAACGACAGTCTAAACACATCCCAAGTGATTGTTCCAGATGACAAGTTGTCACTTGCAATTGGAAAGGGTGGACAAAATGTTAGATTGGCTGCGAAATTGACGGGCTGGAAAATTGATGTCAAGGCTGAAAGTGCAGTGAAGACTGAAAAGGAAGAAAAGAAACAAGAAGATTTTGAAATTTCAGAACTTTCTGATGATTCATCATTTGACGCAATGGACGATTTGGAAGAAATTGAACCTTTTGGTGAAGACAACGAATAATGGGTGATGCCATGCAAAATAAAAGTAAAGAAAAAATCCGCATGTGCATTGTTTGTCGGGGGCAAAGCGACAAAAAAACTCTTTTGAGAATTGTGAAAAACAAAGATGGACAAATTTTTGCTGACCCAACAGGGAAAGCAAATGGAAGAGGTGCTTATGTTTGCAAGGAAAAAGAGTGTTTCGACAAATTATGCAAAACAAAGGCACTGAATCGTGCATTCAAATGTGAAGTTTCAGCGGATGTATACAAACAAATTGGAGAAGAAATTGAGCGAAATTAAGGAATTGATTTCAATCGCAAGAAAAGCGGGATATGTGATTATTGGGCAAGACACATTGAAGTCTTACACAAAAAAACTTTATGCAATTTTGATAGATAAATCGGCGGGGGATGCCTTGAAGCATAGCATGAATTTCCTTGCACAAGAAAGGCAAATCCCACTCTTTGAAATCGACAGATTGAATGACTTGGTCAGCATTGAAAAGTGCAAAGTGATAGGAATAAAAAACAAAGTTTTATGTGAAAGCATCGAAAGATGCCTAAAAGGAGAATGATTTGGCAACACAACAACTTGAAGCATTAAAGAAAATAAACAACTTGCAAAAAGATGGCTCTTTGCAAAGTCTATTGCTGTCTATAAGAAATTCAAAGAGCGATATTGACGCTTTTTCAAAGAAAATGAATGACCAAAAGACGAAATTGCAACTTCGACAAAAAGAAGAAGAAAAGAAAAAACTTGAAGCAGAAAAACCTGTTGAAAAAGTTGTCGTTGAAGAAGTGGTGGAAAAATCAAAAGAAGTTGAGAAAAAGCCACAATTCACGCAAGGCAAAACACAGGGAAATAATTTCCGCAAGTTTGACAATCAAAATGTTCAAAGAAACAATGTCAAACAACGAGAAAATCGTGGAAACAACAATTTTAGGCAAAACGGGCAGAATGCTGGTGGACAAAATTGGAACAACGGTAAATTCCAACAAGGAAATCGTTTTGGTGGGCAAAATGGACAATTCCAACGCAATGGACAAAATCCAAACTTCCAGCGTGGACAAAAGGCGGGTCCATTTGTTTCAACAAGAGCAAATGGCTTCAAATCTTTCAACAACACTCCAACGGAAAGCAGTGCTGTTCTTGCTCAACCTGAAAGAAACTTTGGAAACAAAAATAAACAACGCAGAAATGTTGAAGAAACGAAAAAATCAGCAAGAGCAAAATCAAGTTTTGACAGAGGAAACAACAATATTGGATATTCATATGTTGTTGATGATGAGGGCTTTGAAGAAACAACAATGGGTTCAAGAAAACTCATAAAGAAGAAGAAAGAAGTCGCAGTTGTTGTCGCTCCACAAGTGACTCATGCTGTGATGACAACACAAGAAATCACAGTCAAAGATTTGAGCGAAAAAATTGGAAAGCCAGTTGCTGAAATTGTGAAAAAGTTGATGCTCCTTGGCGTTATGGCAACAATCAACAGCACAATCGACTTTGACACATGTGAACTTGTTGCAAACGAACTTGGGGTTGAACTTGAACTCAAACTTGACAAGACTTATGAAGAACAGTTGCTTGACACGGCAAAAGAAGATAATGATGACAAAAATCTTGTCAAAAGACCACCTGTTGTCACAGTTATGGGGCATGTTGACCACGGCAAAACTTCTCTGCTTGATGCATTCAGGAAGACAAATGTTGCTCATGGCGAAGCGGGCGGAATCACACAAAAAATTGGTGCTTATCAAATTTCATTCAATGGCGAAAAAATCACATTTATTGACACGCCAGGGCATGCTGCATTCACACAAATGCGTGCTCGTGGAGCAAAGGTGACTGATGTTGCAATCCTTGTTGTTGCAGCGGATGACGGAATTATGCCACAAACGGTTGAAGCGATCAATCACATCAAAGCGGCAGGCGTTCCTATGATTGTCGCAATCAACAAAATGGATAAGGTCGAAGCAAACCCTGACAGAATCAAACAACAACTCACGGAACACGGGATTTTGCCAGAAGAATGGGGCGGAGATGCAATCATTGTTCCTATTTCTGCAAAGACAGGTGCGGGGCTTGATGAGTTGAAGAAAATGATTTTGCTTGTTGCTGAAATGGAAGAACTCAAAGCAAATCCAAACAAAATGGCAACAGGAACAATTATTGAGGCGGAACTCGACAAAAATCGTGGACCTGTTGCGACTGTTCTTGTTGAAAACGGAACTCTTAAAATTGGCGATTCGATTATGTCGGGCATCACCTATGGAAAAGTTAAGGCGATGTTTGATGAAAATGGGAAACCTGTCAAAAAGGCGGGACCTGCAACTCCTGTCGCTGTTATGGGTTTTAATGATGTTCCAAATTCGGGCGATGCAGTTTATGCTGTTGAAGAGAGTTTGTCAAAACAAGTTATCAATGAGAGAATCAACAAAATCAAACAAGAGCGTTCTCGTCAAACTTCTGGTGTGAGTGTTGATGACTTTATGAGCAAAGTTCATGAAGGGACTTTGAAAAATCTCAACATCATCATCAAGGCGGACACACAAGGTTCTGTTGAAGCGTTGAAAGCGTCGCTTGAAGCGATAAAAAATGATGAAGTTCGAGTTGTTTGCATTCACAGTGCCCCTGGTGCCATCACCGAAAGCGATTTGGTGCTTGCTCAAACAACGGGTGCAACAATTATTGCATTCAACATCAAAACTCCATCAAAGACATTGAGCATGGCAGACTCATTGAAAGTGAATGTTTTTGAGTCAAAGATTATTTATGAAGTTGTTGACCAAATAACACGACTTTCAAAGGGTATGATGGCAATTAAATATGAGCAAAAATATGCTGGAAAGGCTGAAATTCGAATGGTTTTCAAACTTTCTTCTGCGGGAAAAGTTGCGGGTTGCTATGTGCTTGACGGCTTTATAAAGAGAAATGGAATTGCAAAAATTATGCGTGGTGACGAACTCTTGGGTGAAACAACTATCAGTTCTTTGAAGATAGTCAAAGATGAAAAGAGCGAAGTCACAAAAGGCTATGAATGTGGAATGAAATTCGCTGATGACATTGATTATGTCGAAGGCGACATTATTGAGTGCTACACAAAAGAAATTGTGAAAAGGGACTAAAATAAATGAATTATACTCCAAACGAACTTAAAGAACATCGCAAAGAGCAGAATTTTGATAAACAAAAATAGGAGCAAAGGGCAAATGTTGCATTGCTCTTTTTTGTTGTTTTTATAAAATCTTCTTTTCGTATCTTAAATCGTTTGGAAAAATCAGTGATTTTAAGTAAAATAAAAATGGAGGGAATTATGTCAAAAAGAATTGAAAGAGCAAATGCAGAATTGCAAAGATGTTTAATTGAAATTATAAAAAACAAAATGAATGACCCAAGACTTGACAAAATCGTAAGCATAACGGAAGTGAATGTCACTCCCGATTTCAAATTTTGCAAAGCGAAAGTGAGTGTGCTTGATTTGAAAGATGTCGAAAATGTGACAAAAGTTTTGCAAAGTGGCGAGGGATATATAAAAAGAGAACTTGCCGAAATGGTGGATATGCCACATATGCCAAAAATAACTTTTGTTGTTGACAAAAGCACGGAAAACGCCATTCGAGTTGAAGAAATTTTGAGAACACTCAACATTCCAAAGGAAGAAGATGAAAATGTATAAAAAAATAATTGAAAAATTAAAAAGTGCAAAAAAAATTGCGATTTTCGCACATGCAGACCCAGACCCAGATGCCTGTGGTTCAATTTTTGGTTTGAAAGAGTTTTGCTCCGCCATTGGAAAAGGCGCCGATGCATTCCTGAAAACCGCATCAAAATCGTTGAATGAAATTTTTCCTATCAAGAGCGAAAAAACGGAGTTTTATGCAAAAGATTATGACCTTGTTGCACTTGTTGACATACACAGCATTGAAAGAACGGACAAATGCTTTATAGAAGAACTCTCAAAATGCGAAAATTTTGTTGTTATAGACCATCAT
>CAZIRI010000007.1:0-39279 GCA_964541815.1 uncultured Lachnospiraceae bacterium
CATCTAAGCGTGAAACCCGCCTCAAGATTAGATATCCCATAACATAAGTTAGTAAGACCCCTTGGAGACCACAAGGTTGATAGGTCGCATGTGTAAGCACAGTAATGTGTTCAGCTGAGCGATACTAATAGGTCGAGGGCTTAATCACGGATTATAAGTATTTTAAGCTTCTTTCAAAGTATGTAGTTGTCAGAGAATTTTCATCTCTGATTGAATATTGTCGATTCCCTATCCTCCTTTTTTTAGATAATTTGACAATGTTCAAATAATTTGATAATTTCAGAGCAATCTGTGATTATACCAAAACCAGTGGCGATAGAGTAAAGGTTCCACCTGTTCCCATCCCGAACACAGAAGTTAAGCTTTGCATCGTCGAAAATACTTGACTGGAGACGGTCCGGAAAAATAGAACACTGCTGGTTTATGTTGAAACTCACCGCATGAGGTGGGTTTTTTCTTTTTTTTATTGAAATTACCTCTTGACATGAGAATGTCAGTTTGATATAATGGTAAAAAGTGGGGGAAGGGAAAAGTGAATAAAGTAGAGCAGTTGATGCTGTCATATGGATACAATCAAGAAGACAGTGCAAGATTTGTTGCGTTGCTAGACAATTTTGATGTTGATGATGAGTTGGCTGAAAAGATTTTTGATGCTTTTCAAAAGTTTAATCAAAAAGATGATGTGTTTTTGTTGCCAGAAATATTAGACAAAGAGACTGCACAACTTTTGCTTATGTGCGAGGATGCTTATAAGGGTTCGTATAACAAATTTTTGAAATATGCGGGGCAAATTTGTCTTGACAGTTTGAGAAGAGAAGACGAATCTTCGCAATGTGGTTTTCATTCACATGACAAATTGGCTGATATTGCTTTTATTGATTATGACGGTTTGGAGAAAAAAGTTGGGGCTGATTTTGTGGATATCTTCCATGTTTGTCCACAATCTATATTCCTAACGGCTGAAGAATTGTCCACTTTTTCTTCTTATGAATGCACGGAAGAGTATCCAAATGCACAATCTGGAATGATTTTATCCAAACTTTTTCCACAATTGCAGGAAATTGTTTTCGATGGAGCAAAACAAATTTCAGGAAGTGTGTTTGAAACATTGCCAAAATCGATTGTTAGTGTTTTGATTGACGACTGTGAGGGGCTGGTTGTGCTTGACGGAATTGACCGATTGGTCAGTTTGAAGGCGTTTGAGTGCGGTGGTCCTGATGGGACAAGTTATATAAACAAAAAAATCGATGATGAAGTCTCTTGTGATATTGAGCATGAAATGAAAATTTATCATTCATCATTGGTGAAAAATCATGGCAAAACTGAAATTTCTTGTGCAGGAGTTATTCGAAATTTCTCACCACTTTTGAAGTGCCATGGACTTGAACATTTGTCGCTAGACAATCAACATTCGTTGCAGTCGCTCGACTTAGCGAATTTTCCAAAATTGAAACATCTGTCTTTGATTGGCTGTGTCAACTTGGAAAAATTGTCGAATATTGATGTCTTGACAAAAAATTTCTCAAAGTGCAAATACAGAGCATCGCCAAATGAATATATGTTTGATATTTCACGCTGTCCAAAATTGAAAAATTCGAAAGTGCTTGTCGATTTTGTTGAATCAGTTATTCGTTCAAAAAATTTTGTATGCACGGAAGGATCGGAAGATGAAAGACAAAATTTTATCACACTAGATGTCGCACTTTATCAAGATATGATAAAATGCAGTCCTAAAATTGTTCAACAATTGCGAAAAGAGAAACAAGAAAAATTGCAAAATTCAATTGATACAAAAACTGCCGATTTCTTTTTGTTGACACCTGAACAGGTTGATGAGCAAAAAAGATTTGCAAAGTTTATTCTCACAAAGCAGTGTGATATTGAAAAAGATGATTCGGTGATAACGAAAGTGAAAAAAGTTTACTCTTGGGTGACGAGAAATATCAAATATGATGATGACGCACTATGTGAAATTGATGACAACGAGTGTGTTTCGACACTCAAACATGCAAGTGTGATGTATTATGCATTCCCAAACAAGAATGAACAAATGGAAACTGGCAAAATTCACGGCAAGTGTATTTGTGCGGGTTTTGCGGACACATTTTCATTTTTGCTGAATGAACTAGGCATTGAAAATCAGTATGTCGGCGGGATAACATCCACGGGCGAACTTCACGCATACAATCGTGTCAAAATAAATGATGATTGGTATTATTTCGATTCGGTCGCCGATGCGGGCAATGTGGTTTTTGGGTGTTTTTGTTTGACGAAAAAACAAATGGCTCAACATGGACAAACAAAAAAAGGTATGCTTCAAGGGGGTGGAATTATTCACTGCGACACTGAAGCGGGTGTTGAAAATGCAAGAAGTTTGCAATTTTCATTGAAACACTCAAAAGTTTGATTTAAGAAAATTTTTATTTAACAATATTTTTAATGAAAAAGGTTGTTTGCTTTGACAGCCTTTTGGTTGTTTTTTATATACTTTGAAATGGGAGGTGTGAAATGATTATTTGAATGATTGTCTTATAAAAAAATTACATTAAAAGGAGAAAACTTATGGAACAAAAGAATAAAAACAATTTTAGCATAAAAACTTATTTCAAAAAACATAAATTTGGGCTTTTTTTGTATTTTTTCACTTGTTTAGTTTTTAGTGCAACATTTATTGCTATCACAATCTTAATGGCTGATGTTGTGCAAGCAGTTGCAAGTGCGCAATTCAAAAGAGCGATAATTTTGCTTCTTATTGTGATTGGGGTCGAAGCGTTTGGGCGAGTTGTTGACATTTGTGCCAGCAATATATACAACAGATGCTCCTCAAAGATTATGTATGACATGAATCTTGACCTTGCAAGACAAACATTCAAATTGAACTCAAAAACTTATCATGCTCATGACACTGGGGCATTTGTTCAAAGAGTTGTGAATGACCCGCTCCTTATCACTCATTCGTTGATAAATATTGTTGAAATGGCAATTGATATTTTGACAGAGGTGATAGTGATTGGATACATCACATTTTTGAATTGGAAAGTTGGTTTGATGTTTATTTGTGTTGCTGTTCTTGCAGGTATTGTGGAATTTTTCAGAACAAAAGTGTTTAAGAAAAACAAAAAAGCACAAAGAAAAGCATTGGATGAAGTCAACTCGTTGACGACTGAAATTGTGAGAAGTGAACAAGATATAAAAGCCTTGGGGTTTGAAGAAAAATTGAGTGAAGTCTCAAACAAAAATTATGGAACATACAGAAACTTGACATATAAAACATATTATATTGACAATAAATTTTGGGTCGCCAGAAATTCAATTATATGCGTTCTTACATTTGCAATTTTGATTTATGGGATTTATATGATGGACCTTGGATTGATGACTCTTGCGACTTTTATGATTGTATATTCAAACAAGGACTATTTGTCTGGCTTTTCACAATCACTCGGGAGCATGAACAACTCTCTTGTTGATGTGAAAGTCAGTGCAAATCGAATGGCATCACTTTTTGATGAAGATGAATTTGTCACAGAAAAATTTGGAACAAGAAAAGTTGAAAATGTCACAGGAAAAATTGAGTTCAAAGATGTGTCATACACATTCAGAGATTATGAATATGAAAAATTGAGCGAAAAAGAAGCAAAAAAGAAAAAAGTTCGCAAAGAAAAGAAATTAGTTGCAGAAGACAAAATTTTTGACAAGTTATCTTTCCAAATCGAGCCAAACACCACAGTTGCATTTGTTGGGCGTTCGGGGAGCGGAAAAACAACAATTTTGAATTTGATGTCAAAAATGTATGTTTGTGACAGCGGAGAAGTTTTGATTGATGGGATAAATATCAACGACTTTGATAAAGAGTCTTTGAGAAAAACAATTTCACTTGTGAATCAATTTCCATACATCTTTGATATGACAATCAAAGAGAATTTGCTTCTTGCAAAACCAGACGCAACGGAAGATGAAATTGTTGACTCATTGAAAAGAGCGTCACTATGGGAGTTTGTTTCGGGACTTAAAAACGGAATTGAAACAAAAGTTGGTGAAAGTGGAATCAAATTGTCAGGGGGACAAAAGCAAAGACTTGCGATTGCAAGAGCATTGCTTCGAAATTCAAGCATAATAATTTTTGACGAAAGCACAAGTTCGCTTGACAACTTTGCACAAGAAGAAGTCCGAAAGTCAATCGATGCACTCAAAGGGCATAGCACAATTGTGATTGTTGCGCACAGACTTTCAACAATAAAAAATGCCGACAAGATATTCTTCCTTGAAAACGGAAAAATAGAAGATGTTGGAACATTTAATGAATTATACAAAAGAAACAAAAAGTTTGAAGCAATGTTTATGGCGGAGAACGAAAAATAAATTTTCTCATTTCGATATTGAATCGGGTGAGAAAATTTTGACGACATTCTTTGAGTTTGCTTTGATTAGAGTGACAAAAATTGGAGTGATTGTCTAAAAAAATTTATTAAAAGGAGAAAACTTATGGAACAAAAGAATAAAAATGGGTTTCGCATAAAAAAATATTTCAAAAAATATAGATTTGCGATTGGATTGTATTTCTTTCTATTTGCATGTCTCAATGCGACAGGTCTTGTATTCACAATTCTTATGGCAAATGTTGTCCAAGCGGTCGCAATTAGCGAATTTCAAAAAGCGATGACTCTTATTCTTATTGTGACAGGTATTTGTGTTTGTGAACAATTTTTTAATTATACATTGAGTATGCTCTATCATAAATATGCCTCAAAGATTATGTTGGACATAAATCTTGATGTGGCAAAACAAGCGTTCAAACTAAACACAAAAACTTATCATGACCATGGAACAGGAATTTTTGTTCAAAGAATTGTGAATGACCCATCAACAATCGTGTCATCATTGTCAAATCTTGTTGAACTAATTATTCAATTGATGACTTCGGTGATAATGCTTGGATATATCCTTTATTTGAGTTGGCAAGCGGGCTTGATGTTTGTGGGCATTCTTATTGGCGCATGCATCATTGATATGATCAGACGAAAAATACTCAAAAAGAATATGAAGGCACAAAAAGAAGCGTATGACAAAGTCAACTCTTTGACAACTGAAATTGTGAGAAGTGAACAAGACATAAAGGCTCTTGGATTTGAAGAGAAATTGAGTGGGGTTTCAAGTGAGAACTATGGAACATATAGAAAATTGGCTTACAAGAGATCTCAAGTGAATTGTGCACTCTGCAATATACGAAATATTTTTTATAGATGTTTGTCATATGCGGTTTTGATTTATGGTGTTTGTATGATGGACCTTGGATGTATGACTCTTGCAACATTTATGATTATATATTCAAACAAAGGTTATGTGTGGGACTTTATCGGATCATTTGGCAGTATAAATGATGAATTGGTTCAGATAAAAGTGAGTTTTGAAAGAATTTCATCACTTTTTGATGAAGATGAATTTGTCACAGAAAAATTTGGAACAAGAAAAGTTGAAAATGTCACAGGAAAAATTGAGTTCAAAGATGTGTCATACACATTCAGAGATTATGAATATGAAAAATTGAGCGAAAAAGAAGCAAAAAAGAAAAAAGTTCGCAAAGAAAAGAAATTAGTTGCAGAAGACAAAATTTTT
The DNA here is from genome assembly GCA_964541815.1 of uncultured Lachnospiraceae bacterium. Taxonomy (GTDB): domain Bacteria; phylum Bacillota; class Clostridia; order Christensenellales; family UBA1242; genus Caccovivens. Next base: position 5,617 of record CAZIRI010000007.1, read on the forward strand.
GACAAGTTATCTTTCCAAATCGAGCCAAACACCACAGTTGCATTTGTTGGGCGTTCGGGGAGCGGAAAAACAACAATTTTGAATTTGATGTCAAAAATGTATGTTTGTGACAGCGGAGAAGTTTTGATTGATGGGATAAATATCAACGACTTTGATAAAGAGTCTTTGAGAAAAACAATTTCACTTGTGAATCAATTTCCATACATCTTTGATATGACAATCAAAGAGAATTTGCTTCTTGCAAAACCAGACGCAACGGAAGATGAAATTGTTGACTCATTGAAAAGAGCGTCACTATGGGAGTTTGTTTCGGGACTTAAAAACGGAATTGAAACAAAAGTTGGTGAAAGTGGAATCAAATTGTCAGGGGGACAAAAGCAAAGACTTGCGATTGCAAGAGCATTGCTTCGAAATTCAAGCATAATAATTTTTGACGAAAGCACAAGTTCGCTTGACAACTTTGCACAAGAAGAAGTCCGAAAGTCAATCGATGCACTCAAAGGGCATAGCACAATTGTGATTGTTGCGCACAGACTTTCAACAATAAAAAATGCCGACAAGATATTCTTCCTTGAAAACGGAAAAATAGAAGATGTCGGGACATTTAATGAACTGTGCAAAAAGAACAAAAAATTCAATGCAATGTTTATGGTTGAAAATGCAGAATAAAAACAAAAAAGAACATATCGATTGATATGTTCTTTTTCGTTGGCTCCGGAGAAAGGGTTCGAACCTTCGACCTTGCGGTTAACAGCCGCCTGCTCCACCGCTGAGCTACTCCGGAATATTTCCGTATCTCAACTGAAATACTATCTCATTTTAACAAAAAGAAAGAGGGATGTCAATAAAATTTCAAAAATATTTCAAAAATTTTTTATTTTTTATTCAAAAAGAAAGAACAATCACTTTTCATAACTGTTCTTTTGAAATTTCACGCTTTCATTTTTGTCAATTCTTTGCAATGATTTTTTCCCATTTCTTTTTGTTTACACAGAGCAGTTTTTGCATCGATTGTGCATTCGACTGCATCTTCTTCGCATCCTGGGGCAAGTCTTCTCACAACTCCACAGTCAAGCATCAAAAGCATGTTTTGATATTTTCTGTCGAGCGATTTTGCAAGATATTTGCAACAATCATAGAGTTCGAATGAAACCATGTGATTGAGTTGCATTGTTTGAGAATTGATATCATCAATCATTTTGCAAAATAGACTTGTCGTTGTTGATGTGTTTGGCGTGGTGTTTGCAAGCAAAATATCTGTTATCTTCCCTTTGTTCTCCACATAAAGAATGTTTTGGCTCTCATTTGCATAGTTTTGCAATTCTTCAAACATTTTGTTTATTTTCATTTCCTTTATTCCTTTCAATTTATGAGTATAGAAGATTTTATTTTTAATGTCAAGAGAGTTTTTGAAAATATTTTTTATTTTTTTTGTGAAAAATCGTTGACAAATGAACTGGCAACATGATATAATCCAATATGCTGTTATTTAGGGAAGATACGCAAGGTTACTGACGCTTGAACTAGCAGTGATTCAGAAAATTTGCGAGGACCTAGTCTTGAACATGATTCAAGATGCCCGAAATGACATTTTTTTAAGTCAATCAGCATGACACACGCGGGATAGTGTTCGAGGGTTTGGACTTGTTTGTGGGACAAGTTTTGACAAGCGAATGCATGGGGTTCCGCTTAAAGAAATGCAACATTTCGGATCGCTATTACAGGAGGTATTATATAAGAAATGGCAACACAAAAAATGAGAATTAAACTTAGAGCCTATGAACACACACTCATTGATGAAGCATGTAAGAGAATTATTGAAACTGCTGGAAAGAATGGTGCAAAGGTTTCTGGCCCAATTCCACTTCCAACTGATAGAGAAGTGGTAACTGTGATTCGTTCTCCTCACAAGTATAAAGATTCAAGAGAACAATTTGAAAGTAAAACCCACAAAAGATTGATTGATATTTACAATCCAACAAACAAGGCAATTGATGCACTTATGAAACTTGAATTGCCTGCAGGTGTTGAGATTGATATAAAGTTGTAAGGAGGTAGGACAAGTGAAAGCAATATTAGGTAAAAAACTTGGAATGACACAAGTCTTCAATGAAGATGGTTCAGTTGTGCCAGTGACAGTTGTTGAGGCTGGTCCTATGACAGTTGTTCAAAAGAAAACAACAGAAGTTGATGGCTACAACGGATATGTTTGTGCCTTTGACAAAAAAAGTAAAAATGTGACAAAACCTGAAAAGGGATTGTTTGACAAGGCAAAGGTTGAACCTTGCAAAGTTTTGAGAGAATTTGAACTTGTTGACGGTTTGGAAGTTGGTTCAGTTGTAAAGGCTGACACATTCGCCGTTGGCGACAGAGTTGATGTTGTCGGAACTTCAAAAGGTCACGGATATTCTGGAATTATCAAAAAATGGAACGGAAGAAGATTGAGGATGAGTCACGGAACTGGACCTGTTCACAGACAAGTTGGTTCAGTTGGTGCAAACTCAACTCCATCAAGAGTTTTCAAAGGCAGACATATGCCTGGTGAATATGGAAACGACCGAGTGACAATTCAAAACTTGGAAGTTGTTAAAGTCGATGCAGATAGAAACTTGATTATGATCAAGGGAAATGTTCCTGGAATTAAAGGTTCTATCCTTACAATAAAAGAAACAGTTAAAACTGGTAAATAGGGAGAGAAAAAATGGCAAGCGTTAAAGTTTATGATATGAAAGCCAAAGAAGTTGGCTCCTATGATATGAAAGCTGAAGTTTTTGGTGTTGAATATAATGAACCACTTATTCACGAAGTTGTTGTTGCATATAATGCAAACCAAAGAGAAGGGAATAAGAGCACACTCACCAGAAGCGAAGTGAGAGGTCATGCTGCAAAGCCTTACAGACAAAAGGGGACGGGTAGAGCAAGACAAGGTTCAACAAAGGGTCCACAATTCACTGGTGGTGGAGTTGTATTCGCTCCAAAGCCAAGAGACTTTTCAAAGAAAGTCAACAAACAAGCAAAGAGAACTGCTCTTTTGTCAGCATTGAGTCAAAAACTTACTCAAAACGAAATCACAGTGCTTGATAAGTTTGAAATTGCCTCAGCAAAGACGAAAGATGCTCAAAAATTCTTGGATGCATTCAAATTTGATGGTTCAGTGCTGGTTGTTTCAACTCAAAATGGCGACAAGGAACTTCGAGCAGTAAACAACATTAAAAATCTTAAGATTGTCAGTGTTGAACTACTCAACGTTTATGATGTTGTTGCAAACAAAAATCTTGTGTTGACTGAATCTGCAATCAAGTATTTAGAGGAGGTTAATGCATAATGGAAGCAACAGAAATTATCATCAGACCACTTCTCACAGAAAAGAGTTATAGTGGAATTCAAAACAAAGTTTACAGTTTCGTTGTAAACAAAAAAGCAAACAAAATCGAAATCGCAAAAGCGGTCGAAACAATGTTTAATGTTAAAGTTGCAAAAGTTAATGTTTTGAATGTTAAGGGGCATAAAAAGGCTCAAAACACAAAGCAAGGAAGAACGGTTGGTAAGACTGAAGACTATAAAAAGGCAATTGTCACTCTTACAGATGATTCAAAAACAATCGCATTCTTCGATAGCTTATCTTAATTAGGAGGACAAAATGGCTATTATAAAGAGTAAACCAACTTCTGCTGGAAGAAGATCATATTCAAAACTTTCCACAGAAGAATTGACAAAGAAGAAACCTGAAAAGTCTCTCCTTGATGTTAAGAAAAAACATGCAGGCAGAAATGCTCAGGGGAGAATTACTGTAAGAAATCAGGGTGGCGGAAACAGACAAAAATACCGTGTTATTGATTTCAAAAGAAACAAAGACGGAATTCCTGCAAGAGTTGTTGCAATAGAATATGACCCAAACAGAACCGCTTACATCGCACTCCTTTCATACAAAGATGGAGAAAAGAGATATATTATCGCTCCAGTTGGATTGAAAGTTGGTGATGAAGTTATGAGTGGAAGTGGTGTAGAAATCAAAGTTGGAAACAACCTTCCACTTGCTGACATCCCAGTTGGTGCAAGAGTTCACAACATCGAACTTGAACCAAAAAGGGGTGGGCAAATGGCTCGTTCCGCTGGAACTGAAACTCAACTTATGGCAAAAGAAGGAAAGTATGCAACGCTCAGACTTCCTTCAGGAGAAATGAGAAAAGTTCTTTTGACTTGCAGAGCAACAATTGGAACAGTTGGAAATCTTGACCATGAACTCGTTTCACTTGGAAAGGCTGGTAGAGCAAGACATATGGGAATTCGTCCAGCAGTTCGTGGTGTTGCGATGAACCCAATCGACCACCCACATGGTGGTGGTGAAGGTAAGAGTCCTGTCGGAATGGCTTCACCTGTCACACCTTGGGGCAAACCTGCTCTTGGATACAAGACAAGAAAGAGAAAAAACAAATCTAACCGCTTGATGGTTAAGAGAGTGAATTAGGAGGCAATTTTAGATGAGTAAAGAAATTAAAAAACCATTTGTCAGCGAGAGACTTATGAAAAAAGTTGCCGAAATGACTGAAAGTGGAGTGAAAAAACCAATCAAAACTTGGTCAAGAAATTCAACAATTTATCCTGAATTTATTGGTTTTACATTCGCAGTTCACAATGGAAAGAAACATATCCCGGTTTATGTGACAGCAGATATGGTTGGACATAAACTTGGAGAATTCGCTTTGACAAGAACATTTAAGGGGCATGCAGGACAAAAGAAAACTGCAAACTTGAAGTAGGAGAAAGAAGATGGCTACAAGAATTAGACAAAAGGCTGAAAAGAGAGCTTTAAATAAAGACAATCGTCCTTATGCTGTTGCTAAAAATATTGGAATGAGTTCTTCAAAAGTTAGAATTGTTCTTGACAACATCAGAGGAAAAGATGCGAATGAAGCAGTTGCAATTTTGACATACGCACCACAACTTGGGGCGAAAGAATCGCTCAAAGTTTTGAAGAGTGCGATTGCAAACGCTGAAAACAACAAAGGTCTTTCTGCGGACAATCTTTATGTTGCAGAATGTTATACAACTCCAAGTTCATTGATGAAGAGAATTGCATTTAGAGCAAGGGGTAGAGCAGATAGAATTTTGAAAAAATCTTGTCATATAACAATTATTCTTGACGAGAAGAAGGGGGCAAAATAATGGGACAAAAAGTTAATCCAACAGGTCTTAGACTTGGAATAAACAAGGATTGGCAGTCAACTTGGTATGCAAGCAAACAAGATTTTGCCGCAAACCTTAAAGAAGATCATGATATAAGAGACTTTTTTAGAAAAAATTATTCGACTGCTGGAATTTCATGCGTTGTTATCAAAAGAACAGAAAACAAACTTGAAATTGATATTCACACAGGAAAACCTGGAATGATTATTGGTCAAAAGGGTGCTGGAATTGAACAAATTAAAAAATCTTTGAACAAATTGGTTCGTCCAGTGAAAAACCTGAGTTTGAATGTTAAAGAAATCAAGAAACCTGACCTCGACGCAATGATGGTTGCAGAATCAATTGCTCAACAACTCGAAAAGCGTGTTGCTTGGAGAAGAGCATTGAAGCAAGCAATTCAAAGAGTTATGAGGGCGGGTGCCAAGGGTTGCAAAGTGCAAGTTAGTGGTGTTATTGATGGGGCAAACACAATCGGAAGAACTGAAAAGTATATGGAAGGAACTCTTCCACTTCACACATTGCGTGCTGACATTGACTACGCTGAAGATGCTGCATACACAAACTACGGCAAACTTGGAATCAAATGCTGGATTTACAAAGGTGAAATTTTGTCTAAATCCATAAAGGAGGACAAGAACAATGTTAATGCCTAAAAGAGTTAAAAGAAGAAAAGTGCAAAGAGGAAGAATGAAAGGTAAGGCAACAAGAGGAAACACTCTTGCTTACGGCTCATTCGGAGTTATTGCGACAGAACCATGCTGGATAAAGTCAAACCAAATCGAAGCAGCCCGTGTTGCTTTGAATAGGTCAATAAACAGAGGTGGAAAGGTTTGGATCAAGATTTTCCCTGACAAACCTATCACAAAGAAACCTGCTGACACTCGTATGGGTTCTGGTAAGGGTGATCCAGAATATTGGGTTGCTGTTGTTAAACCTGGTAGAGTTCTTTTTGAAATTGATGGCGTGTCTGAACAAGATGCAAAAGAAGCAATAAGACTTGCTTCACATAAATTGCCTTGCGGAACAAAGTTCATCAAGAAAGAAGCGCCTGCCAAAGAAGGTGGTGAAGAATAATGAAGAATGAAGAAATTAAAACTTTAAACTTGGAACAATTGAATACAAGACTTAAAGAACTTAAAAATGAACTCTTTAATCTTCGTTTTTCAAATGCAACAAGAAACTTGGCAAATCCACTCGAAATCAGAAATGTGAGAAAAGAGATTGCTAGAGTGCAAACTGCAATTAGAGCAAAGGAAATTGCAAATGGAGGAAATAACAATGGAAGAAACTAGAAATTTGAGAAATGCTAGACAAGGCATTGTTGTCAGCGCAAGCATGGATAAAACTGTGGTTGTTGAAGTAGTTGATTTGTTTAAGTCTCCAAAAATCGGAAAAGTCGTAAAGAAAACAAAGAAATTTAAAGCACACGACGAAAAGAACGAATGTGGTGTTGGCGATACAGTTCTTATTATGGAAACTCGCCCATTGTCAAAAGATAAATATCACAGAGTAGTTAAAATCGTTGAAAAGGCTAAGTAAGGAAGGTGGATTATGATACAACCTCAAACAAGACTTAAAGTTGCTGATAACACAGGTGCAAAAGAAATTATGTGTATAAGAGTTCTTGGCGGTTCTTTCAGAAAGAGCGGAAACATCGGAGATGTTATCGTTGCTTCTGTGAAGAAAGCAATCACTGGTGGTTCAGTTAAGAAAGGTGATGTTGTGAAGGCAGTTATTGTCAGAACAACAAAGGGTTTGAACAGAGATGATGGCTCTCATATCCGTTTTGATGATAATGCTGCTGTCATTATCGACAATCAAAAACAACCAAAAGGCACTCGTGTGTTTGGACCTATTGCTAGAGAACTTCGTGACAAGGGTTATATGAAAATTATTTCTCTTGCTCCAGAAGTTTTATAAAAGGAGAAAGTTTGTAAATGAGTATGTCAATTAAGAAAGGTGACACAGTCGTTGTGATCACTGGAAAAGAAAAAGGCAAATCTGGAAAGGTGACAGATGTTTCTCCTAAAAACAATCGTGTTTTGGTGGATGGAGTGAATATTGTCACAAAACATCAAAAAGCCAGAAAACAAAATGAAAAAAGCCAAATCGTGAAGAAAAGTGCTCCTATGGAAGCATCAAATGTCATGGTGATTTGTCCTGCTTGTGGAAAGGCAACAAGAATTGCACATTCAGAAATTGAAGGAAAGAAAGTTAGATCTTGCAAAAAGTGTAAAGCTTCTCTTGACAAGGAATTTGTGAAAGTTGCAAAGAAAGAGGCGAAAAAGGCTTCAACAAAATCTGCAGATGAAAAACCTGCAAAGAAAGTGGCAAGTAAGGAAGAAGTTGCTCCAAAGGTAACAGCAGAAAAGAAAACCACAACTAAAAAGTCGACAAAAACAACTTCTGAAAAGAAAGATGCGTAAGGTGGTATAGAAATGGAAGAACAAAACCAAACAGCAAAAAGATATAAAGAAGAAATTGTTCCTGAACTTACAAAAGAGTTTGGATATAAAAATGTCAATGAAGTTCCAAAACTTGTTAAGATTGTTCTCAACATGGGACTTGGCGATGTCAAAGACAACTCAAAAAGTTTCAATATCGCTGTTGATGAGTTGGCATTGATTGCTGGTCAAAAGCCTGTGACAACAAAGGCTAAAAAGGCAATCTCAAACTTCAAAGTTAGAGCAGGAATGAAGATTGGTGCAAAAGTCACTCTTCGTGGAAAAAGAATGTATGAGTTTTTCGATAAACTTGTTGCAATCGCTCTTCCAAGAGTGAGAGATTTTAGAGGGGTTTCTGACAAGTCATTTGATGGCAGAGGAAATTACTCTATGGGTATCAAGGAACAACTTGTTTTCCCAGAAATCTCATATGACAAGATTGAAAAAATCAGAGGATTTGATATTGCATTTATCACCACTGCAAAGTCAGATGCAGAAGCAAAAGCATTGTTAAAGGCACTTGGTTTGCCTTTCTCAAAGTAGGAGGATTCAATGGCTAGAAAATCATTAATTGTTAAACAACAAAGACCACAAAAATACAAAACCAGAGAATACACTCGTTGTTCAATCTGCGGAAGACCACACGCTGTGTTGAAAAAATATGGGATTTGCAGAATTTGTTTTAGAGAAATGGCTAATCGCGGGGAAATTCCTGGCGTGAAAAAGTCAAGTTGGTAAGGAGGAAGTTATGTTTGTTACAGATCCAATCGCAGATATGTTGACTCGTCTTCGTAATGCCATCAGTGCAAAACATAAGACTGTTGAAATTCCTGCATCAAAGGAAAAATTAGAAATTGTTAAAATTCTTTTGGAGGAAGGATATATTGCAGAGTATAAACTTGTTGATGCTGGTTCATTCAAGAATATTGAAATCACAATTAAGTATGATGAAAACGGACAAAGCATTATTCAAGGGCTTAGAAGAATATCTAAACCTGGTCTTCGAGTTTATTCTGACAAAGATAATCTTCCAAAAGTTATAAGCGGGCTTGGAATTGCTATTATTTCAACAAACAAAGGAATTGTGACTGATAAAGTTGCTCGTTCTTTGAATGTTGGTGGCGAAGTTCTCGCTTATGTATGGTAGGAGGTCGAAAATGTCTAGAATGGGAAATAAACCTGTCAAAATCGAAAGTGGAGTGACTGTTGAGAGAAATGACAACACAATTGTTGTGACTGGTCCAAAAGGAACGCTCTCTGCTGATGTTGACAAAAACATTAAGACCGAAGTGAAAGACGGGTTCGTTCATTTCACTTATGAAGACGACTCTTTGAACGCAAAACAAGGGCTTATCAGAGCGCTTGTAAACAATATGGTTATTGGCGTTTCAAAGGGTTGGGAAAAGAAACTTGTTATCGCAGGTGTTGGTTATAAGGCACAAGTTTCAGGAAATAAAATTGTTATGGGACTTGGTTATTCTCACCCAGTTGAAATGGAAATTCCATCTGATGTGAAAGTGGCTTGCCCATCACCAACTGAAATTGTTGTTTCAGGAATTGATAGACAAAAAGTTGGTCAATTCTGTGCCAATGTTATCGCAAAAAGAAAATATGAACCATACCATGGATACGGAATTCACATTGACGGTGAAAGACTTGTCCACAAAATTGGTAAGGCTGCAAGCAAGGCAAAGAAGTAGGAAGGAGATTAGGAAATGATTACTGTTGAAGATAAAAACAAAAACAGAGTTGTTCGCCATAAGAGAGTTAGAAAAACTGTCGTTGGAACAACTGAAAGACCAAGACTTGACATTTACAGAAGTCTAAACCATATCTATGCTCAAGTCATTGATGACTCCAATGGAACAACCATTGCTTCTGCTTCAACTTTGGATAAAGAAGTTGCAGAACTTATCAAGGGCAAGACAAAGACTGAATCAGCAAGAATTGTTGGTGAAGTTGTTGCAAAGAGAGCAATCTCTAAAAAAGTCGAAGAAGTCGTTTTTGACAGAGGTGGATATATCTACACAGGACGAGTTCAAGCAGTGGCTGACGGCGCAAGAGCGTCTGGGCTTAAATTCTAGGGGGACGTATGACAGAAGAAGTTAAAGAACAACCTGTCGAAGCAGTTGAAGCGGTTGCTGAAAAACCTGCTGACAAAGGTGCTAGAAGAGATAAAAAGGGTGACAGACCACAACGCCGTGAAAGATCTGCAAAAAAAGAAGATGACGGAATTGATAAAAGACTTGTTCATGTTCGTCGTGTTGCAAAGACAGTCAAGGGCGGAAGAAGAATGAGATTTTCTGCACTTGTTGTCGTTGGAGATGGCAAGGGAAATGTTGGCGCTGGACTTGGAAGTGCAAACGAAGTTCCAAATGCTATTGACAAGGCTACTGTTGTTGCAAAGAAGAATATGAAGAAGATTTCTATCGTTGAATCAACTATTCCACATGAAATTTCAGGAAAGTTTGGCGCAACAACAATTTTCATGGCTCCTGCAGAGGAAGGTCATGGAATCGTTGCTGGTGGTGCTGCAAGACAAGTCTTTGAAGTTGCTGGAATCAAGAATATTGTCACAAAAATTCATGGTTCAACAAACAGAATCAACGTTGTTTATGCAACATTGAACGGTCTTCTTGCTCTTAAAACAAGAGAAGAAATTGCGGCTCGTCGTGGCAAAAAGCCAGAAGAGATTTAGTCGGAGGGCGAAAAATGAGTAATGAAAAAACATTGAAAGTGACTTGGGTTAGAAGTGCTATTGGATACAACAAAGACCAAATGAAAATTATGGAAGCACTTGGATTCAAGAAACTTAATCAAACAAGAATTTTACCAGACAACGCAAGCGTTCGTGGAAGTTTGTTCCATGTTAGACACTTGGTTGAAGTGGTTGAAGAGTAAGGAGATATTGTATGAAAATAGAAAATCTTAAACCAGCCACTGGTGAAAAAACAAAAAGCGTTAGAGTTGGTCGTGGAATGTCTTCTGGATTTGGAAAAACATCTGGCAGAGGACAAAAAGGTCAAGGACAAAGAAGTGGTGCGAATATAAAAGCAGGATTTGAAGGTGGAAATATTCCATTCATCAGAAAAGTTCCAATTCGTGGGTTCAACAACTTCAACAACCGTAAGGTATATTCAACAGTCAATGTTGGAGACCTTGAAAGTTTTGATGCAAACACTGAAATCACAGAAGAACTTTTGTATGAATACAGAGTCATTGGCAAAAAAGCACCATACGGACTCAAAGTTTTGGGAGATGGCGAAATAACAAAACCTCTCACAATTAAGGCTACAAAAGCAACAAAATCTGCAATTGAAAAAATTGAAAAAGCAGGTGGAAAAATCGTTTTAGTAGAGGAGTAGAATTATGTTTAAAACTCTCGGAGAAGCCTTTAAGATAAAGGATTTGAGAAATAAAATTCTCATCACTCTTGGGTTGCTTATCGTATACAGAATTGGTTGTGCATTGGTTTGCCCTGGATTTCAGTTGGGTGAAGCGATTTCAGCAAGTGACTCAACTTTCTTCGGACTTATGAATATGTTGTCGGGTGATGCTTTGTCAAACGGAGCAATTCTCGCTCTTGGTGTTTCACCATATATCACAGCGTCAATTGTTTTGCAACTTCTGACAGTCGTTATTGATCGACTGAAAGATTTGTCTAGACAGGGCGAAGATGGAAGAAGAAAGATGGCTCTAATCACAAGAATAATAGAGCTTGTTTTGGCTATCGCACAATCAGTTGGAATTGTTGTGGCTTATCAAGGATATATCAACTATGACGGAATCTATCTTGATTTACCAAATTGGTTGATATCAGTTGGAATTGTTTTGATTTTGACTGCAGGCGCAATGTTCACAGTGTGGATTGGTGAAAAAATCACAAAACTTGGCATTGGAAATGGTGTTTCATTGTTGATTTTTGTAGGTATCGTTTCATCCGCAGGAAACAATTTGGGGGCGGCGATTTCACAAGTTGGTGACAACATCGAAAATCTTTGGTCAATCATCATCTACCTTGCAGCACTTGTTATCATTTTCGCTCTTATCGTTTTGCTTGACAATTCAGAAAGAAGGGTGAAAGTTAGTTATGCAAAGCAAATGAAGGGCAGAAGAATGTATGGCGGACAAGATTCGTTCATTCCAGTCAGATTAAATTCTTCTGGGGTTATGCCAATCATTTTGGCGACATCTCTTTTAATGTTGCCACAACTCATTCTTAGTTTCTGGCCAAATTCACCAGCGTATTCTTGGTATTCAAAGTATCTAGGGACTGATTCATGGTTCTATGTGGTTGGTCTTGCAATTCTTATCTTTTTGTTTGCATTTTTCTATTCGAAAATCACATTTGACACTGAAAATATCAGTAAGAGATTGCAACAACAAGGTGGATTTATTCCTGGGATTAGACCTGGAAAACCAACAGCGGAACATTTGACAAAGATATCAAGAAGAATCACTTTCTTCAGTGCGATGTTTATGGCGGTCATTGCTTTGATACCAAGTTTGGCATTCAAAGCCATTGGAACGGTTGGCTCGTTTGGAACATTGATAAATGCATTCAGCACAACGGGATTGATGATTATGGTTGCAGTTGCGCTTGAATTTGAAAAAGGTTTGAGCAGTCAAATGTTGGTGAGAAATTATAAAGGATTTTTGGATTAGATTGGAGATGTTAAGGTTTTGTCGACCTTACTCTCCTTATAGTCTTTTCAAAAGAGGGTGCTTTTTTGAAAAATATTGCAGTATGGAGGTTGAAAATGAATATCATATTGCTGGGAGCACCATTTTCTGGAAAAGGGACACTCGCACGAAAGATTTCAAAAGATTTTGGGATTGTTCAAGTTTCGTGCGGGGACTTATTCAGAGAAAATGTGAAAAATGGAACTGAAATTGGTTTGTTGGCTGAAAAGTTTATAAATCATGGAGAATTAGTTCCAGATGATGTCACTGTGAAAATGGTTCAAGAGCGTGTTTCGAAAAGTGATTGCAAAAATGGATTTATTCTTGATGGCTTTCCACGGACTCTCCAACAAGGTGTTGGGCTTGAAAAATTTGTTCGAGTTGATGTCGTTGTTATGTTGGACGTTTCGTTTGACGAAGTCAAGCGTCGTTGTTTAGGAAGAATGATGTGCAGTGGATGTGGTGAAATCTACAACACAAGTTCCTATTCTGAAAATATTTGCACAAAGTGCAGTTCACCCCTCATTCATAGAGATGACGATAATTTGAATGTGGTTGAGAATCGTCTGGAAGTTTATGAAAAATTGACAAAACCACTTATAAACTTCTACGCTGATAGGCTTTTCGTTGTGAACGGAGATGAATCTCCTGACACGATTTACGAAACAGTCAAAAACTTTTTGAAAGGAGTGAAGTAAATTGAATCAGAAAACATCTGAAGAGATTGTGTTGATGAGAAAAGCAGGAGAACTCACAAGAGATGCTCTTGTTTATGCAAAATCGCTGATAAGGCCAGGTATTTCCACTTATGACCTTGACAAATCCATAGAAAAGTTTATAATAGAGAGTGGTGGTTCGCCAGCATGCTTGGGGTATGAAGGTTTTCCTGCTTCGACATGTATTTCTGTCAATGATGTCGTCGTGCATGGCATTCCAAGCAAGGACATAATCTTGAAAGAGGGCGATATTGTCAGCGTTGACCTTGTGGTTGCCTACAAGGGTTATCACGGTGACGCAGCAAGGACTTATCCTGTTGGTGAGATTGATGAGGAAAAGAAAAAACTTATTCGTGTCACAAAAGAATGCTTTTTTAAGGGGATAGAAAACATTCGAATTGGCGACAGAATTGGAAAAATTTCAAATGCTGTTCAAACTCACGCAGAGAGCAACGGATTTTCGGTTGTCCGTGAACTTTGTGGACATGGAATAGGTCGAAAAATGCATGAAGCACCAAATGTTTTGAATTATGGCAAAGTGACTGATGGACCTGTGATTGTTGAAAATGCAACACTCGCAATTGAACCTATGATTAATGCTGGAAAGAAAGAAATTTGGATGCTGAATGATGGTTGGGGCATTGTCACAAGAGATGGCAGACCAAGCGCCCACTATGAAAACACTGTTCTTTTCACAAAAAATGGGGTTGAAGTTTTGACATTGGAGACTGATGATGAATATCGTTCAAGGTGATGTCGTTCTTGTAACCGCAGGAAAAGAAAAAAATCAAATTTTTGTTGTTTTGAAAGTTGATAACAAATTTGTTTGGCTTGTTGACGGAAAACGACTTAAATTGTCAAAATCGAAAAAGAAAAGCCTTAAACATGTTCAGAAGGCTTCAAAAATTGGGTTTGATGTCGACAAACTCAAAACTGAACAAGAGAATGTAAACTCACAAATAAGAAAATTTTTGAAAGAAAGGAGTCTTTATGTCCAAGGAAGATGTGATTGAGTTTGACGGAGTGGTGACAGAAGTTTTGCCAGGCACGACTTTTAGGGTGACTTTATCAAATGGTCATGTTATCACCGCATATATATCTGGAAAACTTCGCCAAAATTTCATAAGGATTATAGAAGGCGACAAAGTCAAAATTGAAATGAGTCCATATGACCTTTCCAAAGGAAGAATAACTTGGAGAGACAAGGGCTAAAAAGGAGCAAAAAATGAAAGTCAGAGCATCGGTTAAACCAATGTGTGATAAATGTAAAGTTGTAAAAAGAAACGGAAAAGTTATGGTTATTTGCAGTAAGAGTGCAAAACATAAACAAACACAAGGTTAAAAAAGGAGAACAAATAAATGGCAAGAATTGCTGGTGTTGACCTTCCAAGAGAAAAGAGATTGGAATATGGTTTGACTTATATTTACGGAATTGGAGTGAAAACTTCAAGAGACATCTGCAAAGAAACTGGTATCTCAATGGATACAAGAGTAAAGGATTTGACAGAGGACCAAGTTGCAAAACTCCGTAATTATATCGAACATAATCTCGTTGTTGAAGGTGAACTTAAATCAAAAGTTAGTATGAATATCAAGAAACTTGGCGAAATTGGTTGCTATCGTGGTATTCGTCATAGAAAGGGTCTTCCAGTTCGTGGACAAAGCACAAAAAACAATGCTAGAACAAGAAAGGGACCAAAGAAAATTGTTAGCGGAAGCGCTAAAAAAGGTAAATAAGAGGTAAGATATGGCAAATGTTACTAAAACAACAGCAAAAAAGAAGACTGTTAGAACAAAGAAAAGAGTAAATAAGAATATTGATAAGGGTCAAGTTCATATCACGACCTCTTTCAATAACAATCTTATTGTTTTCACAGATATGGAAGGAAATGTTATTTCTTCTTGCTCATCTGGAAGACTTGGACTTAAAGGTTCAAAGAAAAGCACTCCATTTGCTGCACAAACTTGCGTTGAAGAAGCAGGAAAGGTTGCGCTTGACAACGGAATGAAATCTGTTGAAGTTTATGTGAAGGGACCAGGTAATGGAAGAGAAAACGCAATTCGTTGCCTCTCAACTCTTGGTTTCACAGTCACACTTATTAAGGATGTTTCTCCAATCGCTCACAACGGTTGCAGACCTCCAAAAAGAAGAAGAATTTAAAAGGAGAGATGAAAAATGGCAAGAACTATTGAACCTGATTGCCGTCAATGCAGAAGAGAAGGACGAAAACTTTTCCTTAAAGGTGAAAGATGCACATCAAAGAAATGTGCCATGGAAAGAAGACCAGTTATTCCTGGACAACATGGTGCATCAAGAAAGAGAGTGACAGAATACGGACTTCAACTTCGTGAAAAGCAAAAAGTTAAGAGAATGTACGGCATTTTGGAAAAACAATTTGAAAAATATTATGAAGACGCTGTAAAGTCAAAAGGTGTCACAGGCGAAAATATGCTTTCTTTGATTGAAAGAAGACTCGATAATGTTGTTTATCGTATGGGCATTGGTGCTTCAAGAGCAGAATGTCGTCAAATCGTAAACCATGGTCACATCTGTGTCAATGGCAAGCGTGTCACAATCGCATCATACAGAGTTAAAGTTGGTGATGTTATCACAGTTAAAGAAAACAAGAAGGACCTTGAAATGTTCAAGGACCTTAAAGGCATGAAGATTGTTATGCCTAAATGGTTGGAATTTAACACAGAAACTTTGACAGGAAAAATTCTTGCTCTTCCAACAAGAGAAGATATTGATGTTGATATAAAAGAACAACTCATAATTGAATTGTATTCGAGATAATAGTTAGGGGGATTTTGATATGATGGAAATGGAAAAGCCAAAAATCACTTGTGAAGAAACTAACGGTGGTCAGTTTGCTAAATTTGTGATTGAACCACTTGAAAAAGGATACGGAATCACTCTTGGGAATTGTATGAGAAGAACACTTCTTTCTGCTCTTCCTGGGTCTGCTGTTATCGCTTTCAGAATCGCAGGCGTTGCTCATGAATTTTCAACAATTCGTGGCGTGACCGAAGATGTTGTTGATATTGTTCTAAATTTGAAGAGTTTGGCTGTTAAATGCTCAAATCAAAATGAGATAACTTATCTCAAATTGAGAAAGGACACTCCTGGTGAAGTCACAGCAAAGGATTTTGAACCAAACGACCAAGTTGAAATTCTCAATCCAAATCTTCACATTTGCACAATGGATGAAGGTGCAGTTTTGGATATGGATGTCATGGTTGCAAGTGGCAGAGGATATGTGACAAGCGATATCAATAAGACAAAATATGACAACATTGACTTTATCGCTATTGACAGCATTTTCTCACCAGTGAAGAAAGTTAATTTTACGGTTGACCCAACTCGTGTTGGTCAAAGCCTTGATTATGACAGATTGACACTTGAAGTAGCAACAAACGGAACTGTGTCTGCAAGAGAAATTATCAGCCTTGCAGGAAAGATTATCAATGAACATATGAGTTTGTTTATTGAACTTTGTGAAGAAATGAACAATACTTCAATTTTGGTTTCAAAAGAAGAAGACAATCAAGTGAAACTTATGGAACTTCCTATTGAAGAGATGGATCTCTCCGTTCGTTCTTACAACTGCTTGAAGAGAGCGGGTATCAACACAATTCAAGATTTGCTCAAAAAATCAAAAAGTGATATGTTTAAGGTCAGAAACCTTGGAGCAAAATCTGTTGAAGAAGTTATTCAAAAACTTGACAGTTATGGATTCAGTCTTCGTAAGGAAGAAGAATAATCATATTGTTTAAGTTTGAAATTTATGCAATAAATTATAAAAAAGGAGTTTAGTTATGGCTAACGAAAAATTGGGCAGACCTTCAAAAGAAAGAAATGCAATGCTTCGTGGACAAGTTTCAACACTTCTCTGGAATGGAAAAATTGAAACGACCTTGGAAAAGGCAAAGTCAACTGCAAGAATGGCAGAAAAAATTCTCACAATTGCAATAAATGCATATGAGGACACTGCAAAAGCAACAAAGCAAATCAAAGGTGTTGACGGGAAAAAGGTTAAAACACAAGTTCTCAATGACGGACCAAAGAAACTTGCTGCAAGAAGAAAGATTATGGGATATGTCTATGATTTGCAAGAGCAAAGAAAAGACAAAGAATCTCTCACTGCCTTTGAAGCAAGAGTTGAAGGAATCAATCACCCACTTATTGAAAAGATTTTCAATGTTTATGCTCCAAAGTATGCTGAAAGAGCAAAACAAGTTGGGCAATCAGGCGGATATACAAGCATTAAAAAACTTGGACAACGCCGTGGTGATTCAGCATCAATGGCTGTTGTTGAATTGATTTAGTTTTGAAAGAATTAAAATATATTTTCAAATAAAAAAGTGATACTTTTTATAAAGTGTCATTTTTTTTTGTTTTTTTGAGATAGGTTTTTAGAATTTCTTGAGAAGTTTTTTTGAGAAAGATTTTGGGGTGAATATTTTGCAGTTTTGTTTGGGGTGATTTTTGGATATTAGGTTTACGTTTCAACATATTTGACTTATGTGAATATATTTTTGTGTGAAATACAGTGATTTGTTTAATGGATTTGATTTTTGTGAAAATGTTGATTTGAAGATTTTTTCAACAATGAAAGTTGGTGGGATTGGAAAATTTATTATATATCCAAAAAACGAAAAAGAATTGTTGAAAATTATGAAAATTTTGCAAAAAAATGATATAAAACACTATATTTTGGGAAATGGAAGCAACACATTGTTTGACGATAACGGTTTTCAAGATGTTCTTATTTCTCTTCGACATTTCAACAAAATTGAAAGAGTTGGCGAAAGTGTTTTGGTTGGTGGTGGAGTGAATTTGTTTGCACTGAACAACTTTTTGCAAAAAAATGGGTTGAGTGGCTTTGAATGGTCGTATGGTATACCTGCGAGCGTGGGCGGATTTATTAAAATGAATGGCGGTTGCTTTGGGCATGAAGTTATGGAATGTGTTGAAAGTGTTTTTGTGGCAAAAAACAGGCAAATTTTGGAGATTTCAAAAAAGTTGATTAAATTTGCATACAGAGAAACAAATCTTGAAAATTGCGTTATTTTTGCTGTAAAAATGCACTTTTTTAATGAAAAAAGCGAAATTATTTTGCAAAAAATGATGAATTATTACAATTTGAAAAAAGAAAGTCAACCGTGTGAGAAATTTTCGCTGGGGAGTGTTTTCAAAAGGTGTTTTTTGAATGGTGAAATTGTGTATGTGTCAAAATTGATTGACAACATGGGGCTTAAAGGTGTTAAAATAGGTGGAGCGGAAATTTCCACGAAGCATGCGGGATTTATTGTCAACAGTGCAAATGCGACAAGTAAAGATATTTTGAAATTGATTGAACTTGTTGAAAGAAAATTGTGGCAGTGTGGTGTTTCATGTGAAAGGGAAATTGTTGTGTTGAAAGAGAGGTTGTGATGCGTGCGGTTGTGCAAGTTGTGAATATGGCAAAATTGTCAGTGGAAGACAAAATGGTTTCCGAAATTGGAAGGGGGCTTGTTGTTTTCTTTTGCGTTGAAAAAGATGATAGTGAAGAAAAACTTGCTTATTTCTCAAAAAAAATACCAAATTTGAGAGTTTTTTGCGATGAAAATGGAAAAACAAACTTGTCCGTTAAAGAAGTTGGTGGGGAAATTTTATTTGTTTCTCAATTCACTTTGGCGGGAGATTGTGAGCATGGCAATCGCCCTAGTTTCACAATGGCGGAAGCACCTGAAAGGGCGAATAAGATGTATTTGCAATGTGCGGAGATGATAGAGAAAGAAATGGGTGTTCCTGTCAAAATGGGTGTCTTTGGTGCGGATATGAAAATATTGCAAGAGAATGACGGACCATTCACTATTATTTTGAAAAAATAGTTTTTGAAAGTTGTTATCTTGCTTGAAAAAAAATTGAAAAATTGATACAATATGAGTTGAGAGGTTGAAATGCTGTTATACGGAGATTATCATGTTCATTCAAAATATTCAAAGCATATGCGTGGAGTTGGCACAATTTTGCAAAACGCATCTGTTGCGAGTGACAAAGGGTTGAAACAAATTGCAATCACAGATTATGGATTTGCAAATTCTTTTTTTGGCATAAAGCGACAAGAGTTGCCTTTGATGAAAGAAGATGCATTGAATGCAAAGGAAGTGACGGGTGTTGATGTGCTTGTTGGGATTGAAGCAAACTTGATTTCTCTCAATGGTTTAATTGATTTGAATGAAGAAGATTTTGACAATTTGGATGTTGTGCTTGTCGGATTAAACAAGTTTGTCACAATGGACAGAATGAAAGATAAATATATGCTTAATTATGCAAATTCCTTGCGAAAAATTTTCAAGTCGAGCAAGGAGAGAACAAATCGAAACACGACAGCATTTTTGAAAACTTTGGATAGATATCCAATTGATGTTTTGACACATCTCAACTATGGTTTTGAAACTGACACAATTGCGATTGCTAAAATGGCAAAGCAAAAGGGTGTGATGATTGAGTTGAGTGGAAAGCATCTTGCATTTACAGATGAAGAAATTCAAATTATGGCAAGTGAAGGGGTGAAATTTATCCTTTCATCCGATGCCAGAAAACCAGAAGATGTTGGTGAAGTTGACAATGGCTTGAATTTGATTTTTAAGTATAATATTCCACTTTCGCAAGTTGTGAATGTGGACAAGTTCCCAAAATTTTCTGCAAAAAGAGGGTTGTGATGAGTTTTTCACGAGAATCAAAAGAAGAAATCTTAAAAAATCCAATTGAAGATGATGCTTGTGCAATAGCGTTTATGTCAGGACTTTTTCATTCTTGCGGGCAAATTTCAAAAGAAAAGAACAAAATATATCTAAAAATTGTTTCAGATATTGAAAAACTGTTTGATTATTGTCAAAAAATTGTGAAAAAACTTTATGGGGACAATGTTGTTGTTGAAATTGGGGACAATTACAGCATAAACAAAAACACATATTATGAAATCCCTTTTGAAATGGAAAAATTCAAGATGTTGCTTCTTGATGCGGGGATTGTTGATGTCAAAGACGGGCAACTTTCATTTGAATTTGATATAAACAAAAACTTGCTTTTGGAAGATGAGCCACGAAAGGCGTTTATAAGGGGTGTGTATATCGGTTGTAGCACTTCAAGCATAAAATTGTCCAAAGATTCTGCACAAAGTTGTGGTTCGGGTTATCATATGGAATTTGCATCGCAAAGTCATGATTTTTTGTTGCAATTTTCAGAAATTTTGGCGGAATACAACATTTTGGGGAAAATTTTTGAAAGAAAAAATGTTTTTGTGTATTACATCAAAGATGTTGCGACAATTCAAGATTTGCTTGCACTTATGGGAGCAAATAAATGTGTGCTTGATTTGTCAAATGAGATTGTGACAAGAGAATTGCGAAACAAAGTCAACAGACAAGTCAATTGCATCAATGCAAATATAAACAAAACTGTTGAGGCGAGTTTGAAACAAGTCAATGCAATCAACATTATAAATGAAACAATCGGACTTGAAAGTTTGCCAGAAGATTTGCAAGAAGTTGCAGTGCTTCGTCTTGCCAATCCAGAAGAGAGTTTGGAAGAACTTTTGAAATTGTCAACAATCAAATTGACCCGTTCGGGGCTTAATCACAGATTTAGGAAACTTATAAAAATAGCAAGCACATTGGAGGAATAAATGGGAGAATTTGTTCATTTGCATGTCCATTCTGAATATTCATTGCTTGATGGAATTGCAAGAATAAAGAAACTTGTTGAAATAACAAAAGAGCGTGGAGAAAGAGCGGTGGCAATCACTGACCACGGCAATATGTATGGCACTTTGCAACTTTATGAAGAGTGTATCAAAGCGGGAATAAAACCTATTATGGGGTGCGAATTTTATATTTGCAGTGACCTGACAAGAAAGCAAGGCAAAGATGATGTTGGACATATCATTTTGCTTGCAAAGGACAATGACGGATTTCACAATCTTTTGAAATTGAATGAAATTGCATATTGTGATGGGTTTTATATAAAGCCACGAATTGACTACAAAGTTCTTCAAGAGCATAGCAAAGGTGTTATTTGTTTGTCGGGGTGTTTATCGGGACATATTCCACAATTTATTTTGAAAAGGCAGTTTGATGATGCTGAAAATTTGATTGTGAAATTGCAAAATATGTTCGAAAAGGGCGATTTTTATCTCGAAATTCAAAATCATGGATTGCCAGAGCAAAAACTTGTGAATGAATTTCTTGCACAAATGTCACAAAAGCACGATATAAAAATGGTCGCAACAAATGATGTGCATTATTTGTATAAAGAAGATGCTGAAATGCAAGATATTTTGCTTTGTGTGCAAGAATCAAAATGTGTTGATGACCCTGACAGAATGAAATTTGCGTCAGATGAATATTATTTGAAAACTTATGATGAAATGAAAGAAGTGATGAGGGGTTATGAAAGTGCTTTGGAGACAACCCTTGAAATTGCTGATAAGTGCGATGTTGTCATTCAAACAAAATCGCTGGGAGAGGTTTATGGCATTGATGACAAATACAAATTGCCAGCATCAAAAAACTTTATTCCCGTCTACAAACCTGACACGGGCGAAACACCTTATGAGTTTTTGCGCAGACGCTCATATGAGGGCTTGCACAGGAACTACAAGGTTGTCACACAAGAACTTATTGACCGAATGGAAATGGAACTTGGGATTATTAAAAATCAGGGTTTTGTTGAATATTTTTTGATTGTGTGGGACTACATAAATTATGCAACATCCGTTGGAATTCCTGTTGGACCTGGGCGTGGAAGCGGTGCAGGCTCACTTGTTGCATACTGTTCGGGGATAACAAAGATTGACCCGATTAAATACAGTTTGTTTTTTGAAAGATTTATAAACAAAGAAAGAGTTTCGATGCCCGATTTCGATGTTGACTTTTGCATGGATAGGCGTGGAGAAGTCATTGAATATGCAAAGCGTCGATATGGTGTTGACCATGTGGCAAATATCGTCACTTTTGGGTGTATGCAAGCAAAAAATGCGATAAGAGATGTCGCAAGAGTTTTGCGTGTGCCAGTTTCAGAAGTTATGAAAATCACAAAACTTATTCCAAGCAAATTGCCAGACGGGATAAAAAAACCACCTGTTTTGAAATATTATTTTGGAACAACGGGGAAACCTGAAAATGAAAAATACATCATTCCTGAACTTCGAGAACTCTATGACAATGATGATGAAGTCAAGCACATTGCCGATATGGCGATAAAACTTGAAGGGGCACCAAGAAATGTGTCAACTCACGCTTGTGGTGTTTTGATTGCTCCCGAACCCGTGTCAAACTTTGTCCCTGTGGCAATTTCCGAAGGTGCGAGAGTGACGCAATACAACATGATTGAACTTGAACACATGGGGCTTTTGAAAATGGACTTTTTGGGGCTTCGAACTTTGACGGACATCAAAAAAACTTGTGATTATGTTCTTGAAAATCATGGAGTTAAGATTGATTTTTATGACAACAATTTCACATACGATGACCCAAAAGTTTTTGAAATGCTTGCGAATGGAAACACGGACGCCGTGTTCCAACTTGAAAGTGCGGGCTTCAAAAAATTTATGAAGGAGTTGAAGCCAACTTGTCTTGAAGATATTGTCGCTGGTGTATCAATGTATCGTCCAGGGCCAATGGATTCAATTCCAAAATTTGTCCACAACAAACATCATCCAGAAGATGTTGTTTATGATGACCCTTGTCTTGAACCCATTTTGAATGTCACATATGGTTGCATTGTGTATCAAGAGCAAGTCATGCAGATTGTGCAAGTTATGGGCGGATACAGCATGGGACAGGCGGACAATATTCGCCGTATCATGGGGAAAAAACAGGTTGAAAAAATCGACCAAGAGCGAGAAAAATTTGTCAATGGTTGGCAGGACCCAGCGGGGAAGAAAAGTATTGCGGGTGCTGTTGCTTTGGGGCATGACCGTGCAGTTGCGGAAAAGATTTTTGATGAAATGAAAGAGTTTGCAAAGTATGCATTCAACAAATCGCATGCTTGTGCATATGCACATGTCACATATCAAACTGCATGGCTGAAATATTATTATGAAACAGAATTTTTGACCGCATATCTCAACAACAGAATCACAAGTGCGGACAGTTTGACAAAATATATTTCCTTTGCAAGAAGTGAAGGAGTCGAAGTCTTGGCACCTGATATAAATAAAAGTTTTTCATATTTCCACACAGAAGGAAAGTCAATTCGTTTTGGGCTTGGAGGCTTGAAGCATGTTGGAGTTGCACTCACAGACGCAATTGTCAAAGAGCGAGAAGACAATGGAGAATACAAAAGTTTTGATGATTTCATAAAGCGTTCAGTTGCTCTGGGGATAAACAAAAAAGCAATTGAGTGTTTGATTATGAGTGGAGCATTTGATTGCTTTGGAAAATTTCGTTCTCAATATATGGCTGTTTATGAAAATGCGGTTGAAAGGGCGAACAAAGACAAAAAGAGCAGTCAACTTGGGCAATTCTCATTCTTTGACAATGTCTTTGGTGACGGACAACTTGAAGACAAAATTGAATATCCTGATATAAAGGAATTTAACAAGAAAACTATTCTGAAAAATGAGAGAGAAATTGTTGGTGTTTATATGTCAGGACATCCATTGCAAGACTATGTGAAAAAGTTTGAGAATTTCACACTGTCGTCCGATATGCTTGTTGTTGAAGAGAGTGAATTTGAAGATGACTCTTGTGATTATGATGTTGACCAAGGCGATTTGGGGGTTGACTCATCTTTGCAAGACGGGCAAATATTCACATGTGGTGGAATTATTATTGATGTGAATGTGAAAAGAACAAAACTTGGAAAATCGATGTGTTATGTCAAACTTGAAGACTTGAAAGGTGTTTTGGAATTGACATTTTTTGCGAACGCATACAGCAAATATAGGACATTGCTTGAAGAAGAAAATCTTGTGACTGTCAAGGGGAGAATCAATGTTCGTGATGGTGTTCCATCGGCGATTGGTGAAGTTGTTTTCTTGTGGAAAGATGAAGAGCAGAAGACGAATAAAACACCAACAAAGGAAAGACTTTGTTTGAGATTTGACACAAAAAATCCAGATTTATACAGCAAAGTCAAAAACACATTGCATTCATATCCAGGGGAAACGCAAGTTGTCATCAAATGCACATCAATGAACAAGGCTTTTGTGTATCAAGAAATGGTGACAATAAACAACTACATTGTCAACGAATTGAGCGGAATTATTGGCAATGAAAATATTGTTGTTCAGTAAAAAACGCAAAAAAAACACGAAAATATGCAAAAAAATGCATTTTTGTGCGGAGGAACAGATGTCAAGAAAGAAAATTGGGGCTTTGCCAAGAAAATTAAAATACAAAATTTTGGCGGGAGTTTGCGATAAATTCAGTATAAAACTTCACGATGATGTCTATTTTGTGAAGTTTAATCGTGGGAGTTGGGATGATGATACATTGGAATTGAATGATATTGCCGAAGTTTTTTCAAATTATTTTCTCAACTCACTTGGGGTTGAAAATGTTCAATACAAACTCGCTTCAATTGGGGACAAAGATGTTGTTGTGAGCAAAAGTTTCATTTCAAAAGATGTGAAATATGAGAGAACTTTTTCAGATATGGTGACACTGTATTTATTTCAAAAAAAGTATGGAAATAAATATGATGTAAGCACCTTTTTTGAAAAGAAACAAATTGATTTGTGCATGAATGAATTGAGAAAAATTGTCAAAGAAGGTGAAAATCCAAATTCGGTCGAATTTATTTTGGATGTTGTCCAAAAAGTGTGTGAAACAAACGAAATTGAGTTTGACAAAAGTCAGTTGAAGCACGATTTGTGCAAGCAGGTGCTTGTCGATTATTTTATGTCAAATTTTGATAGGCACGCAAACAATGTCACTTTTTTATTCAAAGAAAATGGTGGGAAACTGAAGTGTGAACTCGCTCCGCTTTTTGACCATGGCTATGCTTTTGGAATCGCTGATTATCCAATGAGTTTGTATTATGTTTCGCAAGTTGGAATTTCGAAAGAAAGTCAAAAAAAATCAATCGACACATTTTTCCACAAACCACTTCAAAGTGGCGACTTGTTTTTGAGTGAACTTATAAATGCAGTCAGTGAAGACGACTCTTTGCAAATGCTCGCAAAAGGGTGCAGAGAAATGAATATTGATAGGTTGATTGAGAAATTTGAGGGTGAAGAGCAGGAGGAAATTCCTGTTTCTCATAAAGAAAGAATTAAAAGCACTTTTGAAAAAAGATGTGAAGATTGGGACAGAGTTTCGAATTTATTGAAAGAAAATGGCAAAGATTATGTCAAAGAAACCATGAATAAGGAAGAAGATTACGAATTTTTGTGATAAATTATTATAATAAAAAAACTAATTTATACATTTGCTTGACTTTTGTCTACAAAAATGATAACCTTTTTCATGAGAGGAGGATGGGGCCGATTTTATGAAAATTGAAATAACGACCATTGATGAACTTGTTTCACAAATCAAGGAAATTCCTTTCACAGACATGTCGTCTGCGAATACGACACCGCAACAAGCGATGCAGTTATGTTCTGACTTGCTGAAAATTTTGTGGCACAGCACATACATCAGGACACAACTTATTGAAAAGGGAGAGAAAGCAAGAAAAGAGATAGTTGACGCAATGAAAAGCGTTGGCTGTTGTTTCCGTTCGAATGTCGCAAAAGGGTTGGAGCCAAAAACCCCAGGATTGTGCGTTGAACAAGGTGACAACTTGAAATTTCCAATTATTGCAATTGATGGACTGTTGCGTTCGAAGAATTCAACTTCATTCGTAGAACAATTCAATTATCTGACTTCTCGAAGTTTTGGTTTGGGTGGAATTTGGCTTACCGCCTATCAAAACGCACAAAAAATAGAAAGTTAAAGGAGAAAAAATGAGAGCAAAAGATTACAAAAAATCTGCATGGTCCAAAATGCATGGTAAGTGGGGTGTTTGTGCACTTATCACATTTATACTTTCAGTCATAGGGTTTGCAACGGGTGGTTTGTCAGCAATTGGCATTGGTGTTCTTTTATTGATTTTTGTTGAAATGCCACTTGAGTATTCAGCTTCTCATGTTGCTTTGAGCGTATGCAGAGGCGAAAAAGTGGAATTTGGAGACGCATTTGCAGGATTCAAAATTTACTGGAAAGCACTTTGTCTTAACTTGTTGGTGGGTATCTTTATTTTCCTTTGGTCTTGTTTGTTTATTATCCCAGGGATTATAAAGATATTCTCATACAGCATGAGCAACTTTATTTTGAGAGACAATCCAAACATGACTGCAAGTGAAGCAATCACAGAAAGCCGTCGTATGATGAACGGAAACAAATGGAGATTGTTCTGTTTGTGTTTTAGTTTTATCGGTTGGTTTATTTTGTCAATATTTACATGCGGAATTTTGTTGTTCTGGATTACCCCATATATGAATGCAAGTATTGCAGAATTCTATCGTTCATTGAAAAATGAAAACGACACATCAGTTGATACTGTTGAGTCTGCCGAAGTTGAAGATACAAAAGAGTAAGATATCTTTAACAAATTTTTTGAAAATGCCACATGGAAATAGGAATGTTTCGTTTTGATTGAGATGTTCCTTTTTTCATGAAAAAGGAAGGAAAAAGTTTGGAGAAGAAATAAATTTGACAATAAAAAAAACAAGAAAATTTGAGATAACTCTGTTTCTTGTTTTTTTGAAAATTTTTGGTAGTCCTAAAGGGAATCGAACCCTTGATTCCACCGTGAGAGGGTGGCGTCTTAACCGCTTGACCATAGGACCATATATGTATGATAACATTTTCATTCAAAAAAATCAAGATTTTTTGCGAATTATTCAAATAATTTTGTATTGACAGTGTATTTTTGGTGTGCTATAATTTTTATAGGAGTAAAAAATGATTTCTGTTGCAATGCAAAATAGGATTACAAAGTGCATGTCTTATGCAAAAAAATGTCACCATATCGGCGACAAAGAAACCGAAAAAGGCTGGCTTGTCACTGCGATTGAACTTGACGAAGAGTGGCAAGTTCAAAAAAGTGATATTGAATTTGTCGAAGTGTGGAAAAAATTGGGGATAAACTACAAAACCGACGATTTCACAGACTATCTTTGTGCATACAAGCAACTTGTGGATATGGAGCCAAACAATCATCTTTTGGAAGAGAGATATTCTTGGTTGAAAGAAAATTACAAGAGAATATACAGACCAAAATGTTTCTATATAACAAGAAAAGAAGATTTTGTGAATAAAACTGTGTATAAGTGTCTTTTTGGAAGTGAAAAAAATGCATTTATTGAGTTTTGTTTGGACAAAGAAAGCCCAAAATGTGTTGTCACAGATATGTTTATCGATGAAAGTTTGCTCTATTTTGATATAGAAAACGAATTGATTGACAAAGTCAAAAAAGTTGCAAAAATGAAAAATTGTGATTTATTGATTGACGATGTGAGAAAAAACAAGAAAAATCCGTCATTTTTGTTGAAAGAAAACGGTTTTCGTGAAAAAAGTAAGTGATTTTTGTGAAAATCGGTGATTGACTTTTGCTTTTTGATGTGATATACTTGTGCTACAAAAAAAATGAAAAAGAAAATATTAAAAGGTGTTGGTTCAGTGTATAAATTATCATCTACAAATGTTGAAGAAAAAAAGAATAAATATGATTTGAAAGCATTGGGAAGTCGTGTTCAATGCGATTTTTCATACAATCCAAGCGTTTTGGAAGCATTTCCAAACAGACAAAAAAGTCCACAATTGGTGAGATTGACATGCAATGAATTCACATCGCTTTGTCCAATCACGGGTCAACCTGATTTTGCAAAAATCACAATAAATTATATTCCAAATCAAAAAGTTGTCGAAACAAAGGCGTTGAAGTTGTATTTGTGTAGTTTCAGAAATTATGGTTGTTTCCAAGAGACAATCACTGACATAATTATGCAAGACCTTATCAACTTGCTCGACCCCTTGTATATTGAAGTTTCAAGCGAGTTTTCTTCTCGTGGTGGAATTGCAATCACTCCATTTTCAAATTATGCAAAGCGTGGCTCCGTCTATGAAGATATGGAGCGAAGCAGAAAGTTGTCATATTTGCAAAAATAGAAAAGCAAAACGATTTTTTGAAATGAAATCATTTTGCTTTTTTTTGTTTTTTGTGTTATCATATAAACTATGAATATAAAAAGTGCAAAATATTTGACTTCGGTTGTGAATAAAAACGACATCTTGAAAGATGATGTGGTTGAGTTTGCTTTTGTTGGGAGAAGCAATGTTGGAAAATCGTCTTTGATAAACTCACTTGTTGGGCAAAAGAGATTGGCGAAAACTTCGTCAACCCCAGGACTTACAAAGATGATAAACTATTTTGTCGTCAACGATTCTTTTCGCATTGTTGACTTGCCTGGTTATGGATATGCTCAAACGGGGCAGAAACACATTGCAAACTGGGCGGGACTTATGGAAGAGTATTTGATAAATTCTCCAAATTTGCGAACGGTTTTCGTTCTTGTTGATTGCAGAATAAAACCGACTGAACTTGACAAAATGATGTTGCAGTTTCTCAATTCTTATCAAATTCCATACATTGTCGTGATGACAAAGGTTGACAAAATTGCAAAATCAAAAATTTTTCAAGCGAAAAATGTTGTGGCAAAAGAACTGGGCATTCGAAGTGAAATTATCTATCCATATTCGTCCGAAAACGGATTTGGAAAAGATGAAATTTTGCGATACATAGAAAACACTTTATAATTTTGGCTTAACGGAGGTGTTATGGATAGGCTTATTGAAAAAGTTATGGAAGAAGATGAAAGTGTCATTGAAACATTCAGACCAAACAGAAAAAAAATGATTTTGTCAGAATTTGTTCTTCCATCAATTGTCGTTTTGATTTGTTTGCTTGGCGGAATTATTGCCATGATTGCCGATGCGGATGTGAGCAATTGGTATGTGCTTGTGTATACATGTGTGATCGCTGTTTTGGAAATTATCATGCTTTCATTTGTGCTTTTAAGCAGTAAGAAAACTTGTTATGTTGTCACAAACAAGAGAGTGATAATGCACTTGGGCGGTTTTGGCGATGAGATAAAATCACTCAATTTGGATATGATTGTCGCTGTCGATGTCAGTGAAGGTGTGATTGACAAAATGTTGAAAACAAACACAGGTGCGGTCAGTTTCGTGAGTTTGAATTTGGAGAAAAAAAATTCTTCAGTATTGGGATATGTTTTCAAGCATGTTGAAAATCCTTATGAAATAAGCAAAATAATGAAGAAAGTTCTTGAAGAAAATGTCAGCACAAAAACGGAAATTTTGAAAAAATAGAAAAAGTGTGCAAATTTTTTGATAAAAAAAAGATTGTGTAAAAAAATCACGAAAGAAAAGGAGAAAAAAATGACAGAGAAGCAACGCAATCTGTGTATGTTTATAGTTTGTGCGATTGCAACATTTTTGGCAACTTTCAATACGTCGTTTTTGAATGTTGCATTTTCAAGTATAGCGACTTCAGTTGGAGTTGAATTTGGCACGGTTCAATGGCTTGCAACAGCATATATGCTGGGTGCTGCCGTGATGGTTCCAGTGTCGGCTTTTTTGTATCGAAAAATTCCAACAAAGGTTTTGTTTTTAATTGCAGTTGCATGCCTTATCATTGGCAGTGTGATATGCATTTTTGCAAAAGTTTTTGTTGTTTTGTTGATTGGAAGAATTGTTCAATCATTGGGAACGGGCATGGTTTATCCAATCGCAATGAACATCACTTTGGAAATCGCACCAAAGGAGCATTTGGGGATTTATATGGGCATCATTGGTGCAATGATAACTCTCGGCTCCGCTGCAAGCGTGATTTTCTCTGGACTGTTCCTTTCGATTGGCGATTGGCATTTGCTGTTTTATGTGTTTGGCGCACTTGCAATTGTTTTGTTTGTTTTGTGGCAATTTTTGTTTGGAATATTGCGCAACTCACAAAGCCAAAGCTTGATGTCTTGTCAGTTATTATGGTGAGTTTGGCACTTGTTGGAATTTTGTATGCAATATCAACAGTGTTCCAAAATTGGTGGCTCGCTTTGATTGTTTTTGCAGTTGGAATCACACTTTTTATTCTGTTTTGCATTCGACAAAACAAAATTCCCGAACCGATTGTAAATCTTAAACCTCTCAAAATTTTGCCATTTTCAATCGGTGTGCTTATTTGTATGTTGTGGATGATTATTGTTTATTCAATAAACATTGTTTTGCCACAATATTTGCAAACATCTTTGGGAGCAAAACCTTTGACCGCTTCACTGACATTGTTTCCAGGGACTGTGCTTTCATGCATTGCAGAACCTGTTGCAGGGAAAATTTATGATAAACACGGCTTCAAGGGGTTGGTGTTCACCGCATTTTCAATTATGATTGTGTCAACGCTCATGCTGTCACTTTGTGTTGACATGCAATATGTGGTGATATCTTTGTGTTATATTCCAATCATTGTCAGCGCATCGCTTGCACTTGGGCCAGCACAGAGTTTCGCTTTGTCAAAATTGGAGAAAAAAGACAATCCTGACGGGGTGACAATTCTCAATATGGGTTCGCAAATTGCTGCCTGCATCGGGACATCTTTGTTTGCAAGTTCATATTCTTTTGTGATGGCAAGTATCACTGATGGGAATGTTTTTGGAAATCCAAATGCCCACTATGCATTTTGGGTTGTGGGAGCGTTGGCAATTTTGATGGGGATAATTGGTGTCATTCTCTCCGTTGTTATTTTCCGAAAGAAACAGAATAAGAATTTGTTGGAAGAGCAAAAAGTTGAAGAAAATGCTCAAAATCAGCAGTAAAAATCAAAAAAATAAACAGTTTTATATGTATAAAAGGTTTTGCTTTGTGCAAAGCCTTTTTTAGTCGTTCAGCACAATGTTTCCACACATAACATCAAAATAAGAAAATGTTTGCAGTTTCTCATCAGCGGTTTTGATTGTGAAAACGCTGGGATAAACATCTTTTATTGTCGCTTTGACAAATTCAATTTTTTTTCTTCCACGATTTATGCTCATGTTGACATTGTGCCCCTTTAAGTTTGTAATTTTCATTTTTGTTTCTTCAAGTCCAATAACAATTTTTCGCATTTTATTCTCCCGAGCAAATTTTTGCCGTTAAAAATTTTTTTATTCAATTATGTTCTAATCTTCAAATTTGGGATGTAAGATATTGTAGCGATAAGTTGGAGGTTAGAAATGGCTTTTGAGGCGAATAATTTGAATGTTTGTAAACAAGTGAGATTTGAGAAGACGCAATTTAATGTTGAGTGCAATGTCCCTGTGGCGGTTGATGTGCAGAAAGTTTTGTCAATTTGCCACAACACACAAATTGAGTCATGTGAAGTGTTGAACGGTGTGATAAATTATTCTGGAACAATCGAACTTTGTGTTCTGTTGCTGTCGAGTGACGGCGAAATTATCTCCGTCAACTCGTCTTGCCCGTTCACATCTAAAATTGAAAATGAAAAAATCTTGGTGGGCAGTTCCACAAAAATTTGTGTTGATATTGAAGAGTGTCAAGCGTCCAATTTTTCAAATGGCAATGTGAAAGTCTTGTGTGAATGTGTTCAAAGTGGTTTTGTTTTGTTGAATGCAAATGTGCAGACGGTTTCAGTGGGTGATGACACAATTTGTGTTTTGGAAGATGAAATGTCCGTTTGTGAATTTGTGGGGCAACAAAAAAGTTCTTGCAATGTTGAAAGTGATGTGTCGATAAGAGAGCCAATAAAACAGATTGTCAACACCGCAAGTCAAGTTTTTGTAAAGAGCATTGAATGCGAAACGGGTTTCGTTTCGGTGAACGGAGAAGTTGTCACAAAAATTTTGTATCAAACTGAAAATGACCGCTTTGAAACAAGTTATGTGACGGACTCATTTAAGGAAGAAATCGAATTTGAAAATTGCACAAATGACAGTTGCTGTTTGGTCGATGCACGAGTTAAACACAGCATGGAAAAGTGTGAAACTGATTCCGCTGGGAAAGGTGTTTCAGCAAAATTTTCTATCCCTGTTGAGTTGACAGTGTTTTGTTTCAAAGAGCAAAAAAGTCAAATTGCAAAAGATGTTTACAGCATAGCGAATGAACTTTCACTTCATGAAGAAGAGTTTGAAATGACAAAATTTTTGACAAGTGAAAATTTTGAAGAAAAAATTGGTGGGGTTTTGACTTTGGATGATGACAAGCCTCGTGTTGACAAGTTGATGTTTGTTGGTGGGGCGAATGTGAATGTCACAAATTCATATATTTCAAATGGAGAAGTTTTTGTTGAGGGTGTGACAAAAACGAATGCAATTTATCTCAACGATGAAGAAAATTCTTTGCAAAGTGTTCTCATTGAAATGCCGTTTGTTGTGTCAGAAAAAACAAAAGTTGAGGCGGAAGACATAAAATTGCAATCGCAAGCAATGCTTTTTGATGTTGATGTTTCTGTGAAAAAAGGAAGAGAATTTTCTTTTGATGCAAAAATAAAAATTCGAACAGACTATTTTTCTTGTGAAAGAAAGAAAGTCTTGTGTTCGGTTGATGTTGGTGAGAAATGCAGGGAAAGCGACTGTGCGATTGAACTTCTTTTTGCAAAAAGTGGGCAGTCCGCTTGGGATATTGGCAAGGAAATGAAAATGAAATCAGATTTGATTGTGATGCAAAATCCCGATATTGTGTTCCCGTTGCAAAGTGATGAAAATATTGTATTGTATCGTCAAAAAAAGTGAAATTGACAAAAAGTGCGAAAAATTTGATATTTTTTGCATTTTTTTTGTTAAAAATCTGCAAAAATCACATTCAGAGGTTTGTTATGAAATATATTATTTCACTTTTAGGTGTCGTTTTTGTGATTTGTGCTGTTCTTTTTTGCGAAAAAACAACTCAAACTGAATATGTCAGGATTCATATAACTTCAAATTCAAATTCGATAGAAGATGAAAATTTGAAATATCAAGTGAAAGATGCGGTGCAACTTTATTTGAAAGATTGTTTGAAAAATGTGAAAAATTGTGATAGGGCGAATGAAATTATTTTGCATGAAAAAGAAAATATTGAAAAAATTGTCTATAAAATTCAAGTCGAAAATGGGGCGGATTATTCTTTTGATGTGTCAATTAAAAGTGAGAAAATTCCACCAAGAGTTTATGATGAAATCGCTCTTCAAAGTGGGGAATATAAGACTCTTTCCATAACTTTGGGTGACGGCTTGGGAGAAAATTGGTGGTGTGTCGTTTTTCCAACTGTTTGCACTGTTGATGAAAACTTTTCACAAAATGTTGAGTATATTTCAAAATTGTGGGAAATAATAAATAGTGTAATAAAGGAGTGAAAATGAAAAAAACGAAAATTTGTGTGTCTATGATTGCGATATTGTTTTTGCTGTTGACGGCTTTTGGTGTGGTGAATGTCGTGCCAAATATTTCTCAATCTGGTGTTGAAGTTGTTTATGCGTCAACTTTGACAAAAAGTCAAATCAAAACGGTGCAAACAAAACTTAAAAGGTGGGGATATTATTCGGGTTCAGTTGACGGGATTTATGGAGTAAAGACAAAGTCTGCTGTTAAGAGTTTCCAAAAAAAGAA
>CAZIRI010000008.1:0-16374 GCA_964541815.1 uncultured Lachnospiraceae bacterium
AAAGGTCGGCTTTCCAACACAATCGGGCGCTCTTGCAACGGGAGTTTTCAACATCAGTTCAACTTTGAGAATTGGATTCAGTCAAATGATTTCTTTGGGAAATCAAATGGATGTGGACGCTCTTGATGTTATTGAACAATGGGGAAATGATGACAATGTTTCACAAATTCTTCTCTATCTTGAAAGCATAAAAGAACCAAAGAAATTTAGGAATGTTGCGACAAAAATTGCTCAAAAGAAACCAATTCTTGCAATTAAATCAGGAAGAAGTCCAGCGGGGGCAAAAGCGGCAGCATCGCACACGGGGTCTTTGGCGGGTTCTGACAGTGCTTGTGCAGGGCTTTTGGCTTCTTGCGGTGTTGTGAGAGAATTTGGGCTTCGTGAAATGTTCAATTCAGCACAAGTTCTTGGAAATTGTGCTTTGCCAAAGGGGAATAGGCTTGGAATTTTGACAAATGCGGGTGGCCCTGGCATTCTTGCAACGGACAGTGCGAGCGATGAAAAAATTGCAGTTCCAACTTTGAGTGAAGAGTTGCAAAACAAGTTGAAAGAAATAACTTTGCCACAAGCAAGCAGAAGAAATCCTGTTGACTTGGTCGCAAGTGCAAGTGTGGAGCATTATAGAAATGTTGCTGATGCAATGCTTGCCAGCGGAGAAATTGATATGCTTCTTGTGATTTATTTGTATATCACAGGCAAAAATGATATGGCAATCTTGCAAAATATGGAAGAATTGAAGAAAAAATATCCAAACAAACCTATTATAACTGTCTATATGACGACTCCTGACTTTGACGAAAGAATTGAGAAAGAAATGCCAAATTCAACAATTCCTGTTTTTGATTATGTGACGGACGCTGTTCACGGATTCAGACTTTTGCTTGACAGAAAGGAATTTTTGGAAAACATAAACAAAAGCGTTCCAAAATTTGCGGTTGACAAAAACAAAGTTGATTCGATTTTCACAAAGGCGAGAGATGAAGAAAGAACATTGCTCACAACAAAAGAGAGTTTGGAAGTTTTCAAAGCATATGGCTTGCCAATGCCAAAATTTGATTGTGCTTTGACACTGTCAGAAGCGAAAAAGATTGCGGAAAATATCGGCTATCCAATTGTTTTGAAAATGAGCAGTAAGACTGTTAGTCACAAAACTGATATCGGCGGAGTCGTTGTTGGAATTAAGAATGAAGACGATTTGACTGAAAAATGGAACGATTTGAAATTGAAACTTGAAAAAGCGGATGTGTGGAAGACTTTGGATGGCGTGATTGTGATGCAACAAGTCAATGGTGGCGGAAGAGAATTTGTTGCTGGTGTGAGCAACAATGGCAATTTTGGACATCAGATTATGTTTGGAATTGGCGGTATTTTTGTTGAAAGTTTGAAAGAAGTTGCTTTCAGACCATGCCCACTCACAATGAGAGATGTTGATGCATTGATTGACGGAACGAAGGCAAAAGCACTTTTGGGTGATGTTCGTGGCAAGAAGGGTGTGGATATAAATGTTGTCAAAGAGGCTCTTTTGAGATTGTCACAACTTGTCACTGATTTTGGCGACATTTCTGAACTTGATGTCAATCCATTTATGCTTGACAATGACGGCAATTTCTTGACTGTTGACGCACGAATTGTGATAAATCAGGAGTGAAAATGAATAGAAATTTTGAAAAAATTGGAAGAATTGTTGTCAAAATTGGTTCAAGCAGTTTGACCTATCCAGCAACGCAAAAATTGAACATAGACAGAATTGACAGGCTCGCAAGGGAAATTTCTGATATTTTCAACAGAGGGATAGAGGTTGTTTTGGTGTCATCGGGAGCAATTGCAACGGGAATGGCAAGAATGAATTTTGACAAAAAACCTGCGGAACTTGCGAAAAAACAAGCGTTGGCATGTGTTGGGCAGAGCAATTTGATGGAGATTTACAACAAGTGCTTTGCGGACTATGGAATGACTGCGGGACAACTTCTTCTCACAAAATATGAAATTGACAACAAGCAAATGAGTCAAAATGTCAAAAATTGTGTTGATGAAATGCTCAAAATGAATATTGTTCCAATTATCAATGAAAATGATTCTGTTTCAGTCGATGAAATAAAATTGGGAGATAATGACAATTTGTCTGCGATTGTTTCGGGGCTTGTCGGGGCGGATTTGTTGATTTTGTTGAGCGATATTGACGGCATTTTTGACAAAGACCCTCATCAATATTCAGATGCGAAAAAGATTGATTTTGTTGAAGATGTTGACAGTCTGGGGATTGAAAAAGGCGGAAAATCTTCGCTTGGAACGGGTGGAATTGAAACAAAATTGAATGCTTGCAAAAGTGCGACTGTGCAGGGCATTGACTGTGTGATTGCAAACAGCAGTGATGTTCATATAATCAACAAAATTCTTTCAGGGAAAGATGTTGGAACTTATTTTTTAAGGAAATAATGCTTATTTCTATATATAATAAGAGAACTTTGCTCACATGTTGAGCATTGTTCTTTTTCTTTTTTTCAAATCAATCAAAATTCAACAAAAATGTTGCGTTTTTATAAACATCGCCATGATTGGTTGTCAAAAAATATACAAATTTTGCCAAAATTTTGTCAAAAATATGAAAAAAAGTTGCATTTTTTTGAAAATACCCCCTTTACAAGTGGTTGAATGTGTGTTATAATACATTCGAAAAATAAAAAAAGGGGTATAAGATTATGGCAGAAAAAACAAAAATTGAAAGGTTGAAAGATTTTTTGCGATACAAAAAAGTGAAGAATCCAACATATGATGATTTTAAGGATTACAATCAGAGAAATCATTCCTCTGCTGAAAACAAACTTGTTCATTATTCTATGGCATATATTGGATACCATGACAAAAATGAGTCTGTGTTGCCTTATGCAAGTGCTCCATCAGTTGTGCAAGATTATGTCGCAAACGCATTCAAAAGATTGTATGGGGACCAAAACTTTGTTTTTGGAAAAGTGAAAAATCAGTCAACTCCTGACATTATTGAAGCGTTGGATTTTGCATATGTTAAGAGCGTTTATGCTGGGATTCATGACGAGAAAAAGGAAAATTTCTTGAATGAGGCAGTTATATTTGCTAATAGTCTCAATGACAGTGTTCATGCAATTTGCACAAGAACCTTAAAAAATTATCTTAATGTTCCTAGCAATCAAAGAGAATTCACTGTTGTTGTGAAAAATGGCGATGAGGAAAAAAATGTCACAATTCAAAACTTCAACGATGTTGCTTACCATTTTGGACAAGGCTACACTCTTTGTGGTGATGCATCAAGACTTAATGAAGAATTCCAAGCCATTATCGCATGGGAAGAATCTTTCAAACAAATGTACGAAGACAACAGAGATTTTGTGAATGGATACAGAAATGACAAAGATTTCACTCTTGTCAGAGAAAATCCAAACAACCTCACAAAAGACGCTTTTGAAAAAAGAGTAGAAGATCTTAAAAAAGACTTTGTTGATGCAGTCAAAGCAAAATATGAAGCAGAAGAAGGTGGCACAAATTTGAGAGTCATCGACAGATTTGGAAATCTTGTCATTAAAGTTGATGTGAAAGTCAATGGATTCAAAGATCTTGAAAAATTGGTTTTCAATAAAAATTGCGAGCTTGACAATAAAATATTGATGGATCAATATAAAAAACTTCTTGACTGGGAAGCAAAATCAAGAGAAGCATTTGCTAATGGTGCAAAAAAAGTTCCACAAATGGACACCGAACCAGGGATCGAGAGAGAAACAATTGGCTCTTGGATTTTGAGATGTCGTGGGGACAAAGATACCAAAATCAATTCAGAGGACCTTCGAGATAACAACACAAAACGCAGATCTCATCTTATAAATTGGAAAGATTTAAAAGTTATGGCAAGTCACAACAAGAAATCTTTGAAATGCAGTTCAGTTTGGAAAATGAGTGCAATTTTTGGAGCAATCATTGGTGGAGCATCTGCAGTTTGGAGCAAACTCAAATTTGACAAAACATCAGCAAGTTTGAAAGAAGAAATTTCTGAGACTGCTAAAGAGCAAGCAAATATTGGATTATCTCCTGAAGCGATTTCATATAATGCAGCATTTGAGCAACAAGAGACTCTTTTGAACGTGACAGAGGAACTTGCAAAATTGCCAGAAGAAGATTTTGCGATACTCAAAAATGGAGGGACCATTGAACAAATCTTCTCTACTCGTATGACAGACAAGTATGGTTCAAACTATGCCGAACAATTGAGCAATATGGTCACAACAAACGAAAAGGGATATGATCAATATTTTAGGCAAGTTGCTGGAGATGGCGCACTTCGCATTACTGATCTTGTTGGTAGTGAAAATACAGAAGTATATTCTAAGATTAAAAACGGACAAATTTTGATAGAAGTTCAAAATAATGGTGTTGAGGTTGATTTGAGCAAAAACGAAGAATTTGCGGAGTTTATGACACAAGTGAACAAAGCATATGCTGAGGGACAAGGTTCACTCACAATACCAAGTGGCTCAGCTGCAATGATGGCTGACAACATAATTTTGACAAACAAATATGCTTCATTTGAATCAGCGCAACAAACACTCACAGAAATTTCAAACAGCATGAATACGAACAATCTTACTGAAACTATGAATGCCGTGAGCGACAATGTTGCTGTCACTGGTGAAGCACTTCATGACAAAGAGAATTGGCTCTCATCATATATGGATGCTTTGCATGGCAAATTGGACAATTTGGGGACGGACACAGTCTTTGATTGGACAACAACAACTGCAACTGGCATGCTCTTGGGTGCAGGTGCAGGCATTGGATTGAGACTTGGATTGTTCTCTGTGGCTCTAAACAAATGGCGTAGTTCTGCAAGAACTGCCAATGCAATTGATGCAATAAATGCAGAAAATGCAATTGAACAAATTGAACATTCTGATGATGGAAGAACACATACTAGAAACGCTTAATACAATTTCGAAATAGTTATCAAAAAAACATATTTTAGGAATTTCCTAGAATATGTTTTTTGTTTATAACAATAATATTCACTTTTTTTATTTTTGGAATTTATAACTTTTTATGTTTGATATTTTTTCTTCTTTTTCCCGATGATTGAGTCCGCTATTGTGTAGATAAATCCGATGAGAATGAGGATATAGTAGGTTGCAATTCTCCAAATGATTAAAGCCCAAAAAACAACATTGTTCTCAAACAGTGAGCCGAAAAGTCCCGCAAATGAAATTTCGGCAGCACCACTTCCTCCTGGGAGAGGGATGTATGATGTCGCAAATGTGCATACGAGCGACATTGCGATTATGGTGACAGGGCTTACTTGTGCATTTGGATAGTGGAAGCCTAGATATATGAAATATGCAATTGATGCCATCAAAAGCAAGCCTAATGCACATAAAATCAATTCAGAAATAAAAATCCATGGATTTTTTAGGAACATTTTGAAAGATTGTTGATATTGTTTTATAAATTTGATTGATGAGCGCAATGCTTTTGTGTAATTTTTGACAATATGCATTTTATAAAGCAATTTCAATCCACCAACAACGATGACGGAGCAAAATTTTCTGTTTACTGAAACTGCCCAAATGAAAAGTGTTAGGGCAATGTTTATTGCAACTCCAACTGCACCCAAAATTTTCACAATTTTGCCCGTTGTGAAAGTCGTGATTGGAATGCATAGAGCGATAATTCCCAAAATGACAAACGCAATCATCCAAATCATGTATTTGCCGACAGTCACGCTTGTGCTTATGTTCCCCGCCAGGCCTTTTTTGTTTGCATAAGCAACCTGTGCGATTTGCCCGCCCGAGCCAAATGGGGTGATGCTGTCCCAATACTTTCCAACAATTGTCATTTGCATGCCCAGCATGAAATTGAACCTGCCAGTGCTTTTTTTGATTAGGATTGAGTAAGTCAGTGCTTCAACCACATAAAACAAAACAACCGCACCAAGCGAGATGAAGAAAAATCTGTAGAATGGGCGTTCTGCAAACAATTCCGAAAGTGGTTTTGTTTCGCAAAAACAAAATTGATAAATTAAGATTGCGGAGACTATAACAATGTTGCACAAAAGGAAAAAGAGAGTCAATTTTCGTTTCTTTTTCTTTCCCATTTGCGGAACTGTTTCATTCACAAAAAAAAGAGTGGGCAACAAAGAACAATCTTTGCACCTGTATAATTTTTTATTTGATAACTTCAAATTTTTTTGATTTTTGTCCATTTTCATATTTAACAATATGATTGTAGCATTTTTTTGTGAAAAAAGAAAATAAAATAACATATTCTTTTACTTTTTTTTGATTATATGATAAAATAAGTGAGAGGTTTGTATGAATCAAAGACTGAAAGTGGGTTTGTTTATAGACACCTTTTATCCAATGATAGATGGTGTTGTTCAAGTGGTGGACAATTATGCAAGAAGATTGTCAAAAGATTGTGATGTGACTGTTTTTGCACCAACGGGGAGAAAGAAATTTGATGACTCAACATTGCCATATAGGGTTGTGAGATGCACAAAAAAAATCAAACTTTTCTTTTTGGATTATGATTTGCCACTTCCAAAATCTGATAAAAAATTTTTGAATGAACTTGAAAATTCAACATTGGATATTGTGCATATACATTCGCCATTTTCAATGGGGGGGGTGGCAGTTCGATATGCGAAAAAACATAATATTCCATGCATTGGGCATATGCATAGCCAATTCAAGAGAGATTTCAAAAAAAATGCAAAATTGCCATTTATTGTCAATATTTTGCTCTCAAAAGTGACAAAAATCTTTAATTCTTGTGATGAATGCTGGGCGGTCAATGAAAAAACAGCTGATTTGTTTGTTGAATATGGGGTGAAAAAGAGACCAAAAATTGTTTATAACGGCACGGACATGTTGCCAGTGAAAGATTTTGGTGGTGTGAAAGAATTGCGGTTGAAATACAATATATCCGCTGATGAAAAAGTCTTTTTGTTTGTTGGAAGAATAATTGATTTGAAAAATATATTTTTTATTCTTGATTCTTTGAAAAATTTGAAGCATACAGGCTTTAAGTTTAAGATGATTTATGTCGGCTCTGGACCTGACGAAAAGAAACTGAAAAGAAAAATTGCTCAATATGGGCTTGAAAACGAAGTTGTTTTGACAGGAAAAGTTTCATCTAGGGAAAGTTTAGCAAACTTTTATGCAGTGTGTGATTTGGTGCTGTTTCCGTCAGCATACGACACGGACGGGCTTGTGAGAATGGAGGGGGCTTCTCAAAGCAAGCCAACTTTGTTTATTGAAAACACATTTGCATCTTCCGCTGTGAAAGATGATGAAAATGGATACATTTCAAAGGCGACACCGCAAGATTATGCAAATAAAATAATCGAGATTTTTTCGAATGAGAAGTTATACAAAAATATATGCAAAAATGCATATAAAGATTTGTATATTTTGTGGGATGATGTTGTGAAAAATTCGTTTGAAAAATATGTGAAAATTGTCGAAAATTTCAAAAATGATAGCAAAAAGTGAAAGATTTTCACTTTTTTTTATTTATTAAAAAGAATTTGCTTGTTTTTTTGTGTAAATATGTTATAATAAATCCAGATTAAATTGGTAGGAATTTGATTTGGGAGATTTTATTATGAATGAATTATTGAAAATTGAAGACATTTTTGCAAATGTTGGAGAAAAAGAAATTTTGAAAGGCTTGAATTTGACGATAAACAAGGGGGAAACTCATGTTATCATGGGGCCAAATGGTGCAGGAAAAAGCACTCTTGCAAATGTGATATTCAACAATCCAGTATACAAAAAGACATCTGGAAAGATTTTTTTTGATGGAGAAGATATCACAAATGAAAAAGTTGATGCAATTGCGAGAAAGGGTGTTTTTATGTCATTTCAGTTGCCAGAAGAAATTGCAGGAGTTTCAGTTTTTAATTTTATAAAGACTGCAAAAGGAAAAATTGAGAATAAAAATGTCAATTATTTTGAACTTAAAGAAGAAATCGAAAAAAATGCGAAAGAATTGAACATGAAAAGCGATATGATAAATCGTGATTTGAATGTTGGTTTTTCAGGCGGAGAAAAAAAGAAAAATGAAATTTTGCAAATGCTTGAACTTAAACCAAAACTTGCCATTCTTGATGAAACAGATTCGGGACTTGATGTTGATGCAATAAAACTTGTTTCAAAGGGAATTGAGATGTTCAAAAATGATGAAAATGCGGTTTTGATTATCACTCACTCTACAAAAATTTTGCAGTCACTGAAAGTTGATTATGTTCACATTTTGGTTGACGGAAAAATTGTCTTTTCGGGCGATTCGACTCTTGCAAAACAAATTGAGGAGCAGGGTTATCAAAAATTTAAGGCAGGTGTGTGATGCCAAAAACTCAACTTGAAGAAATAAATCAAAATATGTATGATTTCCGAAACGAAGATAATTTTGAATATAAAATTCAAAAAGGACTTTCGGAAGAAATTGTGAAAGAAATTTCAAAAAAGAAAAATGAACCTGAATGGGTTTTGAAAATAAGGTTGCAAGCACTTGAAATGTATAACAAATTGAGTTTGCCAACTTGGGGTCCTGATTTGAGTGAACTTAATATGGATGAAATCGCAACTTATGTCAAGCCAAAAACGGATATGAAGGCAAATTGGGACGATGTGCCAAGTGAAATAAAGGACACCTTTGACAAACTTGGCATTCCAAAGGCGGAACATCAATATTTGGCGGGTGTTGGAGCGCAATATGACAGCGAAGTTGTTTATCACTCAATCAAGGAAAATTTGCTTAAACAAGGCGTGATTTACACGGATATTGACTCTGCAATTCGTGAATATCCAGACCTTGTGAAAGAATATTTCACAAAGTGTGTGCCACTTTCAGAGCATAAATTCATCGCTTTGCATTATGCGGTTTTCAGCGGAGGAAGTTTTGTTTATGTTCCTAAAAATGTGAAACTTGAAATGCCTTTGCAGTCATATTTCAGACTAAATTCTCCTGAAAGCGGACAATTTGAACACACACTTATCAT
The DNA here is from genome assembly GCA_964541815.1 of uncultured Lachnospiraceae bacterium. GTDB lineage: Bacteria > Bacillota > Clostridia > Christensenellales > UBA1242 > Caccovivens. The sequence goes on from CAZIRI010000008.1 coordinate 9,020, forward strand.
TGTTGACGAGGGGGCAAGTTTGCATTTTATTGAGGGGTGCAGTGCTCCAAAATACAACAAGGTCAATTTGCATGCGGGTTGTGTGGAACTCTTTGTCAAAAAGGACGGTTATTTGAGATATTCCACGATTGAAAATTGGTCGAAAAACATGATGAACCTAAACACAAAAAAGGCGATTGCGGAAGAAAATGCAAAAGTTGATTGGGTGAGCGGAAGTTTTGGCAGTCATATTTCAATGCTGTATCCAATGAGTATTTTGAAAGGAGACAATTCAAAGACTGAATATACGGGCATTTCCTTTGCGGGAAAAGGGCAAAATCTTGACACGGGTTTTAAGGTTGTTCATATCGGAAAAAACACTTCAAGCGTTGTGAGTTCGAGAAGTATTTCAAAAAATGGCGGAATTGCAACTTATCGAAGTCTAGTAAGCATTTTGCCAAATGCGGAAAACAGCAAATGCTCTGTCACTTGTGACGGACTTATGCTTGATGATATTTCTCGAAGTGACACAATCCCAGTTTGCAATGTTGAGAATGCGGATGTTGAATTTTCACATGAGGCAAAAATTGGAAAGATAAGTGAAAAGGCGATTTTCTATTTGATGAGCAGGGGGCTTTCGGAAGATGATGCAAAAGCGATGATTGTTCGTGGCTTTGCAAATCCTGTTTCAAAAGAACTTCCAATTGAATATGCAGTTGAAATGAACAGGCTTATAAATTTGGAATTAGAGGGGAGTATTGGTTGATGATTGAGATAAATAAAACGCCAGTTAGGACATCGCAAAACTATGGTATAAATTCTGTGACTATTGATGAAAATGACATTGAAGTTGTCGACAAAAATTTTTCTTCTTGCACTGTGAACTGTGACAATCAAATTCAAATTTGTGATGCAAATTGTCTCAAAATTGTTCGCCCTTTATCGAGCGAATTTGAAAAGCAATCAAATTGCAATGGAAATTTCAATAAACAAATTTATATAAAAAATGACGCAAAAAATGAAAAAAAAGTCGATTTTTTATTTGATTTTGATAAAAATGACACAAAACTTGCCGAAAATTTATCTTTCCACTTCGAAAAAGACACAAAAACAAAAGTGATTTTGAAGTATGTTTCTTCTCAAAAATCTTATCACAATGGTGTTCTTGATTTTGATTGTGGAGAAAATTCAAATGTCGATATTTTGATATTTTCCAACTTGTCGAAATTGTCAAACAATTTTTTGACCTTGCAAGCGAATGTTGAAAAAAATGCAAAGTTGAATGTGACGATTGTTGATATCGCAAGTCACAATTCAATTCAAAATGTGTATGTGAAAGTTGTTGGGGAAAATGCAATTTCAAATTTGAATTCTTTGTATTTTGGAGATGACAAAAATCGCTTGGATTTGAATTATATTCAAGATGTTTTTGGGATAAAGGCAAGGACCGAAATTGAAGTTGTCGGGGCATTAACTGATTTTGCAAAGAAAAATTTTAAGGGGACAATAAACTTTGAAAAAGGTTGTAAAAAGGCTTTTGGGAGTGAAAATGAGACTTGTTTGTTGTTGTCAAAAAATTCAAAATCAAAGGCATTGCCAATGCTCCTTTGCGGAGAAGAAGATGTCGACGGAAAGCACAGTTCATCAGTTGGGAAAGCGGATGAGAAAGAATTGTTCTATATCATGAGTCGTGGACTTTCTTATCAAGAAGCGTTGAAATTGTCAGTTAAGGCAAAATTTTCAACCGTTTTGAACAAAGTTTTTGATGAAGAATTGAAAAAAGAAATTTTGAATGTGATAGATAGGAAGTTTGATTATGAAAAGTGAAGAAATAAAAAAAGATTTTCCGCTTTTGCGGGATAGTGATTGTGTCTATTTGGACAGCGGAGCAACTGCACAAAAACCTGATTGTGTGATTGATGCGGTTGATAATTTTTATAGAACCGCAAATGCAAATCCATATCGTGGGGCATACGATTTGTCTGTCACGGCAACAAACATATATAATAGTGCGAGAGAAAATGTTGCAAAATTTCTCAATGCGAAGCATGCGGAAGAGATTATTTTCACAAAAAATGCAACGGAAAGTCTGAATTTGATTGCTTATAGTTATGGGCTTTCAAACATAAAAAAAGGTGATGAAATTGTGCTTTCCATCATGGAGCATCACAGCGACCTTGTCCCTTGGCAAAGGGTTGCGAAGTTGACGAGTGCGGAACTTAAATATATGTATATAAACGACAATTTTGAGATTGACCAAAGCGAGATTGAAAGCAAAATCACAAACAAAACAAAAGTCGTTGGAGTTGTGTCCGTTTCAAATGTTTTGGGGACGAAAAACGATATTGAAAGCATTGTGAAAAAAGCACACTCGGTCGGGGCGGTTGTTGTTGTGGATATTTCTCAAAGTGTTGCACATGAAGTTTTTGATGTTCAAAAAAGTGATGTTGACTTTGTCGCATTTTCAGGGCATAAAATTTATGCACCTTTGGGAATTGGAGTGCTTTATGGGAAGAAGGATTTGCTCGACAAAATGCCACCATTTTTGATGGGTGGGGATATGATTGAATACGTTTATGAGCAGGACACAACATTTGCTCAACTTCCAAACAAATTTGAGGCGGGAACACAAAATGTGGGCGGTGCGGTTGGACTTTCAAAGGCGATTGATTATGTCAAGGAAATTGGTTTTGAAAACATCGAAAAAATTGAAAGAGATGTGACCTTGTATGCATATCAAGAACTTTCAAAATTGCCATATATCACATTGTATTGCACAAAAAATCTTGAAAATTTATCATCTGTGATTTCATTTAATGTCAAGGGTGTTCACCCGCATGATGTTGCATCAATTTTGGATATGGAAAAAATTTGCATTCGTTCTGGAAATCACTGCGCCCAACCCCTCATGAGATTTTTGGGAATTGACAGCACTTGTCGGGCAAGTTTTTCAATCTACAACACAAAAAGTGATGTTGACAAACTTGTGCTTGCTCTTGAAAAAGTGTATAATGTTTTCAAAAAATATATAAAGGATTGATTTATGAACGAATTTGAACAGTTGTATAACGATTTGATTATGGAACACAGCATGAACAGTTTCAACAAGAAAAATTTGGACAAGCCAACCGCTTGTCAATTGGGACATAACCCAAATTGTGGAGATGAAATAAAACTTGAAGTGAAGTTGAATGGAGATGTGATTGAAGATGCGTCTTTCTCTGGACATGGGTGTGCAATTTCTCAAAGTTCGACATCGATTATGATTGACACTTTGCGTGGGAAAACAATTGAGCAAGCAAAAGAAATTATCAATATTTTTGTTAAAATGATAAAGCGTGAAAATGTGTCAGGTGATGAAAAAAAACTCCTTGGCGATTCGATTGCTTTTGAGAATATTGCAAACATGCCCGCTCGGGTGAAGTGTGCTTTGCTCTCATGGCACACAATGGAAGATTTGTTGAATATTGACAAAAAGTGACTTTTTTATCAAAAAAAACAGGTTTGTAGCGGAAAATTTTGATATTTTTGAAATTTTTAGGATTTTCTTATATAAAAGACATTCTTTTTTATGACCAATTTTGGCAAAGTTGGGTATTGACATGCATGGGCTTTTGTGGTACAATTTCTCCATGAAGGAGAAAGGTATGGAAGAGGAAAAAATAACTTTTTATAAGGCAAATGAAATTTTGAAAAGAAACCCATTCAAATTGGATAGATTTGACCCAAAGGATTTTACAGACACGGAGTATAAAGAACTTGTGAAACTTGCTGTCAAGAAAAATCCCTTGGCATTTGAGCAAGCCCCACTTTATTTGAAAGATGATGTGGAATTTGTGAAGGATTTGCTTTTGACAGACACATCAGCAATTTCATATAAATTTGTCAGCGACAGATTGAAATGTGACCCAATGATTGTGATATCAATTTATAAAAGACATAGAACACACAGAATGTTGAGATTTGTGTCATATGAGATAAAAAATTCAAAAACATTTTTTATGACACTTGAAAATGTTGACAAATGTGCAATCAATTATGTTTGGAAGTATGCATCAGATTTTTTGAAATTTGATATGGAAGGCACAAGGAATTGTGACTCGTCATCGCTTCTTGACAGTGAATTTGAAAAAGTTTACAACAGATATGACATCGATAGAGCGTTGAAATTGAATTTGATTAACGGGGAAAATGAACAAAAGAAATTGAATGAGACAGATAGAGCATTGAGCAAACAACGAGAATACAATATTGCTTTGATTCGAAGTTTGTCACTTGATTCTTATGAAGAAAAAGTTGATAATATCATGGGCAAGATGCGTGACTATGAGAAAAAAGATTTCAGATTTTTCCTGGGTATCATTGGATTTAATGCACCAATTGCACTCAATATTTCGCAATGTGTCAAAATGGAAGAAGCATATCAATCAGTTATAACCTCAAACAAGAGAGGCTTTATCAACAGAGAGATGCTTGCATATTTTGTGGGAAAGCGAAAGGCTTTCATGAAATATATGCCAGAAGAATTGATGTCAAATGTGACTTTTGCAAAGTTTATTATCAGTCAAAACGGGGACGCATTGAAAGTTTTTGACAAATCAATTCGAAACAATCTTGAAATTGCAAACATGGCACTTGCGACTTCGTCAAATGACATTTTTGATTATGTGGGTGAGGATGTGCAGAAAAACAAAAAGTTTGTTGTTGGACTTATTAACAAAATGACCAGCGATGAAGAAAACTTGGGAAAACTTTTCACTTTGTATGTGAAATTGGACAAAGATTTGAAAGAAGATTCCACAATAAAGACTTTGGTTTGCGGGAATGACCAACTATTAGACAATGAAAACTGTATGACAAAAAAATTAAAAAAAGAAGGGAATTAAAATGAGTGAAATAAAGACAAGTACAATAAGTAAAGCGGGAACACATGTGTATCGTGACATGAAAAAAAGTGGCATTTATTATGATTACGATTACAAAGAATATGTAAAAAGTAAAGGTAGTAAAATAAGAAAAAGTGAATGCAAATTGCCAATAACAAATTCCACACTTGCAAGGGGTGCTGTGTTTTTGAATCCAAAAAACGTCAAATATATTGATCCAAAATGTTTTCAAGATAGAGATTTTATGCTTGTCTTTTGCGGTGGAGCAATTCTCAAAAATTCTTCAAATGATGCAGATTTGAAAAAAGTGTTCCAAAATATCAAATATGCACAAGAACCTGTGAAAAGTGACTTGAAATTCTATTGTGATATTGCTTCAACAATTGGCATGCGATGTGCAAGTGACGAAGTTGTCTATGACTTTGTGAAAAACATGGATGAAGATATTATGCCTGATTTTTCTTCTGCACTTTTGACAAGTGGAAGCGGAAAGGAATATACTATGGGATGTGTGAAATTTTCAAGCACCTTGCTTGAAATGTGCCTTCAAGGGAATGTTCCTGAAAATATGACAAAAGTGTCACAGGATATGGTTTTTCTTGCAAACCTTGTTGTTGCGAGTGCAACAAGTTCTGGCGATGCAATTGGGTTTGCACAAGAAAACGATATTGATGATGGTTTAGTCGGAGATATATGGGAAGAATACAAGGGTGGCAGAGAAAAATCTTTGTAGTTCTTTCAAAAAATGAATAGATTTATGAAATATCATTCGGGTGCGAATGGTATTTTTCATTGTTGTCAATTTGTGAAAAATTGTTGATTATTTGGACGGTATTATGTATAATAAAAATATATAGGTTTGGAGGCAGTATGGCAAAAAAAGAAGCGGTCGAAAAAAAAGAGAAAAAGAAAAAATCTTTTATGTCAAGACTTTTGAAATTCTTGTTGATTTTCATCATTTTTCTCATTGTCTTGTTGGTGGCAGTGTGTTTGATTCCATACTTTTTGTGGAAAGTGAATGTCATAAATGTTGTCAAAGACCTTCGAGTTTTGAATCAAAAAGTTGATGAGTCGAAAATTGTCACAAATGCATACAGCGAGAGTGATTTGGAAAGCGCCAAGAAAATTTTTGATGTGAAAATCATTGACAGCAAAGAATATTCTATTTCTGACAAAGAAATTTGTGCATACATAAATGACCAAATTGAAAATGATAAAGTTGATTTGTCGGCATTCAATGAATTTGGTGACAAGATTGAAATCAGACAAATTGAATTCACAATTCCAAGCGAGGGGATTGATTATCTTGCAGAAATCAACACTGTTCTTCAAATTGATTTGAGTGATGTGAAAGCGTCTTGGGATTTTCCAAAAAGTTTGATGACAAACTTCATTCCAAGCAAAATTTACATTTCAACTACCGCAAAAGTTGAAAAAGATACGACATCTGAAAGTGGATATGAATACAAGGTGTCAACTCTTGACTTTTGTGTGAATAATTTGAACAACAATCAAACAAGTGAATTTTTGGAGGCCGTGGACCTGGTCACCAATGTTGCCACTGCCGAAGAATATGGCAATCAAATTTCAAAAATCGTTGTTGATTCTTTGATTGGAAACACAGAAAATAAGGGGCTTTTCTACACTCTGAAAAATCTGTCATCATATTATGAAGCGAAAAGTTATTCTTTCAAACAAGTTGACGGGAAAAATTGCTTTGCGATTTTGACAAATGTTGATTATGACTATGTGATAAACTATAATGGCTTGACAGAGGAGCAGGAACAAACATTAAATCATGGTGCAAGCAATAAGGAAGATTGGACTCTTTCAACAAATGTGAAAAAAGTTGGATACACATGTTCGTGGTATGAAGATGAGGCGTTCACAAAAGAAATCACAGTCATTGCAAAGGACGAAAGTAGAACGGGAGTGGTGCAAGTTTATGCAAAATTTACTCCAAATAAATATACTGTCATATTCAATGACCCTGACAGCACACAAACAATGAGTAAATTGGAAATGACTTATGATGTGGGGCAATATTTACCTAAAAATACTTTCACGAAAAGTGAAGCATACACTTTTGCATGTTGGACATATAAAAATGATGAAGGCGAAATATGTGAATTGGCAGATGGGGCTTGGGCAATAAATTTGACAGCAGAAAATAAAGGGGAAGAAAATAAAGGGAAAGTCACACTGACTGCGAAATGGGTTGCTCGTGAATACACAATCACATACGACACGAATGGCGGGACAATATCGGGAGATTACAAGACTACATACATGATTGTAAGTGAAGTTGATTTGCCAACTCCTACAAAAACAGGATATGATTTTAAGGGGTGGAATGACGGAAAAACAGAAATCACAAAAATTGTGAAAGGCAGATATGGAAACATCGCTTTGATGGCGGTGTGGGAAGCGACGCAATACACAATCACATATGACACAAATGGAAAGACGGTTGACACTTCAAATTATATA
>CAZIRI010000008.1:16474-39030 GCA_964541815.1 uncultured Lachnospiraceae bacterium
AGTGTGAAATTTCAAGCACAATGGACACCACGCATATATACAATCACATATGACACGAATGGAAAGATGGCTGACATTCCAAATTATATGGCATCATCATACACAATTGAGACCAATTTCACTTTGCCAACAGCGGAATGTGTGGGCTATGACTTCGGCGGGTGGAAAATTATTGAAATCTCTGGGGACACAAACTTTGATGAAAGCGTCACTTATAAGAATGAAAATCTCACAGGCAAGTATGGGAGTGTGAAATTTCAAGCACAATGGACACCACATTCATACACAATCACATATGACACAAATGGAAAGACGGTTGACACTTCAAATTATATAGCATCATACACAATTGAGACCAATTTCACTTTGCCGACAGCAAAATGTGCGGGCTATGACTTCGACGGGTGGAAAATTATTGAAATCTCTGGGGATACAAACTTTGATGAAAGCGTCATTTATAACAATGAAAATCTCACAGGCAAGTATGGTAGTGTGAAATTTCAAGCACAATGGACACCACGCATATATACAATCACACTTGCAGAAGTTGACACAGCGACAAGTTATACATACACAATCACATCGCAGACACTCTCAATTGAAAATCCGACAAGAAGTAGTAAGGGGTTTGAAACTTGGTTAATTGCTTGGTCGGATAGTGACCATTCAGATGATTTGCCAACATTTGACATAACAACCGACACAACAACATTAAATCTTCAAGCAAACACTTATGGAAACATAACTTTGACAGCGAGTTGGTGTAATACATGTAATGTAAATCTTGTTGTTGACGGGGCGACATTCTTGTTAAGTCAAGTGAAAGTGGACTCAGTATACACACTTCCAACGGGAGATTTAAGCGGAAACGGATATGGTGGATATACGATTGAAGGTTGGTATGAAGATGAAAATTTGACAACCTCTTGTTCCTCATCACAGACAATCACAAAAAATATAAATTTCTATGCAAAGTCAAAATATATTGTTGGATATACGAATGAGATACAGTCATTCTATGACTATGAAGACACAGTTGATGTTGACGAAATTTTGAAGAATAAATTGGTCACAGTCAAGAATGACACTGAATTGCGTGCATGGATTGCTTATGTGATGTTCTATCATGTGACAGAAGAGGTTTGCATCAAATTTGATTATGAATATAAAACAGAAGAAATCACAACTCCAGAGGGAAAAATTAGACAAATATTCGATGAAGATGTGACTCTTATCACAAAATATAAGATTGGAAGCAACGAAGCGGGCAATGGAGTATTTTGTTATGCAAGCACTGATGACAACTATTCAGTTTATAATAGTTCAAGCGACAAAATTTATCAACAACAAAATTATGCATATGCAATGACGGGGACAACAACAACGAGGGATTTTAAGGTTGATAAAATTGGAAAAATCTGCAATGTTTCAACGAGTTTGCAACTTGTCTATGCTTTGGAATATGGATATCGCCCAATTTGCGAAACGGGTTCGAATGCGGAAATTGTCTACAACAAAGCAAAAGCAGTTTTGGCGGAAATTTGCACCGATGATATGGATAATGTGACAAAAATGCGAGCAATCTATGAATGGCTTGCCTTGAATGTGAATTATGACTATGATGTTGCCGAAGCAACTGGCATTGATGCAAGAAATTGGGATTCTTGGGCAGTTGAGGGGGTTTTCAACAGCAAAAAGGCAGTCTGTGAAGGCTATGCAAAAGCACTTTTGGTTATGGCAAGAATTGAGGGAATTCCTGCTTTGTATGTGACGGGCAATGGGCATGCTTGGAACAGAGTTTATATAAATGGCGCTTGGTATGGCATTGATGCAACACATGCTGATGTGGGTGTTGCCGATAAAGGTCTTGAAGTGTTCACATATAAAGAATTTTTATTTACAGATGCATACAAGACAAGTCGTGGATACACATCAACAAACTTTGCAAACTACGAGGCAAAAACAACCTACAACACATACACAAACATTGGAAATGGAACAACTTTTGACTTGCAAATTGATGGTGATGTGAATGGCGTGCAAAAATACACAAATGCTTTGGATGAATTTAAGGCATTTTACAACACAGTTTCATCAACAATCGCATCAACAAAAACCACATATGCAACAATTGAAGTCTCTGTGACCAATCCAGAAATAAATGCTGGTGATCTCTTGGGCGCGATAACCAATTTCTCAAGTTCTTATTCTGCAAACACAATTAGTGTTGTTGCTGATGTTAATGGAAACAATGTGATAACATTGTTGATAAGCAAAAAATCTGCATAAAAGAGTGAAAATCACTCTTTTTTGTTTTTCTTTTTTCAAAATGTGATGTATAATGAGTTTGTGAGGTGAAATATGAAAACAAATTTGTGGGAGAATTGTGATATCGAAAAAAAACAACAAATTGACAGTTTTTGTGAAAGATATCGCAAATTTTTGAGTGTGAACAAAACAGAAAGAGAGTGTTCGAGATTTTTTGTTGCGGAAGCGGAAAAGCACGGATATAGAAATTTGAAAAATTTGATTGCCGAGGGGGCAATTTTGCAAGCGGGTGACAAGGTTTATGCTGTCAACATGGACAAGTCAGTGATGTTTTGTGTCTTGGGAGAGGACAAACTTGAAGACGGATTCAATATCGTGGCAGCGCACATCGATTCGCCAAGACTTGATTTGAAAGCGACTCCACTCTATGAAAGTCAAGGCTTTTGCATGCTTGACACACATTATTATGGTGGGATAAAAAAATATCAATGGACCGCAAGACCACTTGCACTGCATGGTGTTGTTGTCAAAAAAGACGGCTTCAAACTTGACTTTGTCTTTGGTGAAGGAGATGACCCAGTTGTTGGAATTTCTGACCTTTTGCCACATCTTGAAAAAGTTGAGACAAAATTTATCAAAGGTGAAGACTTGAATGTCTTGGCTGGGAACATTCCAAATGTGGATGCGAAAGAAGAGAAATTTAAGGCAAATATTTTGGAAATTTTGAAGAGCAAAAACATTGCCCCAGAAGATTTGTTCTCCGCTGAATTTGAAGTTGTTCCTGCGGGAGATGCAAAAAATTGCGGGCTTGATTCGAGCATGATTATGGGATATGGACAAGATGACAGAGTTTGTGCATACACAGGTTTTCAGGCTCTTATGCAAACAAATTCGCCAAAAAGGTCTGTTGTGAATCTTCTTGTAGACAAGGAAGAAATTGGCAGTGTTGGTGCAACGGGAATGCATAGCATGTTCTTTGAAAACACAATTGCTGAAATCATGAATTTGTGCGGGCAATACAGTGAACTTTCTTTGCGAAGAGCGTTGACAAACTCAAATGTTCTTTCAAGTGATGTGACTGCGGGAGTTGACCCAAACTATGTTGCTCCATTCAATGTTGCAACAGATGCACATTTGGCAAAGGGTGTGAGTTTCAACAAATACACGGGCAGTCGTGGCAAGGGTGGTGCAAATGATGCAAATCCTGAATTTATTGCACAGTTGCGTGATTGTCTTGACAAGGAACAAGTTGTTTATCAAGCAACTGAAATGGGAAAAGTTGATGAGGGCGGTGGCGGAACAATCGCTTATATCATGGCAAAATACAATATGAATGTCATTGATGTTGGCGTGCCTGTTCTCAATATGCATGCACCTTGCGAAATCACAAGCAAGATTGATATTTATGAAGCATTCAGATGCTATCAAGCGTTTTTCAAAATGGTTCAAAAAATAGACTAAAAAATAAGGGGTGAAATTTTCATCCCTTTTCTGATTTTGAAAATTTTTGAATTTATATTTGCATTTTCGATGTTTGTGTGATATACTAAAATCGAATTTGTGGATATGGCGAAATGGTAGACGCGCTGGATTTAGGTTCCAGTCCGAAAGGGTGCAGGTTCAAGTCCTGTTATCCACACCACTTGAACGGGGTTGGTTGTCCAACCTTTTTTATTGTCCTATTCTCCCTCATACATCTTTGTTTGATTGAAAATTTTTCTCAAAACTTCGCTTTTGAATGTTCCGTTTTTGTCGCATGCGGAATATGTTTGACTTTCATTGTTTGGATACCAATCCACTTTGTCAAAACCTTGACTTTCATAATAAGAAATTTGCTCATTCAAAGTTTTTGTTTTGTCAAATGGAAAAATCAACACACCATTTTTTATTAAAGTGCCTTCATTTCCGTCCCAATTTGGCGGAAGCAAAGTCAGTCCATCTTTCACAATTTCATCGGGAAGTGTGATTGCAATTTTGACTGTGCCATCGGCATACGGGTCTTTTGCATATCGCCCATCAACTTTTGTTGTGTAGATTTTTTGAAATTCTTCAATTTTCACATCATAAACATTTTCATGCCCATTTTCATCAAGAATCGGTTTTCCGTTTTTGTCCAAAGTTTTGAGTAGAACCATATTTTCTTGCAAAATTATTGTCTTTTCAATTTTTCCATGGCTCCAAACAATGTGAGTCTTTCCCACCTCATCTGGCGTCACCATGTGGGCATCAACACTTGAAACACTTTCTGCACACAACACAGGTTTAATTTCTCCTGTTTTAAGTTTTAAAATAACATAGTCAAAAATGAATTTTGTTGTTTTTTTTAAGTTTTTTCGCAATTTTTTCGCATTTTTAACGAAATTTTCAATCAATTTTGCATTTTTCTTGCCATTTTCTTTGCAACCAGAATTGACATCCACGCCAGCAGGGTTTGCAATTTTTATCACTTTTTCAACATTGTTTGGGTTGAGTCCGCCAGCAATGAATGTTGGTTTATTCAGTGTTTCAACAAGTTTTTTGTCGACATTCCAGTCATGAACAATCCCAGTCCCGCCAACTTGGTCCGTTTGCTTGTTGAAACTGTCTAGCAAATAAAAATCCGCATATTTGATTTTTTTATAATCAGTTTCAATTTCTCCATTTTGACCAATGTGAATAAGTCTTATCAATTTCACATTTGGCAGTGCATTTGCAATTTTTTCAACCTCATTTTCAGCAAGATTTGAGTGTAGTTGCAAAAAATCGATTCCAATAAATTTCGAAATTTCAATAATTTCATTTGCATTTGTCAAATGTGTGACCAAAACGCAACAAGCCCTGTGATTCACAAAATCAACAATCTCTTTTGCCCTTTCTTTTGTGACAAAATCATCACTTTTGTGATTTTGCCCAACAAGAAAACCAATCAAATCGGCATGTGCATCAAGGCACATTTTTGCATCTTCAATTGACCTGTTTGCGCATATTTTCACAAGTGGCTTGTTTTGATTTTGCCACTTTTTATCAAAATTGTGTGTGTTTGTCGTCATATTCCACTCCATTTGATTTAAGTTTAGTATAAATTTGCCTTTTCTGTCAACGAAATTTGTTGAAAATTGATTTTTTCAAATTTTGAAAACCTTTTTTGTTTGACTGTGGACGGGAAAATATTGTATTATATAAATAAATTGTGGAGGAAAAATGACAGCAATTAGCGACTTTGAGCATGTTTACATTGCGAGCAAATTATGCAAGAAATACAATGAAACAACCGACAATCAATCATCAAAAAGAAATAAAATTTTGAAAAAATTGTTAAAATCTGTGGGAGAAAATAGTTTTATGAGAACACCCATAAATTTTGATATTGGGCAAAACACAACAATTGGTGACAATTTCTTTTCGAATCACAATCTCACAGTGATGGATTGTGGTGAGGTTGTGATTGGTGACAATGTCAGAATTGGACCAAACTGTGTCCTTGCGGTTGCGGAGCATCCAAAAGACAAGATTTTGAGGCGAACAGAATTTGAGCATGCTGACCCGATTGTGATAAAAGATGATGTTTGGATTGGTGCAAATGTCACAGTTCTTTGCGGGGTGACAATTGGCGAGGGGAGTATTATTGGTGCGGGAAGTGTTGTGACAAAGGATATCCCTGACAACTGTATTGCATGCGGAGTGCCTTGCAAGGTCACTAAAAAAATTGATGTGTCAGAAAAAAATGAGAAAAAATGAAAAAAATATGACGAAAATTGTCAAAAAAAATGATATTTTTCGTCTTTTTTAATTTTATGAGATGTTGAGTGGTAAAAATTTTTAATAAGTTTTGTTATGTGATGAATCTTCAAGTTTTTAGAGAAGTTTTCGCAGGTTTTTAATTGGTGAGGTTGTAAAAGGTTTAATCGCTGTTGGAAGATTTTGAAAAAGAGACAAATTTCTTTGAATTTTTTGTGTTATATGATAAAATCAAAGTTGAAGCAAAAAGCAAAAGGAGAAAAAAATGATAAATTGTGAAGTTGTTGAAGTGTTGCCATACAACACTTATGTGTTGAAATCAAAAAACAACACCTATCATCAAATGCTGGAATTTTATGAGATTGACAACCCAAAAGTGGGAGATAAAATTGTTTTGCATGAAGAATTGTTAAATGTCAAGTCGGATGTTTACACACAGCCATATGCATTTTTATTTGACAAAGATTTGAAAATTGAGAAAATCCGAGAAAGTGATTTTATTGATTATGCGATTTTGAAAATAAACGACAAAGATTTCTTGTTGAAAAGGATTTATGGATAATGGAAAAAAATAAAGATTTGAAATGGATACAAAAACAATATGGCGATGGAATGAGGGACTTGTGCAGGAAATGCTTCCCCGAATTGCTTGAAAAGGAATATAAAGGGGTTTTGCAAAAAATTTTTGAAGACAATTTTTGTCAACAAAAAGAACTTGCACATGATATTGAAGAGCAGGATATGGTGTATGAGTTTAGGACGTATGTCTATTCAATTGCTGATAAAATGATTGGTGAAAAGACTGACGACAAAAAGACCATACATTCAAATAAGACAGCGAAAGAACTTTTGGATGAAGCGGGATATATATTGTTTGATGAATGTCAAACAGAGGAAGATATTCAAAAATTTAAGAAATATTATGCACAGGGTGAAGCGCTTTGCACGTTTTATGGAAAAAGATTGGAAACTGACAGGGTGTGGTTTATTGTCAAAAAAAATGTCGATAGTATAAAAAGAGAAAATTTTAACAATCCACAACGAGAAGATGAATATGGCACAAGTGTTTTAAGTATCCAATTCAGCAGAGGGAAAAATTCAGTTTGTTCAATCAAATGTAGATACAATCACAAAGTTTACAATCCTGACTGCACATTCAAAAATAACTTGGATAATATTATTCCAGGGCTTGCTGAGGCATTTTGTCGTGATTATGGCATCGAAATTTCTTCTTCTAACAGTCGTAAGTTTGAACTTCATGGATATGTCAAGGCAAATAATGGGGTGCTTTATAAATGTCACAGCCAAACTGATGATATTGCTTATTGCTCAAACAATGTTGTGATCAGGGATGGTGAGCCAGAAGTGTTGATTGGCAATAAACTTCTTTTGGATGGCTTTGTTTTTGATTCGAAAAATAGAACCATTACATCTGAAATAGAGGATTCTTTTTTGGATGCATTTTCAGGAGTTAAAATAAAGAATATTGGAATCGAAAACAATACTGTGACGATAAAAATAGAAGGTCAAAAAGATGTTATTATCACATACGACAACAACCACAGAATCACAAGCTATCACAATGAAAACATAACAAAAATTGATAGTGATTATTGTGGATTTCTTTCACATTGTAAGGGGCTGAAAGAAGTGTCATTGCCAAATGTGACCGAGGTCGGAGAAAGGTTTCTTTCGGGATGTAAAAATTTGGAATCCTTATCAATGCAAAATTTGAGAAAATGTGGAGATGAATTTTGTGCGATGAGTCAAAAAATGAAGGAGTTAAAACTCCCTAATTTGACTGATATTGGAAATAGATTTTTATATGTGATTCTTGATTTGGAAGTTTTGGAATTGCCAAGTGCGAGAGTGATTGGGAATGAATTTTGTGAATTTAATCAAAAATTGACAAGGCTTTCCTTGCCAAATGTGGTTCGAGTTGGAAGTGAATTTTTATTAAGAAATAAAGTCTTGAATTTTTTGGAGATGCCAAAAGTTGAAAAAATTGGAAATGATTTTTGTTCGGAAAACGAGAAATTGTTGAGTCTTCATTTGCCAAGTGTGACAAAAGTTGGAAATGAGTTTTTGAGCTGGAATGACGATTTAGAGGATTTGGAACTGCCAAATGTGAGGGTGATTGGAGATGGTTTTTGTGCACATAACGCAACTGTTAAGAAATTTTATGGGCCAGAAATAATTGAAATTGGAGATGGTTTCTTTATGTATAATTATGGAAGTATAAGAAATATGATATTGCCAAACGTTAAAGAAATTGGTGATGACTTTCTTTATATAAATCCTAATTATTCTTTAATAGCACCAAATTTGGAAAAAATGGGTGAACTTCAATCGGACTACATAAAAAAAATGATGCCACACCTAGTCAAACAACCTGAAAAGTTTGTGGATGATGACAGCATGGGACGTGATGATTTTGACAAAAATAATGGAAATAATTATTGCATGGGAAAGTGCTAA
Organism: uncultured Lachnospiraceae bacterium; assembly: GCA_964541815.1. Taxonomy (GTDB): domain Bacteria; phylum Bacillota; class Clostridia; order Christensenellales; family UBA1242; genus Caccovivens. The sequence continues at coordinate 24,938 of CAZIRI010000008.1, forward strand.
AAATATAACAAAGAGGAGAGATATGAATAAAAAAGTTTCGGTGATAATCCCAGTTTATGGGGTTGAGAAATATTTGGATAGGTGTGTAAATTCAATAATTCATCAAACATATGATAATTTGGAGATTGTTTTGATTGATGATGGTTCTCCAGATAACTGCCCAAAAATGTGTGATGAGTGGGCAAAGAGAGATGACAGAATCAAAGTTATACATAAGCAAAATGGTGGTTTGAGTGATGCGAGAAATGCTGGATTGGAGATCTGCACGGGTGAATATATTTTGTTTGTTGATAGTGATGACTATATTGATTTAACCATGGTTGAGAAATTGTTGACGCAACTTGAGAATGATAATTCGGATATTTGTATCGCACATTTTTCAAAATTTTATGATGGAGAGTTGCCGTGCAAAAAATACTCAAAGGCAACAGAAGTTTTGTCTACAGAAGATGCTTTGTTAAGATTGACCCCAAAGCATTATGATCTTAGTTTTGTGACAGCATGGGGAAAATTGATTAAAAAAGAAATTATAAAGAATTTAAGATTTGCGAAAGGGAAAATTCATGAAGATGAGTTTATGTGCCATCATCTTTTGGGAAATTGCAAAAAAATTAGTTGCACATATGAACCATTGTATTTTTATTATATTAATGGGGGGGGGATAGTCAATTCAAAGGTGACAAAATCAAAATTGGATGTTATTGAGGCAATGAAAGATAGAATCCAGTATGTTTCAAAAGAATATCCAAATCTTTTGCCAGAAACCGTGCAAAATGCTTTGGAGACATATCAATTTGTCTATTGTCAGATAAGATATAAAGGTGCGGATAAAGAAATTTTTGATGAATTTAGAAAAGAGTTTCTGTTGCTCTATGATGAGTGTAAAAAAGGTGGTTTTCCATTCAAAATAAAGATATTTTCAAGGACTTATCTTTTTAGACATTTCAAGAATTTCTATTATTTGTTTGCTAAGATTAAGAATTCTATGCGTGATTTAATAAGAAAAATGAAGAGAAAATTTGTGTTTTGTCATAAAAAAAAACAAAGTGAAGAAAAATAGTTTCAGTAATAATCCCAGTTTATGGGGTTGAAATTGCAAAAATTATATCACACACAAAATGATTTTATATAAAATGTGGGGTGGATTGGGCAACAAAAAAAGGCTTTCGCCTTTTTCTGTCACTACACTAGCAGTGTATGCATAGAATAACATTTATTTGAACTCGTTATGCTATTTTGCATATTATCATTATAATCATAATTGATTGGAGGTGTCAACTTAATGAGTGAGAAAAACAAAAATTTTTATTTGGGACTTGATATTGGAACTGATAGTTGCGGTTGGGCACTCACAGACGAAGATTACAATGTCGTGAGAGTGAAAGGAAAACATGCTTGGGGTGTAAGGCTTTTTGACAATGCCAAAGTTGCACAAGAAAGAAGAATGAGAAGAACTGCGAGAAGAAGGCTTCAAAGAAAACGGCTTCAATCAATGTGGCTGAGAGAGGTTTTTGAGGATGAAATAAAGAAAATCGACCCTCTTTTTTTTGATAGACTGAAATACAGCAATTTATTTAGGGAAGACAAGGAACTTATGGGGGTTAATGGTAAATACTCCCTGTTTAATGATGTCTTGAAAGATGTTTACACGGATTGGGAATATTATAAAGAATACAAAACAGTTTATCATTTAAGAAAAAAATTGTTGGATGTTCCAGCGGATGATGTGAGGCTGTTGTATTTGGCTGTTCACAGTTTTTTGACGCATCGTGGGCATTTTTTGTATGAAACATCTGCGGTCGTGAAAGATGATGAAGTGAGTTTGTATAATATTCTTGTGGAAAAATTGGATAATCTAGAATTTGAAAATGAGCAGAATTTTAATTTGCAAGAAATTGATGGCAAGATTTTTAATAATTTATATGAAGATATAAAAAATGGTCTTTCGATAAGGGAATTGAAAGAAAATTTTGTGGAATATATTGGTGCAAAGAGTAAAAGAGAAAAAGATGTTGCAAAGATTTTGATAACAGGCAAATTTAAGTTGAAAGATTTGTTTGATGTCGACAAAGAAGATGACCAGAGTGTTGATTTTTCAAGTGAGGAATATAGCGATAAAGTTTATGGAGAAATTGTTGAAATTTTGGGAGATGATGAAAAAGTTTCAATAATTGATTTATTTCAAGATATTTTCAACTTAATTCAACGGAAAAAGTTGATGGGCGACCATGAATATATATGTCAAGCGATGGTTGCGAAGTATGAAATTCATCAAGAGCAGTTGAAAGAATTGAAAAATTTTATTTCAAAATATTATCCATCAAAGAAATCGTATGTGTTTAGAATTTCTGATGATAATGTGTGCAACTATGCACATTATGTTTATCAAACACAAACAGGCGGAAAAAAGAGAGAGAAAAGAACGATGGATAAAATGATAACAAAATCTGATTTTTATTCATTTTTGAAAAAGATTTTCAATGAACAACCTGAAACTCCTGTTGATGAAGATTTTGAAAAATATAAAGCAAAATTTTTGAATTTAATGGAAAAAGGTGATTTTTTGCAAAAAATTCGAAGTCATGAGAACACCGTTTTGCCAAACAGCGAATATATGAAAGAACTTGGGAAAATACTTGAACAAAGTGCAAACAAGTTTGATTTCTTGACAAAAATTGATGAGTCTGGGTTGAATGGTGTTGAAAAAATCAAGCAAATCATTCAATTCCGTATTCCATATTTTGTGGGACCTATTGGGGCATCGAAACCAGAATTTAGTTGGGTTGAAAAGAAAAAAGATATTTCGCTTCGTCCTTGGAATTTGAAAGAAATTGTTGACTTTAATGAGTCGGACGATAAATTTATCCAAAGAATGACAAACAAATGCACTTATCTAAAAAGTGAAGATGTTTTGCCAAAGGATTCGATTTTATATTCGAAATTTAGGGTTTTGAATGAACTTAACAACCTAAAAATTGACGGGGACTCTATTTCTGTTGAGGTTAAGCAATCAATTTTCAACAATTTATTTAAGAAAGAAAAGAAAGTTTCAATAAAAAAACTTAAAAATTTTCTGGTGGCTGAAAATATAATTTCTCAAGATGCCATACAAGATGTGTCGATAACAGGAGTTGACAAGGAATTTGCAAACAATTATGCAAGTTTTGTCGTTTTTTCAAATAAGTTTGGGGAAGAATTTGTTGAGAAAAATATTGATGTGTTTGAAAAAATTATTAAATATCACACAATTATATCTGACAAAAACCGCTTGCAAGAAAGACTGAAAAGAGAATTTGAATTTTTTTCTGATGATGATATAAAATGGCTTAAATCTCTCAATTTCTCAAAATGGGGAAGGCTTTCAAAAAAGTTTTTAAGCGAATTATGCTTTTATGATAAAAGAAATCAAGAATCATTGGACAGAAAAGAGAATTTCAGCAATGATTATATTGAAAAGCAGTGTAATGGTGAGTGTTGCACAGTTATTGAGGCAATGTGGGAAACAAACAACAACTTGCAACAGTTGTTTGATAGTCACAACTACACATTGGCAGAAATGATTGAAAGTTTTGAACAAAAACTCAACAGGGAATTGACATATCTTGATGTTGACGAACTATATTGTTCCCCAGTGGTGAAAAGAGGTGCTTGGCAAGCGATAAAGATAGTTGAGGAGATAAAATCAGCAATAGGCAAATATCCAGACAAAATTTTTGTTGAAGTGACAAGACATGACGGGGTGAAAGGCGACAAGGGGCGAAAAGATTCAAGAAAGAAAATTTTGGAGAAGTTGTATAATGATAGCAAATTGAAAGAATTTTGCGATAAGCAGAGCATTGAATACAATAAACTCATGAATGAACTCAACGGAAAAACTGTGTCTGATTTGAGAAGTGATAAATTGTTTTTATATTTCTTACAACTAGGAAAATGCATGTATACGGGAAACCCAATTGAATTAAATGATTTGTATAATGATGACATATACAATGTTGACCACATAATTCCTCAAAGCAGGATAAAAGATGACAGCCTAAACAACAAAGTTCTTGTGAAAATGATTGCAAACAAAGAAAAGGACGACTTTTATCCAATAAGTGACATAAGACCTGAATGGCAAATAAAGCAAAAACCATTCTGGCACATATTGAAAGAAAGAGGGTTGTTGTCAACAGAAAAACTCTCTCGTCTTGAAAGGACTGAACCTTTTGATGAGAGAGCAGAGGTTGCTTTTGTCAACAGACAACTTGTTGAAACAAACCAAGAAGCGAAAGCAGTCATTGACTTGTTGAGAAGAGTTGTTGACAATTCAACAAACATAATCTTTTCAAAAGCAAATATTGTGAGTGATTTCAGAAAGCGATTTGATATATATAAGTCAAGAGAGGTGAATTCTCTTCATCATGCGAAAGACGCATATCTCAATGTCGTTGTTGGGAATGTTGTCTACAACAGATTCACCGAAAAATATTATGACAAAAAGAACCCAGACAAAAACACCAAAGAGCATGTGACGCACAATTATTCAAAAATATTTGAGGGTAGAGTTTGGTCATGTAGAGACGCTTCGCTTGTTTGGGATGGCGAAACGGGAAGATATATTTCAACGGTAAAAGAGCAATGTGAAAAGAATGATTGTCTATTTTCAGTGATGCCATTTGTCAAAAACAATGGAATGTTTTATGATGAAACTGTGTATAAAAGTCGCAAAAATGATTCGAAAACAAAGGCAAGTTTTTCACTGAAAGGTGAAGGAAAAATTTTGAGTGACATTGATAAGTATGGTGGATATAACAGTGTGAAAAATGCATATTTCATGATTGTTGAAACCATAGACAAAAAGGGTAAACTTGAAAAGATGATTGAGGCAGTGCCAATTATAATTGAATATAAATATAGAAACGACCCAAACAAACAAGAAAAGATTATGGAATACCTTGAAAAACAATCGGGTGAGAAAATAAACAAAGTTCTTGTTCCAGTCCTAAAATATAAATCCACACTGAAAATAAATGGTGCGCCTTACACATTGACAGGAAAAACGGGTAACGGATTGATAATTTGGAAACAAGCACAGTGGTATATTGGGAGCAAAGCAGTTGGATACATAAAGGCGATTGAAAAATATTTGGAAATGTCGGATGAGAAAAAGGATAAATTGGAAAAGGGGGATGATTATATAATTGTTTCGCAAGGGATTGCGGAAAAAACCCGTGAAATAAGGTTGACAGCACAAGAGAATGTTTCTTTGTATGACCTTGCGATTCAACAATTGAGCAAAAAAATTTATGATTTAAGCCCAATAAAGGGAGTTTTGAATACGCTTGTCACATCAAGAGAAAAATTCATCCCCTTGGATGTGGAATCGCAGGCAAAACAATTGCGAGAAATTGTCAGATACATTGGTGGAGCATATTATCTTGATTTAACCCAATTGGGCGGGAGCAAAAAAGCAGGAACTACTGCTATTAGCAAGAACATCACAAATCTTGATGTGAGAGTTGTTATGCAATCAACTGCGGGATTGAACAAAAAGGAAATTAGGGTGTAATGAGTTTTAGGATAGTTGTTGTGAAAAATCGTTCAAAACTTGATTTGAACCTAAATTATCTTGTATGCAGAAATGAAGAAGAGAAAAAAGTTTTTATTCCAGAAATTTCCGTGTTGATACTGGAATCTACTGCAATTTCTCTCACAACAGCACTGTTAAGTGAACTTGTGAAAAACAATGTGAAGATAATTTTTTGCGATGAAAAGCATAATCCTGAAAGTGAATTGTTGCCCTATTATGGGACACACAATTCATCGGGTGTTGTTTCCACGCAAATTAAATGGAATAAATTGAATAAGAAAAAAATTTGGACAAGCATTGTAAAAAGCAAAATGTCGAAACAAAGAGATTTTCTTGCCTTTTTGGGTTTTGTTGATGAAGCAAAAATGCTGGGGAATTATATTCGTGATTTGAAACTTAATGACAAAACAAACAGAGAAGGACATTCCGCAAAGGTGTATTTCAATGCAATTTGGGGAATGGATTTTTCTCGCAGAACAGAGGGGTATGTGAACAGTGCATTGAATTATGGATATGCAGTTTTGTTGGCTTGTTTCAACAGAGTGATTGCATCAAAGGGATATCTCACTCAACTTGGAGTGTGGCACAAAAATGAATTTAATGAGTTTAATCTTGCTTGTGATTTGATGGAACCATTTAGAGTTTTGATTGATAGAATTGTCTACAATTTAGAGCCAAACACAAAGGATTATAAGCGGAAAATTTTGGATATTTTTGAAATGAAAGTCAAAATAGATGGCAGAGAGCAATTTTTTGAAAATGCAATTTCAATTTACACACAATCTGTTTTGGACGCAATTGAATACGGAGATGAAAAACTGATAAAAATGTATGAGTAGTAGATTTATGAGAATTATGATATTTTTTGACTTACCAACTTTTACAGCGAAAAATTTGGTTGATTATAGAAGATTTAGAAAATTTTTGATAAAAAATGGCTTTATTATGATGCAAGAATCGATTTATTCAAGGCTTGTGATAAACAGAAATTCTTTGCAATTGGTGAAGAAAAAAGTTAAAGACAATTTGCCACCAAGCGGGAATATACAACTTTTGGAAGTGACTGAAAAGCAGTTTGCTAGCATTGAATATTTGCGGGGAAAATCACAAAAGAAAATCATAGACACGGAAGATAGGGTGGTGGAATTGTGAAACTTGTGAACAATAGATATACATTCAAAATGGATTTTCAAGAATGCAACAATTTTCTTTTTGTGGTTGAAAATGCAAAAGAATATAGGAAAATTTGTTGTGAATTTTTTGATGAATTTAATGGGGTGCAAAACAGTGATTTTGTTCTTTCTGAAGGGATTGAACTTTTGCAAATGTCAAAAAACATTTTGTTGTTTTCTGATTATTTTTCGTTGGATATAAACAATAAAAAGATAATCACTGAAATTAACAATAAAGTTCAGGACTATTTGAAAGAATATGACTGCATGGAAAAAATTTGTCAAATAAACAAAATGATTTTGGAAATAAATGATGAAATTCTCAATAATTTTGATTTTAAGGTCTCTTATGATGAAGAATTTGGTGTTGAAAAACTTATAAAAATTTCAAATTACAGAATATCGCAGAGCAATGATTTTATTGAAAAATTGATGGCCTATACAAAGATTTATGTGAGTTTGAAACCCGTGAAACTTGTTGTTTTCTTGGGCTTGGCTCAATTTTTGACAAATGACGAAATTCAAACACTTGTGAAAAATATTGAATATTTGGGCGTCGGGGTTTTGCTTGTCGAAAGAAATGATTGTAAACTTGAATCTTTTCAAAGAATTTTGATTGACAATGACCTTTGCGAAATTTAATGGCATTTTACTTGCTAAAAGGATGTGATGTGTGATATAATAAAAAAAGGTTTGGTGTTTATTGGCAAAATAAAATGTTGATAGCATAAGTGATTCTTGAATTTGAGGTTTGAGAGTTATGTTATTTTGCTTATAAATAAAACCACAATTTTCGAGTTAGAAACAAAGTTTAAGTTTGAGAGTTATGTTATTTTGCTTATAAATAAAACAAAATGGCAATGTTGATGAACACAAACAAAGTTTGAGAGTTATGTTATTTTGCTTATAAATAAAACAATGGCTAAATACTATAAGGTTGAAAAACTGTTTGAGAGTTATGTTATTTTGCTTATAAATAAAACTCATAGAGAATTAAAACAACTTGCAGACAGGTTTGAGAGTTATGTTATTTTGCTTATAAATAAAACGAGGAATACGATGTATAAGATGTCAGAAGAAGAAAAGATTGTTCTATCAACTTTGAAGAAAAAGGTTGTGTGGGAAGATAAAGAAGATAAAGATAGTGTTATATGCACAATGCTTTTATTGAGCCAATATAATAAATTTAAAGAAATGGCGGAATGGTTGGCAAATAACCCCAATGCAAACAGGGATAATATATTAGATATGGCAGATACTATTTGCGGTATCTAAACAAAGTTAAGCAAGTAGGGATACCTTGCTTTTTTAATACAAAATAAAAGTGGAGACGATATGGAGAAAAATAGAAATCTCATGAAAGGACAATGCGAAGATGGAGAGTGGATTATTGTAAATGGATCACATTTTTTGTGGAAAAAGGACAGACCGTAAAAGATGCAGTTTGAGAGTTATGCCATTTTAATATATAAATTTTGGATGGAATGAAGATGTATGCGGAAATAATTGGTATTGGTGTATCGATTCTTATATTGATTTCAATGGTGTTTAAGGCTGACACGATAAAGCAAACTCTTTGGCTTCGTGCATAGAATTTGGCAGGCTCATTGGCTTTTGTGATATATGGCTTTTTGGTCCCAGCTTACTCCATTGTGTTTGTTAATTTCATTTTAGTTTTTGTCAATTTGTATTATATTAACACACTAGTGATGAAGAAAAGGAAAGAAAATAAGAATGATGAAAACCTTTTGAAAAAATAGAATCGATGAAGATAAAATTCTAATTAGTGCGGATATTTGAGCCGTGCTTTTTTTTGTTTTTGTGTTCTATTATTTTTTCACTTCGATAAACAATACAATAATATAAAAAGGAAGCAAAAATAATAAAGTGCAATTTTTTTACACTTTTTCATCACAACTCACGGTGGAGTTATTCAAAAAATTTGATTTTCTTTTCAATCATTTCGTCAATTCGATTTATATAATCCATGATAAATTTGCAGTTTGGCTGTCTGTCAATATGATTTTTTAGATTGAAAACTCTTTTTGAAATTGCTCCCGCACCAACCGCAATCACAGATGTTGCATCTTCCATGCTGTCAACATTGAAAATACACAAGCGGTCGTCACGGAAAAATCCTACATTTTCAAGTCCAGCAATTTGATGTTTTTGTCTGTATAGATAGTATGGCTTATATCCATTTTCAATCAATGTTTTTTCCGCATAATCCACCATTTTTGGCACTTCGTCGGCAAATTTAACTTTTTCATTTCGAATTTGTGATGCGTTTTTCAGAGATAATGTGTGGACAGTCACATTTTGTGGATATAATTCCAAAAGCGTTTTGATTGTTCTTTTGAAAATCCCGAGTCTTTCGTCAGTAAGTCCAGCAATGATGTCCATATTTATATCAAAATCATATTCAAGTGCCAACATGTATGCGTCAAAAACTTGTTTATTTGTCGTTTTTCTTCCAATTCGCTTCAAGGTTGTTTCACAGAAAGTTTGTGGATTTATTGAAATTCGTGTCACCCCGTGTTTTTTCAAAATTTCAAGTTTTTCTCTTGTGATTGTGTCTGCTCTTCCGCATTCAACAGTAAATTCTCCAACTGGATAATTTATGTTTGAAAGCAATTTTTCAAGTTGGGCATTTGTCAAAACTGTTGGGGTGCCACCGCCGATATATATAGTTCTCACGATATACGATTTTTCTTTGATAAGGTCTTGAACTGCATTCAATTCTCTTATTAAACAAAACAAATAAAGGTCAACTTTGTCAGCGACAGTGCAAAGTTCATTTGAAATAAATGAGCAATAGTTGCATCTTGTCGGGCAGATTGGAATGTTTATGAAAAGGTCAACCAGTTTGTCGTTTTTTATAATGCACTTTTGGTTGTTTAGAATTTGGACAACCAATTTTGCTTTGTCAATTGAAACATGATAATCTTTCACCAAAGTTTCAGCAATAAGATGAGGTTTTATTTCTTTTCTTTCCACCAAATCACGAGCGAATTTTGTTGGGCGGATTCCTGTCAATGAACCCCAAGGCAAAACCTTTCCGCTTTTTGCACTCAAAACTTCATACAAATGATTTTTGAAATGTCTTTTTAGCAAACTTTTTTCAAGCAAAGGTTCAACATTTTCTGGTAAGGAAAAAGTTTTTACATCCACATATGCATTTTCTCCGCTTCCAACAGTCAATCTGCTTTCAACACTATTTCCTTTTTTCTCAAAATCGTGAGAGAGAGCAAATGGGCAATCTTCATAAAAAAGGTCAACCAAATCTTGCATATCCCTTTCAAAATCTTCTGTCTGGCAACTAATTTTCATATTTCCTCACCTATATAAACTACTTTTTTGTTTCCAACAGTTTCTTCTTCGCAACAAGTTTGTTGTATAACTGCGAATCGGTCAGTTGTTTTTTCTCTCTGTTGTTTACAAACACTTGAAAACTTGTGCTTGTGTCAATAGAAATTAAATTCAATTCCTTAAACACCAAAAAGGCGACATAAAAAGTGTCAAATCCGACTTTTGTATCAATTTTATTTTTGTAGATGTCTCTTATTGAATATTCTCGTGTTAGACTTCGCTTTGCAAGCCCTTTGAAAATTTTCCCGAATGTTTCTCGTGACAAATCAAGCCGTGCAAATCTTGCTAAATCGATTTCTTTTTCAGCGGGGACATATATTTGTGCATTTGTCACCGTGTTTATTTCAGACAAGAACCCTTCATCAATCACTGGCGACAAAAAGACAATTTTTTTGAAATTTCTTGCCCAATTCACGCCATGGGGTGATAGAAGCAAACTGTTGTATCCCACACAATTTTCATCGCAAATTCCTATGTGATAAATGTTGTCTTTTGAATATTGTTTCAAAAAGTTTACATAGTCAAATGCGGAATAAACCACAAACGCAGTCCCATACACTTGATTTTTTGTTCCAGCGACAAAATTGAGAAGTTCGCTTTGTGGATAGTGTGAGTAAGTCGCATTTCTTCCACTTTGATAAGACAACTGCTCATATTGAATTGGATATGAAAATGTGTGAGTGTTGTCCGTGATGAAACTCCCCGCATCAAATTCGTTCACAACACCATTTTTCCCGCCACCTTGAAATTCAAAAATAAATGACTTATATCTAGCAAATTTCAATTCATTATATTTTTTTGTGAAATTGAAATACATCAGGTTCAGTCCACCAAATTTAATTTCACAATGTGTTGGAGTGTATTTCATTGGGGTGAGTTCAATATTTTCAGTGCTTATTCGGAATTTTGGCTTTGGATTGTCACAGCCAACAGGCTCTAAAAGTTCAAGTTCTTCAATAAATCTGTCAGTTATCTCTTCAGGGGTTATATCTAGGTCATAATATTTGATTGGAACAAAAACATTATCATTTATTTTTTCGAAAACAAATGAGTTGACACGATTGCAAAATTCTTCATAGTTTTTTCTTTTCAGTGTCAATCCAGCAGCCATTGTATGTCCGCCGAAAGTTTCCAAAATTTCGGGCATTGATGACAACAATTCATGAATGTTTATGTCATCAATACTTCTTCCCGAGCCGTGCAACATGTCATCGACTTGGGCAAACAAGAAAACGGGTCTGTTGTATATTTCAACAAGTTTTGAGCATACAATTCCCAAAATTCCTTGGTCCCAAAATTTTGACGCAAGACAAATCACTCTTGTTTTTGACATATCCATTTTTTTGAGGGTCTTTTCGCAGTCATCAAAAACTTTTGCGGAGAGTTCTTGTCGTTTTGAATTGTGTGCCTTGATTTTTTTGATATACTCCTTCAATTTCACGACATCATCGACCATATAAAGAGCCAAACTGTCTTCCGCAACACCCATACGCCCAGAAGAGTTTATTTTTGGGGCGATTTTGAAGGCAATATCTGTTGCAGATGGTTTTGTGAACGAAACTTTGTTGTCACGAATAAGCATTTTCACACCCAGTGGCAATTTTTCAAAACATTGAAGACCACTTTTCACGATATTTCTGTTTTCGCCAGTCAAAGACACAATATCTGCAATTGTTGCAATGGCAGCAATCGGCAAATATTCTTCCGACTCTTTGCTTCCAAGCAGTGCTTCGCTTATTTTGTAGGCAAGTCCCGTTCCACACAATTCTCTGAATGGATATTCTTGCTCCTTTATTTTTGCATTCAAAACCATTGTGTCGGGCAATTTTTCAGGGATTTCATGGTGGTCTGTTATGATAATTTCAATCCCTTTTTCTTTTGCATATTCAACTTCTTTCCAGCAAGAAATTCCGCAGTCGACAGTGATAATCAAATCAGGGGCATATTTCTTTTCAATTTTATCAAGACAATCGCATGACAAGCCATATCCGTCAATATATCTGTTTGGCAAGAAAAAGTCCGCATCAATGCCAATGCGTTTCAATGTTTTCAGCATAATCGCTGTTGCACTCACTCCGTCAACATCATAATCACCAAAAATCAAAACTCTGTCGCCAACTTGCTTTGCCAAATGCAATCTGTCACACAACTCTTTCATGTTTTTTATAAGAAAAGGGTCTAGCAGTTTTCCAACTGACAAGTAGTCCGCAATTTCTTGTTTTGTTGAAAAACCTTTTGATAAAATCAGATACATAGTTGAAGGCAAAACATTGAATTCTTTTGCTAGTTTTTCAACCAACGCAGAATTTTTGTTAAAAAATTTCTTAAAAATCATTTCTTCAATCTACCTTAACACTTATATAAAGATTATAATACAAACAAAAAAAATAATCAACAAAAATTTTTCACTATAAAAAACATTTTAAGTTTTGTATAATTATTTTTGAGAAAATGATATAAAAAATTTGTTTTTTGCCAATTTTTGACAAAAATTTTGATTAAAATTGATTTTTTTTTGAAAAATGCTTGTCAAAATCAAATCTTTATGATAATATATTTACATTCAGTGCGACATTGGGTCAGTGTTGCATGTTGAAAAGCATGCCGGAATGGCGGAATGGCAGACGCACGGGACTCAAAATCCCGCGAGGGCAACTTCATGAGGGTTCGACCCCCTCTTCCGGCACCAGTAAAAAACTAAATCGAAACCTAATAGGGCTTCGATTTTTTGTTTTTTCTTTTACTCTTCATTAAAAAAGTGAACCTCCTAAAGTTGTCCAACTTTTGGGGTTCACTTTACTCGAAGGATCGCATTTTTTAAGTTGTTCTTTCTATTTGCTTATTTATTGTAATATCCATCAAATGTTACAACAAACTTTACGCCACTTGCGTTTGTAAATTCTATTGTAATGTAATTGTTTGTATTTTTATCATCTACTTGAACATTTTCAAATATTTTATTATTTGTGTCTACATCTGTTGTTCCATCAAAATCTCCAAATGTTCCTGTTTTAGCAATGCTAATTTCCAACTCTTGGCTATCATTGGTTAATGTTATATTTTGTTTTGTTCCAACAGCTTCGCCATTAACAACAACTTGATATTCAAGTGTAACACTTTCAGTTATGTCTGAACCTTGGATTTTTAATACAAGTTTTGTGTATGGAGTATTCTCTTTTGGAAGCAATGTCATAGTTTCATAAGCATGTGCTTCAGAGAATCCATTAGCATTAGAAGTATAATTTACTGCTTTTTTACTAAATTCTGGATATAAAGAAACTTGTGTATTATAAAATTTATTACCTAGAGCAGATTCAACTAATTGTTTAACAATTACTTTATAACCTTTATATAAACGTGGTGAATTAGTTTCTGAATAATCTGTACTTGTATTCATTGACTTAACAGTATCAGATGTAATCTTACCTTCGTATTTATTCTTTATTATATCATAATATCCATTATCTTCATTAATACGATCAGCACCAATAATCTTATTATTAATGATTTTTATTAGGTTTTCAGAGAAGTCTGGTTTATAACCTAATGTGTCTATCATCGCAATTAAAGCATCATAATCATCACCTTCATCTTCTGTCAATTCTTGAGCGATCATTAATTTTAATGCATCTTTAGCATCTTCAGAAGTTAAGTCTGATACTAACCATTTTTTACTTGAATCATCTTGCAAAATTTTATTTAAGCCATCATCCAAAATACCCATTGCACCACCATTCGCTGCATTAATTAAACTCATAGCATAAGTATTATTTAAATAATTATTACTACTATTTTTAATTAACAATGCTTTTTGATAATCAGACAAATCATCAATATTTATTTCTCTTAATATAGCGGTATCGTCATTTATAGTATCTAAATATTCCTTACTCAATTGTGAAAGCATATTTGAACTATCTGCAAGTGCTGGTTGAGTTTTATTTGTTGAACTATCATGATATTGATATATATTATCTGAT
>CAZIRI010000009.1:0-32754 GCA_964541815.1 uncultured Lachnospiraceae bacterium
TGAGTTGGGGACTTAACTTTGACGACACTTTGAAAGAACCAAATATTTTGCCAGGCAGATTTCCAAATTTGCTTGTGAACGGAACATCTGGAATCGCTGTTGGTGTTGCAACTTACATTCCTCCACACAATCTTGGCGAAGTTATTGACGGCGTTGTGGCATATATCGATGACCCAAAAATCACACTTTCTCACATGATGAAAATTATCAAAGGACCTGATTTCCCAACAGGTGGAGAGATTTTGCTTGGGGACGGGCTGAAAGATGCATACAAGACTGGCAAGGGCAAGATTGTTATCAGAGCAAAGGTTTGCATTGAAGTGAATGGCGACAAACAAAGTTTGGTTATCACCGAACTTCCTTATCAAGTCAACAAAGCACTTTTACTTCAAAAAATTGCGGAACTTAAAGAGAAAAACAAAGAAAAATTATCCGTTATCAGTGAAATCCGTGACGAAAGTGACAGAAACGGAATGCGTGCTGTGATTAGATTGAAAAAAGAAGCAAATGCTGAAAAAATTTTGGCATATCTTTTCCAATCAACAAATTTGCAAACATCATATTCTATAAACATGATTGCTATTGCTGGCGGGAAGCCAAGACAAATGGGGCTTTTGGATATTATTGCATACTACACGGCATATCAAAAAGATGTTGTTTACAGAAGAACAAAATTTGATTTGAATGTTGCAAAAGACAGAGCGCATATTGTCGAAGGGCTTTTGATTGCGATAAAAAACATTGACCAAGTCATCAAAATCATCAAAACTTCCGCAAATGTTTCGGAAGCAAAACAGAGATTGAGAGACAAATTTAAGTTGTCGGACAAGCAAGCACAAGCGATTTTGGATATGCGTTTGTCCCGTCTTGTAAATTTGGAAGTGACAAAACTTGAAGAAGAACTTGCAAGTTTGAAAAAACTTATTAAAGAACTTGAAGCGATTGTTTCATCTGACGCAAAACAACTCGCTGTGGTGAAAAAAGAACTGCTTGATATAAAGAAACGATTTGACAGTCCACGACGCTCACACGAAATCACAAGCGACAAGATTGTTCTTGCAAAACTTGAAGATTTTGCAGATGAAAAAGATTATATTCTTGCAATTTCCGCTGGAAAGACACTGAAAAAAGTTAGCGAAAAAAATTATTCAAAATCGCAAAAAACAATAGGCTCTTCATCAACATTGTTTGACATTCACACACAACTTGTTGATGTGAAAGCAACTGACACCGTTTTGATTTTCACAAACAAAGGGAATTGCTTGAAGACAACTGTTGACAAACTTCCTGAAAGCAAGTGGAGAGAAAAAGGAATCACTTTGAAACAAATTGATAAGGGTGCGGATATCATGGAAACACCTGTTTCTATTGTCAAGGTTGAGGGTGACGGGGAAATTGTTTTCTTCACGCAAAAGGGCATGATAAAAAGGTCTGCTGAAAGCGACATAGTTGTGTCAAAATCATTCTATCAAGCGATTAAATTGAATGATGGCGACAGTTTGATTTCTGTTGAACACGAAACAAAAGGAAAGTCATTTGTTTTCTTCACAAAATTTGGCAATTGCTTGAATTTTGAGAAAACAGAAGTCGCAATTCAAGGGCGTTTGACTGCTGGTGTCAAGGCTGTCAATATGAATGACGATGACGATGTTATTTTTGCGGGGCAGAGCATAAATGGTGACTATATTGTTGTTGCGGACAATGGATATGTGAAGAGATTAAACTCCCTTCAAATTCCTTTGAGCGCTCGCTATCGCAAGGGAGTGAAATATATCAATTTTGCGGGCAACGGGAAGTCAGTTTCATTTGTTGGTGGAGTGGATAAAGTTGTCATTGATTGTGGGACTAACTTTGAAATTGTCACACAAAAAGATGTTAAGGGCAAAAATGATAGACTTTCATCAGGAAGTCAATTTATAAAGAAAAAATTCCTCGGCGTTTACACATTTAATGATTAAAAAAAATGCAAGCGATTGCATTTTTTTATATAAAAAATAGTGATTTATAGTCAAAAATTTGGTGTGTTTTGTCAAAACAATGGTTTTTCGTATGTGTCTGGGATTGGCAAATCCAAAAGTTTTAGAATTGTTGGTGCGACATTTGCAATTGACATTCCTTTTTTGAGTTTCGCTTTCTTGAAACGCTCGCTCACAAGAATCACAGGAACAGGATTTGTTGTGTGTTTTGTGAGTTTATTTCCGTCTTTGTCAATCATTTCTTCTGCATTGCCGTGGTCGGCAGTGATGATGCAATCTCCGCCCGCCATAAGAGTCGCAAGTGCAATTGCGTAGGCTTGTTTGTCGATGCATTCAATCGCTTCTTTTGTGCTTTTGAAATTTCCTGTATGTCCAATCATATCTGGATTTGAGTAGTTCACAAGGCAAAAGTCGTATTTATCGGAAGCGATGGCATCCAAAAGTTCTTGAGTTATTTCAATCGCTCGCATTTTTGGATAACTTGAAAAATCTTTCACATTTATGCTTTCAATAAGTTTTCTCTCTTCGCCCTTATACATTTTTTCAATTCCGCCGTTGAAGAAAAATGTCACATGTGCATATTTTGTTGTTTCGGCGATGTGGAATTGCTTTTTCCCATGCTTTGAAAGCACACTTGCAAGGTTGTCTTCAATCACGATTGGGGGATAGAGTGTGTTTATATTTTTCAGTTCTGTTGCGTATTCCATCATTGCTGTGAACAAAAAGTTTTTGACGGGTTTTGTTTTGAATTCTTTGAAATTTTCGTCCGTCATTGCAAAAGTGATTTCTCTTGCTCTGTCGGAGCGATAATTGAAGAAAATGAAACTGTCATTGTCTTTTATAACACTTTCTTTGTCTATGATTGTTGGCTCAAAAAATTCATCGGACACACCTTTTTCATAACTCTCTTTCACGGCTTTTGTGGCTGTGCTTGCGGTGTTTCCAATTCCGTTGTAGAGCATGTCATATGCTTTTTGCAATCGGTCATATCGCTTTTCTCTGTCCATTGCATACACTCTTCCAATTATCGAGCCGATGTGGGCATTTGTCCCTGCGATTTTCTTTTCAGTTTCTTCAATAAACTTTTGTCCGTCATGTATCCCTGTGTCACGGCCGTCAAGAATTGGATGAAGATAGATGTTTTTTATGTCATAATTTTTTGCAAAATCCAAAATCGCATAGGCATGTGATATGTTTGAATGAATGCAACCATTCGACCATAAACCCATTATGTGCAAATTTCCACCATTTTTTTCTGCATGTGAAAGTGCTTTGATAAGAGCGGGATTTTCAAAAAATTTGCCTGTTTCAATCTCTTTGTTTATTCTCATTAAGTCCTGCAAAACAACTCTTCCACTTCCCAATGTCAAGTGTCCAACTTCACTGTTTCCCATCACACCCTTTGGCAAGCCAACCGCTTCGCCACTTGCTTTGAGCAGTGTGTTTGAATATTGTTTTTTCAATTTGTCAAGATATGGGGTGCTTTGGCTTTTTATAGCATTTCCAAATTTTTCTTTTTTCTCTCCAAATCCATCTAAAATAATCAATGTGACCATATTTTTCTCCTGTTGCGATAATGAAATTTTTTGAAATCTTGTTTGAAACGAATAAAAATTTTTCAAGCAAAACTTGATGTTTATACAATCTGTGAAACCCTGATTTTTTGGAGTTTCGATAAGCAATTTGCTTTGTGAATTGCAATCGCAAAGCAATATCAAATACATTGTATTTTTTTGTGAAAAATTTGTCAAATTTTTTTGCGTTATTCATCATCAAAGTTGTGATTTTGCTGTGCATATTTGTGATTTTTTTTGTGTTCAAACATTTTGACGGAACCCTTGTTTATGATTGTTCGCACGAGAAGATAAATGGCACTAACTCCAAAAATTATATAACAAAGACGGGAAAATAAACTTGCTTGATAGCCGAAAAATCCCGCAATAAAGTCATATTGCAAAAGTCCTATCATCAACCAATTCACACAACCCAGCATTGTCAAAATGTATGCAATAAGTGTCATCATAATTTTGTCCTCAAAGATATTTTTTGAAATAAAGCAAATTTTATCAATTTATTTTGCATTTTTTTTGAAATTTTTGAATATTATATTTCACAATGGCAAAAAAACAGTTGACTTTTTTTTGAATAAGGAGTATAATGTTGCCGTTGATTAAATCAAAGAAGAAGAGAAACGGGCTGAGAGCGTCGTTTCTTTTAATTTTGAAAAATACAAATACAGGAGATTATTATGGAACAGAAACATTATTTGACAGTTGAGGGAAAAGCCCAACTTGAAGAAAAATTGGCATATTATAAATCAGTGAAAAGACCCGCAGTTATCGAAAGAATAGGCATTGCAAGAGCATTTGGAGATTTGTCTGAAAATTCTGAATATGATGCAGCAAAAGAAGAACAAGCGGTTGTTGAAGCGGAAATCGCTGAAATGGAAAGCATTTTGTTGAATGCGGAAGTTATTGACAAGAAAAACATTGACAATGACAAAGTCAGCATTGGTTGCACAGTGAAAGTTTATGATGAAGATTATGACGAAGAATGTGAATACAAAATCTCTGGCTCAACTGAAAGTGACCCAAAAAACGGCGTGATAAGCAATTTGTCACCTGTCGGAAAGGCTCTCATTGGTCACAAAGCAGGGGACAGAGTTTTGGTGAAAACTCCAGACGGAGAAGTCTTCTACAAAATTCTTTCAATCAAAATATAGTTTTTTCTGCAAAAACAATTTGCAATTGTTGTTTATATTTGATATAATAGGTTTGGATGAAAAAATAATTGTTTGTAAAGGAGAATTATGGTTTTCTTAAATTCTTTCAGATTGTTGAGTTCAAACTTCACAAAAGCACTAAAATTTTTGCTTTACTATATTGCCGTCATCGCTTTGTGCATTTGTGCATTCTTGCCAGCGTATTTTGGATTGAAAGGGATTATTTCAGAAAATGCCAAAGATTTCAATGCTGGCGGAGTGTTCAGTGTCTTCAACGGACATTTGGGTGACGGAATTTATGCTGTGTTGAATGTCTTTTTTGACAGTGTTGTTGACTCGTTCTCAACAAATGTCGCTCTTGCAGTGTATGGGCTTTTTGTCATATTCATTTTATTGCCATTCCTTGTGAATGTCGGGAAATACACATTGAATGTGATGTTTTATGCATATATGACAAGCGGAAGAAATGTCGGATTTTGGAGTGCATATATCAAAAGTCTTGGCAAATCAGTTCTTTTTGCATTGACAAAAACTTTCTACAACTTGATTTTTGTTGCGATTGTTTTGTTTGTTTGCTTTGGATTTGCACAAATTCACAACGAATATTTTGTGGAACACTTTTTGGCTCTCACAACCTTTGTTGTTTTGGTTTTGTTATACACTCTTCATCAAACAACTGTTTTGGGGTGGAGTTCCGCAATTGTTGTGTTTGATTGCAGTGTTTTTGTTGGATACAGAAAGGGCTTGAAAGCAGTTGGCAGACACTTTTGCAAGACATTCTTCACAACAGGGGTTTTCTTTGCTCTATTCTGGGCAATGATTATGGTCTTTGGCGTTTATTCGGCAGTTGTTCTTGTGCCAATTTTGACGACAATTCTTGTTGTTTATGACATGGTTGCATTCTACACAAGTCAGGGCATGAGATTCTACATTTCAAAAAATCAAATTATGACACCAAAAAAACTTGAAGAAGTTGACAATATAAACAAAACTGCATTTATTTTGTGATTTTTATAAGGCAATTTCACAAACAATTTTTTTTGCAAACAAATAAACAAGAATTTTGCAACACAATTTGTGTTGTGGTTTTTGTTTTCGAAATAAAATAATAAAAGGAGAATTATGAACAATAACAAACTTAAAATCACCTTCCTTGGCGGTGTGGGTGAAATCGGAAAAAATATGACCGCCTTTGAATACAATGATGAAATCATCATTGTTGACGCTGGAATGGCTTTCCCTGGCAATGATATGCCTGGGATTGATGTTATCATTCCTGATATCACATATTTGACAAAAAACAAAGACAAAGTCAAGGCGATTTTGTTGACTCACGGGCATGAAGACCATATCGGTGCTTTGCCATATGTTTTGGCGGATTTGCACTGCCCTATTTATGGAACAAAATTGACTTTGGCTCTTGTTGACAACAAAATGAGAGAACATCCAAGAGTGAAATATAAGGCTGTCACTGTGAAACCACGAAATGTTTTGAAAATCGGTGCATTTACAGTTGAATTTATCAGTGTCGCTCACTCAATCGGTGGCTCTATGGCAATGTGCATAAACACACCTGTTGGAAGAATTATTCACACGGGTGACTTCAAAATTGATTATGAAGTTTCAGAAGGAAATCGAACAGACTTGCAAAGACTTGGTGAGTTGGGCAGAAACGGAGTCAAACTCTTGATGTGTGAAAGCACAAATGTTTGCAGGGCGGGTTATGCATTGAGTGAAAAAGATGTTGCAAGAACTTTGGATTCAATTTTCCAAACTCACCCAACAAACAGACTTTTTATCACCTCTTTTGCATCAAACACTCACAGACTGCAAGCGATTTTGCAACTTGCTGAAAAATATAAAAGAAAGGTTGCTTTCTTTGGCAGAAGCATGGTGAACACTGTTGAGGCAGCGAGCAAAATTGGGGAAATTGTATACAACAAAGATGTTGTTATTGACCCTGATAAAATCGAAAAATATGCTGACAACGAACTTGTGATTTTCACAACGGGCAGTCAAGGACAACCTGAAACAGCACTTGCAAGATTTGCAAATGGCGACAACAAGAGCAAGGTGAAAATTGGGGAAAACGATGTGGTTATTTTCTCTTCATCTCCTGTCCCTGGAAATGAAAAGAGTGTCAACACTCTTATCAACAACATTTTCAAGACTGGTGCCGATGTTATTTATGATGAACTTGCCGATGTCCACGCTTCTGGGCATGCATGCCAGGAAGAATTGAAGATTTTGCACTCACTTGTGAAACCTGAATTTTTTGTGCCAATTCATGGTGAATATAGACACTTGCGTATGCACAAAAAACTTGCAATGAGAATGGGAACGGAAGAAAGAAATATTCTGCTTCCAACAATTGGCGCTCAATTTGAGTTGTCACAAAATTCTTTGCGTCAAGCAAGAGTTGTCCCATCTGGGCAAAGACTTGTTGACGGATATGGAATTGGCGACCTTGAAAGTAGCACACTTAAAGACAGAAAACAACTTTCAGAAGACGGAATTTGCATTGCTGTTGTGAACATAAACAATGTTGACGGTTCAATCGCAAAAGACCCATTTATCATCACGAGGGGTGTTGTTTATCAAGACGAATCTGAAGCGTTTGTGCAAGATGCAAGAAGTGCTGTTGTGGCGTCTTTGAAAGAACAAGATTTGCGTGGAACTGAACCAAGTGCGATAAGAAATACAATCAAGAAAAATTTGTCAAACTTTATCTTTAAGAGAACAAAAAGAAAACCAATTGTGATTGCAATAGTTTTGCTTGACTAGGATATTATGAAAGAGAAAGAAAAATTTGTTGGATTTGACACTCATGAATATAGACCAATTGCAAGGACGAAAACTCTTGAAATTCTTGTTGACATAATCCAAAAAGAAAAACCAAAACAAGTCTTGGAAATAGGCACTTTCATTGGCTATTCCGCTTCGGTTATGCTTGAAACATCTTTGGATATCTTTGTGACAACAATCGAAAAAGACACTCAAAATGCTTGTGATGCCAAAAAAAATTTGTCGGAGCAAGGTTATGACGGAAGATTTGAAGTCATCAACTGTGATGCCTTTGATTTTCTTGTCAACAATTGCGATAAGCAGTTTGATTTGATTTTTCTTGATGGTCCAAAAGGGCAGTATATCAAATATTTGCCTTATTTGAAAAAAATGTTAAAAACTGGGGCATATCTTGTGTGTGATGACATTCTTTTCTATGGGCTTGTCCGTTCAAATGAGTTTATTCCGCACAAACATCGCTCACTTGTTGTGAATTTGAGAAAATTTTTGTCAGAACTCGAACAAGACTCGTCTTTGGATACAAAAATTTACGACCTTGAAAATGGTGTGAGTGTGAGCAAAAAATTGTAAAAACCTCGCTGTCGATTTCAGATTAAACAATCCAAATGGGGAGAATTCAATTTAATTTTGTCTAAAAACTGTCAAATTTGGCAGTTTTTTTGTTAAAATATTGCATATTGACTTTCTTGGGGGTGTGTGATATAATACTTCTGTATAAAGGAGTATATTATGTTTAGGGGAAATTTTTATGATGACAAGTTTATGCTTGAAAAATTTGATGTGAAAAAACTTGCAAGTGATGATATTGAATATATCAAGGAATATTTGACTTTCAGGCGTTCTTTTTTATTGAATTTGTATGCACAATTGCCCGTTGAAAAAAATGCTTCGTCCCTTGTGTATGCTTACAGTGGCGAATGCTCCGTTCTTTTGGGTAGCAAGTTGCCATTGTATCAAATTGAAGAGATTGAAAGAAAATTTGCTTCTGAATATGAGAGTTTGAAAACTGAAAGAATTAAATTGTGTAAAAACGAACAAGAGCAAGATTTTTATGTTTCAAAAGAAGTTGAAAAGGTGCAAAAAGACAAATATGGATATATTGCATGCGAAATGCAATTTATGCAAGATTTGTTTGTCGCTTTGAATCACGGAAAGAATTATCCAATGTTTACATATTCATTCAATGAAGAATTGAATTTGTTGTTGGATTCAGAGATCGAAATCGAAGATTTTTCGCAGGATTTTTCAAAAAAGTTGAAAAGTATAAATTTTGAGAATAATAGTGAAGAGAATAAAACGAAAAGAGGATATATTCCTGCGGAAGAGTTCAAAACAAACTCAATATGTTTCAACAAGGCAAACAATTGGCTTGCTTTGTATGCCACACAACGATATCCACTCATACATTTTGATGACATCCTAGGTTGTTATGAGACCGAACTTAATTTGTTGAGATATGAAGGATATTTGGATCAAAAATCAAAGGCAAAACATATGGACTATATGCGTCAAAGACTTTCAGTGTGTCTTGCAACAACAAAATTCAGAGACGATATGAAAAATAAAATGAAAGATTTGAGTGGATGTGCAGTTGCTCATTATTTGAACACTTGTTGTAGAATGAAAAAAAGTTTTTCTAAAAATTGGAATATTCCAAGTGAATTTGCTGACTCGTTGATTGATATCAGTTCCAAGAAACTCAATTTATTCTTGAATAGTGAATGCAACACGCAAAAAAATATGTTTTGAAAAAGACTTTTGAGTCATTCAAAGAAGAAATGGAATATGCAAAGCATAAAAGAGAAATGCTTGAACATTATTATTTTGCGGGTGACGGCACAGGAGATGGTTTTTCAGGTGGAAAAAGGCCATCAAAAGATGGAAAATCAAAGGAACTTGTGAAGACAAAAAGGGTGTTGCCTAATTCATAAATTTTGGGAGAAAACTTTTGTTTTCTCTCTCTTTTTCTTGTCTTTTTTCTTGATATTTGATAATATAATGTGTGTTTTTTATAAACAATAAAAGGTGCAAAGATGAAACTTAAAATTGAAATCGACAACTTGAACGCATTGCAAGAGTTTGCAAAATCATTCGCAAAACTTGTGAAGAAACCAATGGTCATTTTGCTGAAAGGTGATTTGGGAGCGGGCAAAACAACATTTGTGAAAGAAATTGCACTTGCTTTGGGGTGCAAAGACATGGTGACAAGTCCAACTTTCACACTGCTGAATGTGTATGATGCACAATTTCCAATTTATCATTTTGATATGTATAGGCTCACATCCGCAGAAGAGGCGATGAGTGTTGGATTTGAGGAATATTTCGACAAAAAAACTCTTGATGGAGTTTGTTTTGTTGAGTGGCCCGAAAATGTCGAGGGGCTTATCAATGATGTTGACTATGTGATAACGATTGAGAAAAAATCGGACGGCGGGCGTTCGTTTGTGATTGAGGAGATGAATCATGCTGGCAATTAACACTGCTTTTATGACAACAAATTTGGCTTCGAAAACGGACAATAAGATTGTTTTAAGAGAACTTGATTCGAGTTGCAAACATTCAGAAAATGTTTTGAAGACAATCGATGAAATGTGTCAAGAAGCACAAATTGACATTTTGGACGAAAAGGTCGTTGCGGTTGTGACGGGTCCAGGTTCGTTCACGGGGCTTCGCATTGGCGTCTCAATCGCAAAGGCTTTGGGGTGTGCAAACAAAAATTTGAAATTTATTTCAATGTCATCTTTGGATTTTATGGCATATATTGTTTCGAAAAACAACTTGTGTCAAGGTGAATTTGTTTGTGCCTTGAACGCTTTGTCAAATTTGTTTTTTATTTCAACTTATGACAAAGACGGAACGAAAACACAAAATGAAAAAATGATTGAAAAATCCGCTTTTGAAGAGATAAAATCTCCAATTTTTGTGCTTGACGGAGATTTGAAGTCTGACAGCGACCACACGATTTCAATGACGAGCAAAGATTTGCTTGAATATGCATTGAAACTTGAAAATGCTGGGCTTTTCACTTCTGAAAAAGATTTGTTGCCTGTTTATTTACGGGCTTCACAGGCGGAAGATAATTTGTCTAAAAAAGATAAAAAAGTTTGATTATTTTGTTGACTTTACACACAACTATATGTAAAATACTATACAAGTATAAGGAGGAATTTATATGAGAAAACCAGTTTATATCAGATGTCCTAGATGCGAGTTGAATTACATTGAAAAGAAAGACAAACTTTGCAGTGTTTGCAAGGCTGAAATGTCGACAAATAGAGATGATTTGGTCAGTGACCTTGATTTGGAATTGTGCCCAATTTGCAAAACTAACTATATTCAACCAAGTGAGATTATGTGTGCAAATTGCTTGAAAGACCACCAAAGTGAAGACGGTGAAATAAGCGGAAATGATTGGGATGAATATGTCAATCGTGATGAAGATGAAATTGTTTATGATGATGAAGAAACGGGCGATATGGCGACAGTTGCAAACATAGGCGATGACACCTTGAATGACGATATTGACACGGGCATTGGCTTTGATGATGGGCTTGATGATGATTTGTCAGATTTGACCGATGACCTTGATGACGACTTTGACGATGAAGAAGATGAAGACGATGAAGATGATTTGGACGATGACCTTCTTGATGATGACGATGATGAAGTGTCAGCGGATGAAGCGGACGATGATGACGATGATGATTTCTAGAAAATCGTTTGAAAAAAATAAAAAAAAGATGTGATTATATATATCACATCTTTTTTTGTTATTTAGAATCTTTTTTTGAATTTTCTTTTGCTTCTTTTTTGAATTTACGCTTTTCTGCTTCATCTTTTGCATAAATTGTTCTCTCAATATCAATTAAATGTTCTGCGGAATCAACTTCGGCAATTTGCTTGTTGAGATTTTCAATCTTTTCAGTCAAAACAGTGCTTCTCTTTGCAAAATTCTTAAATTCTTTTTCAGTTTCTTTTGAAATCTTGTCAACATCTTTTTCACGAAGTTCCAAAACTTGTGCTTTGTGTGTCTTTTCAAGTGCGTCAAGTTCTGTCTTAAACTTTTCAAGTTCGCTTTGAAGTTTGCTCTTTTCTTCGTCTTGTTCTTTCTTTGCTCGTTGTTTAATGTTGTCCAAATTCAAACTTTCATCTCTGTCATATGATTCTTTTCTCTTCTTTTCAATCTTCTTGACTTTGATGTTTTTCAAAACAACTCCAATAACTGCAATGATGATTGCAAGTCCCATGATGATTGATGAAATGAGCAGAGACCAATCAAGTCCGCTTGGAGATGTTTTGTCAGTTGTTTCTTCCTCATCTTCTGATGAATCCTCGTCAGTTTCTTCACTGTCTTCGTCTGTTTCAGTTGATTTTGCGACCATCATGCGTGATGAATTTAGGTCATAGTCTTCAGCGGAGAACTTTTCTTTCGCAGTTGTGTAGTCACTTTCTTCAATTGTTTCAATTGCAACATCATAAATCACTGCACTTCCGCAAGTGTCAATAGAGTCGCTGTTGAATGACATATACAATTGTGCCGTTGTTGCCTCGCTTGGATTGAGGAAGATTTGATAAACCTTATATTCTCCCTCACAAACAATTTCTTTCATATAGTCAAAACCAGTCAAGCCAATTGTGACTCCATATGAATGCGATTCAGTGTCTTTTGCAATTTCTTCAGAAGTCTTTGCGAATGTTGTTTGAACTTTGAATGACAACATATAATATGTGTCGCTTGCCAAATCAAAGTTGTATTTTGAAGTGATTGCATAAGAACCTTCTTGTCCATTTTCGAAGTAGAACACATTTGTTTCATCTTCGATTTTGTAGGTATCATTTTGTGATTCGTTGGTAAATTTGCTTGACTTAACAACTCCACCACGATTAGTTTCGCTGTTTCCGCTCAAAATTTCGCCAGAATATGCATTGTTTTTTGTTGTGTTTAAGTCAGTTGTGATATCGTTTGTTGACAAATTCATATAGTTGTTTGTCATATCAATTGCAAAATCAGTGTTTGCGATTGCATTGAAATCATCTTCTGTCGAACTGTCAAACTCAAAATTGTCTAGATATGCATATCCTTCGATTGGGGCGGAACTTGTTCCAAAATCAAATTTAACTGTGAAAGTTGATGCACCCGAACCGCTGTGGAAATAAACTGTGTAGTCTTGCCATTCAGTTGATTTGTTTAGCGTTTGTTCAAACAAAACAATTTGATTTGAGTCAGTGATTGTGACTGACATATCTTTTTCCGCATAATAAGAGAATGACAATTTGTTGTATGAATCAGCGGAAAGTGAAATTGATGGTGATGTGACTGATTGCCATGCAGGATTTATGTTTGCAAGCATCAAAACATTGTTTTGTGCAGTCTTATCTTTTTCACTTATACATGGTGATGCATGTGTTGCCCAAAGATATGGATTTTCGTTGTCTGCCACTTCGCTTGTTTTGAGATTGTTATAGCATTCTTGATATTTTTTGTAGGCTTTTTCAGATGAATTGATAACTCCGCCAAAGACAATTTTGTCTTCTTGTTGAGATATTGTCCAATCATCAGGGGACAATGGGAAATTTCCGTCTTCATCAACTGTTGTGTCGTTGAAATATCCATTTGAAACGCTTGGAGTTCCCGACAATTGCCCAAGTGCAATTTTGTTTGTTGCATCTTCATAATCTGTCGAACTTGCAAGTTCAACTTTCACATTGTCAAAAGCAACACAGCCAGTTGCACCACTTGTTGCACTTCCAAGTGACAAATGCAAATTCACTGCTGAATCATAGAAAACTCCGCCTTTGACATAGAATTCTGCTGTTGCATAACCATTGTTAAATTCACTTGAACCATTTGAAGTCAAAGCCTCGCTTGTCGTTTTTTCAGTCACTGAATAATCATCTTCACTCAAAGAATATGTTGTCAGCACCGTGTCATTTTCTTCAATTGCAAGTGTGATATCTCCTGAAAGGTTGTTTTTGTCGGCAATTTTGTATTGAACTGAAATTTTGTATACTTTTTGTGACTCGATTTTGATGTCTTTTGATTTCACATCAACATATCCATCCGTTGCCCACAAAGCAAGAATGTTTGGCTTTTGTGTGATTGTGACAGTGTTGTTATCATAGTCCACATCACATTCAAGTGTTGAACCTACAAAATTATATCCCGTTGTTGATTTGAAAGATTCAGGGGAATTTGTGTTGAAAATTCCCGCTCTTCCTGTTCCAGAAGTTGTCCATTGACTGACTGCCTGTGTTGTCCCATATTTTTCATTTTCAAAATCAAAATTGTATTCAGTTGTGTCATATTCGCTTGTTTTGATTGTTCTTAAATCTTGAATTTGAGTTTGTTTTGTTGTTTCAGTCGTTGTTGTCGATGTTGAGCCAGTTGTTGTCGTCACGGTTTGACTGTATGAATTGTTTTGTGCATCTTTATAAGCATTCCAAAAAGCACTTTCACAATATTGTGTCACTTTGCATTCATCAAAGAACGCAACACCACTGCTCTTGCTGTCTTTCGTTCCAAGCCACAATTCGAGGTTGACGGTTTGTGATTCGTCCCCAGTTGCGACATAGAAATTGAAAGTTGACCATTCTTTGCTTGAAATTTTTTCAAATTTTGTGTCAATTTCTTTTCCGTCCGCATCGGTCAATCCTGTCAAATAAATTGAACCATATGTGA
Organism: uncultured Lachnospiraceae bacterium; assembly: GCA_964541815.1. GTDB lineage: Bacteria > Bacillota > Clostridia > Christensenellales > UBA1242 > Caccovivens. Next base: position 14,183 of record CAZIRI010000009.1, read on the forward strand.
AATCGTTTATTGATGTGTATTCCGTTCCTTTTTCAAAATATTCTGTGCCATTTGCAATTGTGTATTCTGAACCATTATATGAAATGTTTTCGCAAATGTAGTAATTTGCATCAAGATTTTTGAAAGTCAATATTTTGTTTTTATTATCACTATTAACATCACTTTTTTCAACAAAAACATAATTTTTGTCAGAACCTTGTTGGATTGTCACACCAACATATTTTTCGTCATTGTAGAAATAAGAATATTCAGTTGTGTTGTCAGCAACTCCCAGAGCGGAGACTTTGCCACCATTGTCTGTCAAAACCTTTTTCACATAATATGATTTGTTTGTGTCCAATTTGAATGAGACATAAGATTCATTTTCATCAGTTGAGAATGAAGTTGTCGTAAAATTAGTGACCTCTCTTTCTCCATTGGTCCAAGCCCCTTTTGATGTATATTTATCTTTGCTGATATAGTTTGTGTCATTTTTGAATGCAACTTGGAAAGAATAGTATGAATTTGCATCCAAAGTGACAGAACTTGATTTGTATCCTTGATGAGAAACTTGTGTGTCGCTTGAATCTTTTGTTCTTGAATTTATCATCAAAATATAATTGTCATTTCCACTCTTTTTAGGGTTGTTTGACAATCTGTATGTGCTTGACACATTTTCTGTGAAGTTTTTCTCAACATCGATAATGCCTGCGGTTGTGGAATTGTCATTGTTTTGACCTGTCCAACCCGTCAAAGATGTGCTGATTGAATAACTTGATCCAGAAGAAAAACTGCTGTTTGAAAGTGAGACATTCTCTGAATAAGATGAGTCATGAAAACTTGTTGTCTCTGTGTCATCAGCATTTGCAGTTGGCGTGCCTTGGGAAAGAGAATAAACTGCTCCCGTTGTGGAAATTGGAAGAATGACAGCCATTGAAAGCATTGCTAGTTTGCTTTTTAGATTTTTTTGTTTTTTCATTTCATAAGTCCTTTTTATAAGATTAACTTTATTATTATAACATATTTATCTCAACTAATCAAATATTTTTTTTGAAAATAAAGATAATATTTTTGTGAAAAGGCAAAATTTTTCGTCAAAAAGTGCAGAAATTCAACACTTGTCAAGAAAACAAGTCATTTTTCTTGTTTTGTGTGGTGCTGTTGTTGGATTTGTCAACGGCTTTTTTGGTGGTGGCGGGGGACTTATTTGTGTTCCTCTAATTGAAAGAATTTTGCATTTGAATGCAAAATATTCACATTCGACAACAATAGCGATTATTTTCCCTGTTTCATTTATCAGTGCTTGCATATATTCGTTTGGAAATTCAATCCCTCTTCAACTTTTTTCTTGTGTTGGAGCGGGAACTCTTTTGGGTGGAATTATTGGTGCTTTTTTGATGAAATTTATCTCTGAAAAATGGTTGAAAATTATCTTTGTTTTTCTTATGTTTGCAAGTGGAATAAGGATGCTTTTCTAGGAGAATTAAATGACATATTTTTTCATATTGCTTGCTGGCGTTTTATCAGGAATTATATGCGGTCTAGGGCTTGGGGGTGGGACAATTCTCATTCCAATTTTGGACATCTTTTTTGGCATTGATCAGCACATTTCACAAGGTGTCAATTTGCTTTCATTTTTGCTTGTTGCGACCTTTGCAATTTTCATTCATTTGCGTCAAGGATTTATTGTGAAAAAAGGGCTGTTTTTTGTGATTATTCCCGCAATTTTGTTTGCAATTTTAGGAGCATTTTTGGCAATAAATATCCCTTCAAAAACCCTAAAAACCCTTTTTGCAGTTTTTTTATGTGCAATTTCTATCATTGAATTTGTAAAACTATCGAAAAAATAGTTTACAAAAAAACTTTTTTGTGATATGATTTATATCAAAGTGAGGCGTATATGATTGATAAAAAAGTTTGTATCGGATGCGGAACTTGTGTTGCCGTTTGCCCAATGGGTGCAATTTCATTTGGAGATGACGGAAAACCTGTGATTGACAAATCAAAATGTGTTCACTGTGGTGCTTGCCAGTCAAGTTGCCCTGTCAACGCCATTGACCTTGATAAATAATTTGCACAGTAGGAGATAAAAAAATGGAAAATATTGCATATGTTCAACTTGACGAGAAAAAAGTGAAACTTGAAATTGTTCAAAGCAGAAATGGACGATACAGAATTTTGGAACAAGTCGAAAATAGATATGATTTGACCGAAGAAATCACAAAAGATTGCTTGTTGAGTCCAAAATCAAAAAGCGACATATTGAAAATCTTGAATATATATAGATTCACATTTGTCACTTATGGTGTCACAAAAATGATTGCGACATGCTCAAATATCATTGTGAAAGCGAGAAATTATCGTGGCTTTTTGGATGAAATATACACAAACACGGGCTTGAATTTCGTGTTGACGGACGAAGAGAGTGTTATCAAAAGTATTTATGTTTCTTGTGCAAACAATATCGATGCATCAAGGGGATATATTGTCCACATTGACACGCAGTCGACTTATATTATGAAGTTCAACAGAAGAAATGTGCTTGAATACAACTCAATTCCTTATGGTTTCACAAATTTGTCAAATTCTGGAATGTCAGAAGATGAAATGAGTGCCGTTTTGAAAAAGGAACTCAAAAAATGTTCGCTTGTGAAGACTTATGAAGACGAAGCCGTGATTGGAACAGGAGAAAGTTTTATTGACATTGCACGAATTGCAAAGAAATTGACAAGATATCCAATCGACATCGACAACAACTATGAGATGTCCGACACATCAGTTGGCAAGGTTGTTGAGTTCACAAAGGACCTTGACCCTCAAAAAATAAAAAAAATCAAGGGTGTTGGACCAAACGGTGCTGAAAGCCTTGTGGGAGGAATGGCAATCATAAGAGCGATTTATGACGCTTTGAACATCTCAACAATTGTTGTTTCAACTGCAAATTATCTTGAAGGGGTTGTTTTGTCAAATCTCGTTGGCAATGCAGATGAAAAATATTCTGATTTACTGCAAAACAGTCTTGACAATTATTATGAATTCAAAAAAGAGGGGCTTTCAATCAATGACAAAGTCTACAACATGGCAGTTTTACTCTTCAAGCAAATGAAAGTTGTGCACAAACTTCCAAGGGCTTATGTGAAACCTTTGAAAATTGCTGCCTACATGTATAATTGTGGAAAGTTTATCAATTTTGAAAATTCTGAAAGACATTCTTTGTATGCGATTTTGAATTCAAACATTGCAGGTGCTTCACAAAAGGATATTTTGATTGCGGGCTTTGCTTGTGCTTGTCAAAATCTTGACAATTTCAATCTTGCCGAATTGATGAAATACAAAGAAATTTTGACCGATGAAGATGTTGACGCAATAAGAAAATTGGGCATCCTTGTCAATATGGCTGTCAATTTGAATGCTTCAAAGAAAAGTATCATAACTGACATAGTTTGTGATATTTTGGGAGACTCTATAATCATGAGGACTGTTGTGTCAGCAGACCCATCTTTTGAAATTTTGGAAAGCATGAAAGTTGCTGACGATTTCAAAAAAGTGTTTAAGAAAAGTTTGCGAATTATTTAATTTATGGAAAATGGTGGAAATCTAAAACTTGTTTTGTATGCGATTATTTCGTGTCTTGGGGTGGTGTTTGTATATTTGTTTACCATCTTTTATCTGTATGTCATTTCGCCATACAACATAAGACTCAGCATTTCACTGTGGCCTTTTGTGTCCGACAGTCAAATGGCGAAAATGTATCAAAGTGCTGTCGTTGAGATGTCTTTTGAAGTTGATGACGATTTTGAAGCAAAAGAAGTCACGGTTATGGGTGTCAATGTAAACAAAAATGGATACATCATTGTTCCATACAACGATTTGAAGAATGCGACAGAAGACTCTTCAATCAAAATTGTCTCAAAAACAGGTTCTGTTTATTCGGGCGAAGTCATTTTTGGAGATGAAACATACAATTTGGCGGTTGTCAAATGTTCGAGTTTGAATGGAAAAACGGTGAAGTTGCCTTATGTGAGTCTTGGCAGTTGGAGCAATTTGACCGAAGGGAAAACTTTATATTCAGTTTCAAGCGACAAGTCATCAACATATCAAACTTGCAGTGTTTCTTCAACAGATGTTATTTATTCAGTCACGAAAAATGCTGAATCAACTTCTTTGATAGACTACACGATTGAAAACGGATTTGTTGTTGATTTTAGAGTGGATACCACATACATGGGCGGAATTTTGTTTGATGCCACGGGAAAACTCTATGGAATTTCCTATGACGACACGCTCAAAGTGTCATCTTTGGACAAGGGGCAATATTATATTTTGCCAACATACACTTTGGGGAATATTATAGACGACATTGTTTCTTGCGGGAAGAAAAACACGGTTTACACAAATGCGAACTGTAAGTCTCTTGTTGGATTTGACAAATATGAAGCGGAAAAAATTTCCGACACAGGCTCATCTTTGACAGATTACAACACAAACTGGTCATCAATTTCAGGCGCATTTGAAAGTTATTATATAGGTCAAAGTTCGGGCATTTTCCTTTGCGAAAAATTTGGTGATATTCCAGCGGGAAGCGTTTTGACAAAGGTTTTCTTGAACGGAAGCACATATACATTGACTTCAAAATATGATTTGTGGGAAATTTTCTATGCTATTGACAGCGATGACAAAGTTTCTTACTACTACAAAGAGTGGACAGGGTTGAGAATTTCTGACAGAGAAAAAGTTGCATAAGGAGGGCATGTGAAAAAAAGAAAATTTGCCATTGAAATGGGCGGTGGCTACACTTGTATCTATGTGAACGGCGAGGGGCTTGCTTTGAAAGAGCCAACGCTTGTCGCCGTTGAATGCAGTGAAGAGGGATACAAAGTCATCGCAATGGGACTTGAAGCAAAGAAAATGATTGGAAAAACGGGGGATAATATTGAGATTTTTACACCTGTTGTGTATGGCGAAAACTCAAATTATGACTATTCTGTCGTTTTGCTTCGGTACTTTTTGGATAAGGTTGACTTCAAACCTTTCATTGACAATGCAGTTTTTATTATTCCATGTGGAATCACCGCTGACGAAAAAGAAAAAATTCTGAATGTTTGTGACGGCGTGGAACTTGGCGATGTTGAACTTGTTCCATCGGTGATTTGCTCATGTTTGGGTGCGGGAAGAAATGTCGACAACTCAAAAGCAAACCTTGTTGTCGATATTGGCGGATTTTGCACTGATGTTGCGGTTGTCAACATGTCTGGGGTGCTGAAAGGTGCGACAGTTGGTGTTGGCGGAAAGGGAATTGATGCTTCAATTGTCAATTATTTGGCTTGCACGCAAGGCATTTTGATTGGCTTGTCAACGGCGGAAATTTTGAAAAATGAAGTTGGAAGTTTGTATGCAAATGACACTCTAAATATGGAAGTGACGGGGGTTGATGTTTCTTCAAAAACACCAAAAAGCATGCTTGTTGTTTCAAAAGATTTGATAAATCCGATTGAACCATTCTACAATGAAATTGTGAGAGTTGTTGAAACAACTGTCAACACTTTGCCTCCTGAAATTATTGAAGATGTGATAAACAACAAAGTTTTGATTGTTGGGGGCTGTGCAAAAATGCAGGGGCTTGATAATTATCTTAAAAAGCACTTGGATTTTCCTGTTGAATTTGCGGAAGATTTGGAAAATTCAACAATTTTGGGTGCTGGAAAACTTTTGTCAGACACAAATTTGCTTGATAATATAGTGAAAAATTTATAAAAAACCGATTTCGGTTTTTTTTATGTCAAAAATTGCCAAAAATATATCTTTTTACCTCTTTTTTGCATTGGATTTGTCTATTTTTGTGAGTTATAATGCTTTTTGAAGGTGAGGTGTTATGGCAAGGAAAATTGTTGTGACAAGTGGCAAAGGTGGTGTTGGAAAGACAACTATTTGTGCAAATTTGGGAATGTGCTTGGCTGAACTTGGATTTAGGGTTGTTGTTGTGGACACTGACATTGGCTTAAACAATCTTGATGTGATTATGGGGCTTGAAAAAAGCATTATTTTTGATATAACTGATGTTGTTGCGGGGAAATGTCGTGCAAGGCAGGCTCTTGTGCAAGTCAAAGATTGTCCGTCACTCTATTTGTTGCCATCTTCGCACACATATAGTTCGAGTAAAATAACAGAAGAAAATATTTGCAATGTGTTGAATATTTTGGAGCATTCTTTTGATTTCATTTTGATTGATTGCCCTGCGGGTGTCGAAAATGGATTCAAGAGAGCGGTTGCTCCCGCAAATGAAGCACTTGTCGTTGTCACTCCGCACATTTCAAGCATTCGTGATGCTGATAAGGTTGTCGGGCTTTTGAATGATTTTAAGATTGAACGTGTCGGACTTGTGATAAACCGCATGCGTGGCGATATGCTTTTGTCGGGCGAAATGATGAACATTGAAAGCATTGTCAAGGCAATGGATATTCCACTTGTTGGGGTGATTCCTGACAACGATGTTGTGTCAAGAACATCTTGTGAAGGGAAAATTATGAACGATGCTGAAAGTGCAAGAGCATTCACGCTTTTGACAGAAAATATAAATTTGGGGTGCAAAAAAATTTATGATTGCACATATAAATATAGGGGAATTGTTGGCTATTTTAAGAGAAATCTCAAAAAATTGGTGTAGGCAAATATGGAAAGACTTGAAGAATTGATTATAAAAGACAAATTTACAAATCTTGAAAAAGTGGCGGAAATTTTGCGTGAAGAGGCGACTGCACTTGCAAGAAATTTTTTTCTTTTGTCGGGTGATGTGATTGTTCGCTTCAAAAAAAATGAAAGTGGCTTCACTTTCAATGTTGAAATTCCTGCCAGCAGAGTGAAATCTTTTGGCGATAAATTTATATAAAAAAATCGATTTTTATACAAAAATTTGAAAAAATAATGGAGCAAAATATATAAAAACCAAAATAAGCAAATTTTTTCATGGGGTAAAAACATTGCTGATTTCAGAGTTATAGTTATGAAACTATAACTACTATTTTATAAAAATTTACAACAAAAAAAGGACACAACCATTTTTGAGAATGGTTTTGTCCCTTATTTATTTTTGATTGTTAGACAAAATAGACAACGCCCACAACATTTGGTCCAATATGTGTCCCAACAACGCAACCGATGTCATAGAGAGTTGTTTCTTCTGGCACAATGTCGAGAGTTTCAGCATTTTGATTTATAAATTTCATCAAATTGGTTTTGTTTGCCGAATATCCAAAATATAGTGGATAATTTTTGTCCCTTTTCAAAATGTTTTCAACAATAAATTGATATGCGAGTTTTTCTCCGCATTTTTTTGCAACCGTGTTGACCTTTCCGCCGTCAAGAGAAATGATTGGTTTGAGTTTGAGGGCAGTGCCAATCACATAACTTCCTGTGCCAAGTCTTCCACCTTTTTTGAGATATTTAAGGTCGGGAATCATTGCAAGAAGTTTCACTTTTCCCTTCAATCTTTCAAGTTCTGCAACGACTTCATCAGGCTCTGCATTTGGATGACTTTTTATGTATTTCACAATTTCAACAATCAATGCACCTTCAACAAAGGTTGTGCATCGAGAATCGCAAATGTAGACATTTTTCATTTGCAAACTTTCAACCGCTTTTTGTGCTTGTGCAAGCGTCCCCGCAAGGTCGGAAGAAATCACGATTGTGATGACAAACCACCCCTCTTTGTTGACATAATTTTCGAATGCTGATTCAAATTTGAATTGATTTGGTTGGCTTGTTTTTGGAATAATTCCCGTTGATTCCATTTTGGCATAAAATTCTTCATTTGGCAAACCTTCTGGGAATAGTTCGCCATCGAAATTTAGTTCAATTGGACAAATTGAAATATCATTTTCTTTAACAAAGTCTTTTGGCAAATCAACTGATGCTTCTGTGACTATTTTGTATTTCATTTTTTATCTCCTATGGGATATTTTAACAAATTTGCATTTATAAAGCAAATAAATAAAAAAAAATAATAAAAAAAACTTTCAAGAAAGTTCTCAAAAGTTTTAGTTTTTCTTAAATAATCTTCTTGTGAATGCGAAGAGCAGTCCAACTATCACAAGATAATAAATCGCTGAAATGAAGAAATTTCCATAACTATACAGCGATGTGACCAAAAAGCCTGTGTTCATTGTCGCTCCGCCAATAAATGATGTCAAATCAATGTGAACGAATGGAAGCAGGCAATACCAAATTTGGTTGTTTAGGAAAATATTTAACACGATTGTTGCAACATAAATCAACAGAGCGATTATATAGGCAAGTTCGAATTTTCGGGTGATGTTCATAAGTGTGATTGTCACCATTGAGAAGAAAATGACTTGAAGTTCAATTCCAACAATCTTTATTAGATAGAATGTGAATGGGTGAATTGTGTAGACAATTGAGTTGTTGAACACAGTCAAAATGTCAGTTGAAGATGTCCCATGAACGATAAATCCTGTGAGCAAGTTGACTGCTCCATAGAAAATTAAAATTGCTGATGTTGTAAGGAAAATTGCAAGACACTTTCCAACAAAAACTTGATTTGAAGTTGCTTTTTGTGCCAAAAGGATATCAACTTTTCCATTTCTTCTGTCAAGTCCAAAGAATTTGTATGCCGAACCCATCCCAAACAAAATTGTGAGAACCCCCACAAATGCCATGAGCATATATGCTTTGTCATAGGCGGTTTCCTTCCCTGTGGCAGTGTTGAAGTTTAGGGCGGATTGATGTGCAACATATCCAATTTCTTTTGATGCATCAACATAGTATTTTGCATAGGCAATTTCAAGATTGAGTTGTTCTTTGTTTGGTGCTTTATAGCCATATGCTTTGCTCAAATTTGTTTCTTCATCAAGGAGCAACAAAAGTTCGTTATACACACCTCTCTTGGCACTTTCGCAAGTTATTTTGTAGGCAGTTATCAAGTTTTTCATTTGGTCAACATCTTCCGATTTTAGAGTTGACATTTCTTGTGAAATTTTTTCGATTTTTTCATTTGCCTTTGCAATGTATGTTTTTTGAATGTTTGAAACTTTTTTCTCATCTATTTGACTGACATAAGCATTTTTTGTGATTGAGTTGAGTTCGTCAAAATATGCGGAGTTGTCGTAAATTGCATTAAGTGCAGACTTTATTTTTGTCGTATCACTGCCAACATCTTTTGTCGTTTCAAGCAAAAAGTTTGAAAAATTTTCAAGTTTTGTCACTTGTGCTTCTGTCAAAATGAGTCTTGTTTCAAGATTTTCAATTTTTTTGTAGTCTTCAATATAATTTTTGAGTTCATTTGCTGTTTCGGTGATTGGGCTGACACTGTTGTTGTTTAGGAAATAACATGTTTCCATTTGTTTGTAGGCTTTTATTTCATTCAAAATGTTTATTGTGTCCCCGCCAACAGTGACACCATTTTGAAATTTGTTGTTTATGTTTTCCAAAGCCGTTTTCTCGTCGCATGAATCTTGTTGTGTTGCTATATACTTGTTTGCTTGAGAAATTGATGCGTTGAGAGCGGATTTTGTGTCAATTTCTGTGTTTATTGAGTTGAAATTTGAAAGTATTTCAGTTGCGGTTGTCCCTTTTGTTGAGGCACTGTAAACTTCTGTTGTTGGAATGTGATAAACTGCACCAAAAACCACACAAAAAATCAGCACGCCAATTATTGCAAAAAAGGCGATTGGATTTAACAAAATTCTTTTGAAATCGTAGAACGCAATTCTAAATGTGTTTTTCAATTTTTAACCTCCTGTGTAGAATGGTGTCATATTTGCAAGGATTTGTTCGGTTTTTGTTTTAAGATATCCTGTTTCTTTCACTTCTATCTTTTTTGTTGATAAAAATTCAACAACATCAGCCAATTTGTTTTCGCTTGCCACAAAAAGAACTTTTTTGTCAAGAAGTTTGATGTCAAAATTAAATTCTTTTTTGAGAAGTTTTCCAACATAGTGAGGATATTTCACTTCAACAAAGGCATATGTGATTGTGTCGGGTGCCAGTTCACACTCTTTTCCATCCAAAATTTTGACAATTTTTCGATTTTCCATAAAAATGTATCGTGAGCAAAGATTTTCGATTGTTTCATAGTCTTTCGCTGTGACAATGACTGCAATGTTTTGTGCTTTGAGTTGTTTTATGAATTCTCTCATTTTGTCTTGTCGCTCTTCGGATATTCCTTTGAATGGCTCATCCAAAATGGCAATTTTTGGTTCGTTGATAAACGCAAGTGCAAGCGAAACAAGTTTTCTTTCATAATATGATAAATATTTCATTTTTGATTTCGCTCTTGCTTCCAATCCAAATTTTCGAAGTGCAGTGTTCACTTTGTCTTTTGTTGGCTTTGTTCCTGACAAACTGCACAGATATTTGACATTGTTTCTCACAGTTTGGTTTTTGAAAAAGACAGGTGGGTCAAGACTTAGACTCACAGAGTGCAATAGTTCAGGATATTTTTCAATGTTTTGATTCATCACAAAAACTGTTCCATCGCTGACTGGCAAAGAACCGCACAAGACTTTTGCAAGACTTGATTTTCCCGACTTGTTGTCGCCAACAACGCCAAGAATTTGTCCCTCTTGCACAGTGAAGGAGACATTTCTCACCAAGATTTTGTTTTTCAACACAACGGAAACATTCATTGCTTCCAAAACAACATTTTTCTTCATGCTTATATTATACCATTTGAAAACATATTTGTAAAGATGTTATTGCATTTTTTAGCAATAAAAAATCAGCAAAACTGCTGATTATTCAGTATTTACGAGTTTTTCATATATACTTTCGTATATATTTGGTGCAGATTGACGCCATTTTTTGCACGCCTCTTCGGCAGATTGTCGTGTGGGTGCTTTGATTTTAAGTTCGAAAAGTGGGGACATAATCAAACTTTCATAAATTCGCATTGTCACAAGATAAGAACCGTCATCGGCATCGGTGTAGTTTGCATAATATTCCTGACTTTGCTTGATTGATAAACGATTTTGCTTGCTGTAATCCGTTATTTCATCTCGAAGTGACAAAGGGACTTTTTTATAGAAATATGACAGACAATCTCGCCCTTCAAATGTGATGTTGTATCGCATTTCACCCTCTTTGCACTCGGTTTTGTATATCAATTTTGATTCGGAGAGTTGATACAAAAGGTCAAGACAATCCATATAGTTTACCCAATTGTTTTTGACTGAACAAATCTCTATGACAGAGTTTTCAGTCAGAGGCATTTCCATTTTATCCATCATGAAAAGAATGATTAATTTGTTTGTGACTGCGTCGTAATTCATTTTCACTCCATGTTCTTTTGTGTGTTTTATGTGTATGATGATAGCATGCAAATCAAAAAAAGTCAAATAAGTTTGAAAAATGATTTGTTTTTTTTCAAATGTGTGCTACAATAGTCAAGCAGAAAACTTTTGGAGGTTTTATGGAAGTTGAAAATATTGTTGAAGTGAAAAAAGTCGTTTTGGCTTGCAATGACTTGCTGACGGGGAAGTTTTTGGATTTAAGCAAAAAACTTGACAAGTTTATGAATGCTGTCACAGAAAGTGATGATGTGACAAATATGCTTGCGGAAAGTCTTGAAAATTTTGATTCGAAAGAAGAATTTTTGAGAGCATTTTCCTATGACAAAAAGACTGGGGGGAGCAACATTGCTATCCCAACGGACGACAAAAAGAAAATGGCACTCATTGTGACAGTGTTCAACGATATTTTGAATGGTTCAATAAATGTGAATCAATTTCTTGAAACATATTTCCAAGACAAAAAGTTGACTCCTATGCAAAATTTCCTTGAAAAAATTGTGAAACCTTTCAGAGATGAAATTTGCAAGATGTTTTCTATTTCAACAGAGGTGACTTTGGCGGATATTCAAAACACAATGGTTGAAATAAAGTCCAAAAAAGCGGAAAAAGAAGTTGAGGTTGAAGAGGAAAAGGAAGAATTGCCTGGGCTTGATGAACTTTTGAAAGAAGTCTCAAATGATTGCAACGAAATGCTTGCCTTACTCAAATTTGAAAAGAAAAAGACTGACAATCTTGACGACCTTGAATTTGTTTTGTGTGCGACAATTGAAGCGTGCGAAAAGAAAAACTTGATGGTTGTCAATGGGCTTGTTATTGGCATTTCATACACAGCAAAAAAATTCAAAAGTGTCAAATTTTTGGTTAATAAACTCAATGACAGAATGCTCGATTATTATGACTCTTTGGGCGAAAACAAAGAAGAGCAAAATGATGATGAAGATTTGAGCGAAGAAGAATTGGAAACAGAAAAAGAAGAGTGATTTCAATCTTCAAGTCCCAAAATATAGTCAGTGCTGATTTTGAAAAATCTCGCAATGGCAATGAGTGATTCAAGGCTTGGTTCTCTCGTTGCGGACTCCCACTTTGCAATCGTGGATTGTGTGCAACCAAGAGCAACCGCAAGTTGCGATTGTGATATATGACTTTCTTCTCGAAGTTCTTTCAATCGTTGTGAAAATTTATTCATATAAAAATTATATGACAAATTGCCATAAAATACTTGACTTATGACATTTTGCCATATAAAATAATTTGTATGAAATCGAAAACCATTTTTAGAATTGATTTAATTGAAAATTTTATCGAAAAAAAACATTGGTCGAAAGTGCAATTTTGTGTCGCTTGCGGAGTTTCGCCAGTTGAACTAGACAAGATTTTATCGGGAGATGAAGACCTTTTTGTTTCATGTGCGGGAAGAATTTCCAAATGTTTGGGTGTGAAAGTTGAAAATTTGTTTGAAGACTTGAAATAAAAGTCTTTTTTTATTTTTCAAAACATACAATAATTCCATGAAAAAATGTTTTATTCGAGCGGTGCCATTCTACAAAGTTTGGACAAATGCGGTGATTGTTTTGGTTTTGTCGGTTGTTGCAGTGTTCTCGGCGGTTGGTGGCTCGGCATATCATGCGTCAAAAGTTGTCAATGGGGTTTATTGTTCGGGGAATGAAAATTCTGGGAAGGTCTCTTTGATGATAAATGTTTATTGGGGAACTGAATTTCTTGACAAAATGCTTGCGACTTTGCGTGAATACAATGTGAAAGCGACTTTTTTTGTCGGCGGAATGTGGGCGGTTGAAGAAAGCGATATGTTGCAAAAAATTTATGATGACGGACATGAAATTGGCAATCATGGATATTCCCACAAGCAGTGTGCGAAAGTGTCCGCTGAAACAGTTTATGAGGAAATCGACACGACAAACACGGTTGTTGAGAAAATTTTGAATGAAAAGCCCACTTTATTTGCTCCGCCCGCAGGTTCATACAACAAAAAGACTGTGTCGATAGCGGAAGGGCTTGGGATGAAAGTTGTGATGTGGACGGACGGCAAAGATACGATTGATTGGCGTGACCACGACAAAGAAAAGATTGTTTCTCGTGCGACAAAAAATATTTCTTCGGGGGACTTTGTTTTGATGCATCCAACAAGCGAAACTGCGGACGCTCTTGAAGAGATAATTTTACAAATTAGGGAAAAGGGTTTAGATTTTTGCAAAGTGAGCGAAAATTTAGCATAAAAACTTTGTTTTTTATGAAAAAAATTTTGATAATTTTTTGATTAGTGATATACTTAAACAAGATGTCGGGCATTTATTGTCTTTTTTATGTCCATAATCAAATCTTGGAGGATGAATGGCAGTTTATAAACTTAATTCAAACAAAAAAAGGAGCAGACAATCACAAAGAAAAAAGACGATTGGTTTTTCTCTTATTTTTGTTGCCACTTTGATATTTTTGTTTATGACTGGAATTGTTCCACCTGTTCAAAAATTTTTCCTTGGACTTTTTGGCGTGTTTGGCTTTGTGGGGTGCTTGCTCACGATAGTTGTTGGACTTGCTTTTCTAAATCAAAAAAAATATGTCATGCCAAAGGGATATCTTGTTTGCCTTATCCTTGTCACAGTGTTCTTGCTGTGCATTTTGCAACTGATTGTCGTTGGCGGAAAGGGGGTTCTTGCTGACGGAACGACAAGAGAGGGCTTTTGGTCATATCTTGGAAAAAATTTCTCAAAAACTTGGACGCCAGGGGGGCTTTTGATTGGAATTGTGTCTTCCGCATTGCTATACACCATAACTTTTCCAGGAGCGATTGTTGCATCATTGCTCGCAATCGGAGTTTGTGCGACTTTGCTTGTTGTTTATCTGAATAAGTGGAGAAAAGAAAATTCAACACAAACATCTTTGTCTTTGCAAATGGTTGACAATCACAATGATATTGACGAAAAAGTCGCTCCTGTTGAAGAGAAAACTGAAAAGCAAGAAGAAGTTAATGTTGTGCTGAATGGAAAATTGCATGATGAGGAAGAGAAAGAAAAGGTTTCTCCCGTCAGTGCAAGAACATTGCTTGGACTTGACAAGAAAAGAAACACCGCATATGAGTTTGAGAAGAAAGAGGAAAATGATATTCCAAAGAAAGAAACTGTCGACACATCTCATATGACAACTCGTGAAAAGTTGTTTGGCGGGCCAGCAATCATTGATGTTGATGAGTATTTCAAGTCTATGAGACGGGGCGGACATGTTGAAGAAAACAAGGAAGAAATTCAACAAAACATAAATGCTTTGAAAAATGAAAATAACGACCAAATAAATCCAAGACAGACATATGTTGAAGACGAATTTATCCCAGAGCAAAAGGTGGAAATCCGAAGAACTTTGAAAGAAACTTCTGGGGAAGCACTTGTCGATGAGGCAAACACCATTTTGCAAACTTGCATTGAAGAAGAAAAGCAAGAAAATCCTGAATTGTATTCAAATCCTCAAAACGAAACAAATCAAGTCGGTGACAGATTCACAGAAAGGGAAGCGGGCTTTGATAGGTCGAGATTGGGGGATAGAAATGACGGCTTTTCAGAGCGTGACGACAGGTTGTCACGGGATAACAGTAGGCAATTTGGAATAAGACAAACTGGCGGTGAACCTGTTGATAATGGCGGAGAAACGAGCATTGACAGCGTCAGAACAAATAGACAAAGAAATCTTGAAGATGAAGAAATAAACAATGCATACACGGAGCAACTTGGCACAATCAATCAGAGAAATGGAAGCGGTTCTTTGACAAATGAACCACTTGAAAAAGAAGTGGAAGAAGAGCCATACAGACCTTATATATACATCAAGCCAAGTTTGGACTTTATCACAACAAGAAGTGTTGATTTGTCGATATTTGGCGGTGAAGTTGCAAGAAAGCGTGTCGCTCTTGAAAACTCTTTGGAGATGTTTGGAGTTCCTGCAAAGGTGCAAAATGTTGTCATTGGACCCGCCGTCACAAGATATGAACTTGAAATGCCACAAGGCACTCCTGTTGGAAAAATAAAAACACATATTGATGACATTGCTTACGCCTTGGCAGCGGATGGAGCAATTCGAGTTGAAGCACCTGTCCCAGGCAAGAGCATTGTTGGGATTGAAGTGCCAAATGAAAAAGTTGCGACAGTCAGTTTGAGAGATTTGATTGATTCAAGTGAATTTAGGTCTGCTTCATCTCCACTCACATTTGCGATTGGCAAGGATATCACGGGCAATGTGATTTGTGCGGATATGAAAAAATTGACGCACTTGCTTGTTGCAGGGACAACGGGTTCGGGGAAATCGGTTTGTCTAAACTCAATCATTTTGAGTATTTTGTATAAAGCATCTCCCGAAGATGTGAGAATTGCACTTGTTGACCCAAAGAGAGTTGAATTTTCAAATTATGAGGGAATGCCTCACCTCATCACTCCAAAAATTGTTTGCGACACCCAAAGGGCGATAAATTTGCTTAATTGGGCTGTTGAGGAAATGGAAAAGAGATTCAGTATCATGGGACTTGCGAGAGTGAAAAGTATTGATGAATTCAATCAAACTCCCGATGTTGTGAATCACAAAATCAAAAAAATGCCATATTTGGTGATTATTATTGACGAACTTTCGGACCTTATGATGAACGGGAAAAAGGAAGTTGAAGACGGAATTGTCAAACTTGCACAAAAGGCTCGTGCCGCAGGAATTCATTTGATTTTGGCGACTCAAAGACCTTCAAGAGAAGTTGTCACGGGACTTATAAAATCAAATATTCCATCAAAAATTTCGTTTTCTGTGTCAAGCCTTACAAACTCAATGATTGTCTTGGATAGGGGCGGAGCGGAGAAACTCCTTGGGCGTGGCGATATGATGTATTATCCAAATGGAGCAAAGGACGCTGTGCGTGTTCAAGGCGGATATGTTGGAACAAATGAAATAAACACTATTGTTGATTTTGTGCGAGACAACAACGAACCTATTTTTGATAAGGAAATCGAAGAACAAATCGAAAATCCAAACAAGAGTTCAAACAACGCTCCAAGCGGGAGAAACAACAAAATGGACGAACTTTTGCCACAGGTTTTGAAAATGTGTATCGAATCTGGAACAGCATCTGGCACTATGATTCGAAGAAAATTCCAAATTGGATATCCACGAGCGGCGACAATTCTTGACCAAATGGAAGAGGCGGGATATATTTCCTCATCCGATGGAGTGAAACCACGCTCTGTTTATATCACACCTGAGGAATTTAGAGACATCTTTGGCGATGTCACTTGGTAATAATAAAGGATAAAAAATGAACGAAAAACTAGAAGGAAAAAAGGTTTCAGCAATTTCATTGGGTTGCGACAAAAATCGTGTTGACCTTGAAAAAATGCTTTTTAAGATAAAAACTTATGGTTTTGAAATTGTTGAAGATGTGTTTGATGCTGATATTGTGATTGTCAACACATGTGCATTCATTTCTCCTGCACAACAGGAGGCGATTGACAACATTTTGGCGGTGTGTCAACTCAAAAAAGAAAACACCATTGAAAAAGTTGTCGTCACGGGATGTATGGCACAAAGATTTAAGGAAGAACTTGAAAAAGAGATTCCAGAAGTTGATGCATATTTGTCAGCAAAGGACAACGAGAAAATTTGTGAAATTATTGAAGATTTGTATGGCGTGGAACACTCGAAGAAAAGCAGTGCTTTTGGAAGAATTTTCACATCGCAAGGTTCTTATGCCTATTTGAAAATCGCAGAGGGGTGCAGTAATGCTTGTTCATACTGCACAATTCCAAGAATAAAGGGAAGATACACAAGTTATCTAATGGAAAAGGTTGTTGATGAGGCAAAGTATCTTGCAAAGTGTGGAATTCAAGAACTTGTGCTTGTTGCACAGGATGTGACAAGATATGGCGAAGATTTGTATGGAAAAAATTGTTTGATTGAACTGTGCAAAAAATTGTCAAAAATTGAGGGGGTTGAATGGATAAGATTGCACTACATCTATCCAGAAAAACTTACTGATGAACTTCTTGACTTTATTGAAAACGAGAAAAAGATATGCAAATATATTGATGTCCCATTGCAACATATCGACAACAAAATTTTGGAAAGCATGCGAAGACATCTTGACGAAAAGCAAACGAGAGAACTTGTCACAAAAATAAAAACAAAATATCCAAATATCGCAGTGAGAACGACTTTCATTGTTGGATATCCCGATGAAACGGGTGGGGATTTCAAGAAATTATGTGATTTCCTCGAAGAGTCAAAATTTGATTATGCGGGATTCTTTCCATTTTACAGAGAAGAACACACTCCAAGTTTTTACATGAAACATCAACACTCAAAAGCGATTAAACTGTTGAGATTGAAAAAAGCGGAGTCATTGCAAAACGAAATTGCAACCGAACATGCAAAAAATTTGATAGGGAAATCATTCAAAACGCTTATTGACTTTTTTGATGAAAGCAGGGGAATTTTTGTTGGACACACAGAATTTCTTTCGCCAACAGTTGATTTTGGTGTTGAGATTGCTGACAATGGAAATATTGAACCAAACAAATTTTATGAAGTGACTTTTGTCGATTTTGACGGAGAGAATTATAAAGGAGAGATACTATGAATTTACCAAATAAAATAACTTTAATAAGAATTATCCTAATTCCAATTTTTATGTTTTTCTTTATGGCGGACTTTATTCCATGGGGAAAATTTATCGCTTGCGTGCTGTTTGCAGTGGCAAGTTTGACTGATTTTCTTGACGGAAAAATCGCAAGAAAAACAAATCAATGCACAAATCTAGGGAAATTTCTTGATACAATAGCGGACAAACTGCTTGTTATCGCTGGACTTATCATGCTTGTGGCTTATCCTATCACGGGCGACGGCATAACAAATGCGCATCCCATCATTTTCCCTGAATATATCGGAATTATTTGTGCCTTTATTATCATCGCAAGAGAACTTGTGATTGGTGCTTTCAAAGCGATTGCTTCAAATGGCTCTGGCATGATTTCCGCAAAACAACTTGCAAGAGTTAAGGCGGGATTTCAAATGGTGACATTGATTTATTATTTCTTCTACGCTTTCTTGATGCAAGAATATTATTCAGCAATTTCTGGGACGATAAACACTGTCATTAGCGTTGTGGGATATGTTCTTTTGGGTGTCACAGTCATTTTGACTATTGTGACAGCAATTCAATATTTTGTTGGAAATAAACAGGTGCTGAAAGATGAAAAATAGAATTTTGATTTATTCAAAATTTATGAAAGATGCTTCAACTATGAGTGA
>CAZIRI010000009.1:32764-35344 GCA_964541815.1 uncultured Lachnospiraceae bacterium
ATTGAGATGTATATGTTGAAAAGGGGACTTTTTGACACATCTTTTGTTTTGACAAACAACTTTGATGATTTTCAATATTCTTGCATGGACGCATTGATTCATGGGGGAAACATTGTTGCAATTTGTGAAAATTCAAAAATTGATGAACTTTGCGAGACATTGAAAGAAGAAAAATACAAAATTTCAATTGTGAACGAACAGGCGATTTTGTTTGAAGAGAAAGAAGAAAAACTTGAAAAAACAAAAATGTTGCTTCTTCCTGCCGAACTGTCATTCAAAAACTTTTTGGATAGTTTTTTCCCTCAAAAGTCCGCATTTGTGTGTTCAATTTTTGGCAAGGGTGAAAGATTTGTTTTTGATGAATTTTCCAAACTGAAAACATCATATGATATGGATTTTAAGATATTGTCCGAAAATCCATTTTTACATAAAGTCTTTTATTCAAAATTTGTCGATGAGCAAGTCTTAAAAAATCAATTTGGGGAAAGTTTATATTCTTTTAGAGATGAGAATTTGGAAGAAAAATTGGCGAAACTTTTGAATGAAAAGGGGCTTAATATTTCAATCGCAGAAAACAAAACTTGCGGACAATTGTTTTCATTGATTGCAAGTGTTTGCTCTGACAAAATTGTGAAAACAAATGTTTTGCAAAACAAACAAGACTTTTTGGATATGGAAGTGAATTTGGATGGCAGTGAAAGTCTTGAAAACAAGGAAATCGTCTATTTGCTGGCAAAAAATATGCTTGAAAAAACAAAATCAAATTTGACCGTTTGTGCGATACAGACAAACAGCAATGAAAATGAAAAAAAATGTTTTGTCGCTGTTGGGAACAAAGATTCTCTCAACTTGTTT
Organism: uncultured Lachnospiraceae bacterium; assembly: GCA_964541815.1. Classification (GTDB taxonomy): domain Bacteria; phylum Bacillota; class Clostridia; order Christensenellales; family UBA1242; genus Caccovivens. The sequence continues at coordinate 33,620 of CAZIRI010000009.1, forward strand.
TCTTCCGTTTTTTTTGGAAGTCAAAAAGAAGTTGTTGAGTGTTTGGTTGAGTTTGCAATTTTCAAATTGATTGACTTCATTCAAACAAATTATTGATTTTGTTTTGAAAAACATTTTGAAAGTGTGAATTTTTTTGATATAATGTGACAAAGGAGAAATCTATGGCAGACAAAGAAAAAAAAGACCCACGAGAAGAGGCTCTTGAACAAGCACTTCTCAAAATTGAAAAAGATTTCGGCAAGGGTGCAATCATGAAACTTGGCGATTCTGCTTATCAAAAAGTTGAAGTGATTCCAACAGGTTGCTTAACTTTGGATATGGCTTTGGGCATTGGCGGAATCCCTCGTGGAAGAATTATTGAAATTTATGGCCCTGAATCATCTGGAAAAACAACTGTCTCATTGCATATGATTGCAGAAGCACAAAAAATGGGCGGAAGAGCGGCATTTATTGATGCGGAACACGCACTTGACCCTATTTATGCGGGGAAATTGGGTGTTGACATTCAACAACTCTATGTTTCTCAACCTGATGACGGGGAGCAAGCACTCAACATTTGCGACACCCTCATTCGTTCGGGTGCATTTGATATCATTGTTGTTGACTCTGTGGCAGCGTTGACTCCAAAAGCGGAAATTGACGGTGAAATGGGTGACAATCATGTTGGACTTCAAGCAAGAATGATGAGTCAAGCACTTCGAAAAATGACATCTGTTTCAAGCAAAAGCAAAACTGCGGTTGTTTTTATCAATCAATTGCGTGAAAAAATTGGTGTTATGTTTGGAAATCCTGAAACAACAACGGGCGGAAAGGCTTTGAAATTTTATGCAAGCATTCGTCTTGATGTAAGAAAGGTTGACTCAATCAAAGATGGTCAAAATGTGATTGGAAACAGAACAAAAGTGAAAGTTGTAAAAAACAAAATGGCTCCACCTTTCAAAATTGCTGAATTTGACATTATGTATGGCACGGGGATTTCAAAATCAGGGTGCATTCTTGATATGGCGACAGAACTTGACTTAATCAAAAAGTCGGGGGCTTGGTTCTCATACAATGATGAAAAAATTGGGCAAGGAAAGGAAAATACAAAATTGTATCTTGAAAAAAATCCAACTGTTATGGCGGAAATCGAAGAAAAAGTGCGTGATTTGGTGTCAAAAATGGATTCACCACTTGAAGAAATGGGTGTTGAAGACGAAAGCACTTTGGATACTTAATTTTATAAAGGAGTGAATATGATTTGTCCATATTGCAAGGAAGAAAATGAAGACAACAGAGAATATTGCAAAAATTGCGGTCAAAAATTGAGTGCGGAGATTGCTCCAAACATCCAAAACGACAATGATGAACTTGCCATTGCTAGTTTGATTTTGTCTTTCAATTTCTCAATTTTGGGACTTATTCTTGGAATTATGTCAATCGTTCGAGCAAACAGAAGAAACGCACGAAAATCGGTGTATGCGGTTGTTGGAGTGATAGTTTCAGTGATTTGCATCATTTTGCAAATTATCTCAGTTATTCTTACCGTGAATGGCATTATAAAACTTTTTGATTTTATAGATGTTCATAATGGTTGAAATAAAAAAATTCTATGTATTTTCGCATAGAATTTTTTTTGTTAGGCATCTTTTTTGTTGTCAATTTTCCCATTTTTTAACGAATAAACATTGTCAAAGCGTGTGTAATCATTGAGTTTGTGTGCAATCACAAAAATTGTGCTGTGCT
>CAZIRI010000010.1:0-33890 GCA_964541815.1 uncultured Lachnospiraceae bacterium
ATTTTCTCAAACGCACTTTGAGTCAGTTCGTCAAGTCCTGTCACGATTGGAAGTCTTCCAACAAATTCAGGAATAAGACCAAATTTAATCAAATCGTCTGGTTGAACTTCTGTGTTGTAGTCAATTTTTGACTTTTCTTCAGAATTTTTGATTGTTGCATTAAAGCCCAAAGATGAAACAGCCTTTCTCTTGTTTATAATGTCGTCAAGCCCAACAAAAGCCCCGCCACAAATAAACAAAATATTTGTCGTGTCAATCTTTATCATTTCTTGTTGAGGGTGCTTTCTCCCGCCTTGTGGTGGAACGCTTGCAATAGTGCTTTCAATGATTTTCAATAATGCTTGTTGAACACCCTCCCCACCAACATCTCTTGTCAAAGAACGGTTTTCGCTCTTTCTTGAGATTTTGTCGATTTCGTCTATATAAATAATGCCCCTTTGAGCCTTTTCAACATCATAATCAGCATTTTGAATAAGTTTGAGAAGAACATTTTCAACATCTTCCCCAACATATCCTGCCTCAGTCAAGGTTGTTGCATCAGCGATTGCGAAAGGAACATCAAGAATTTTTGCCAAAGTCTTAACAAGCAAAGTTTTGCCCGAACCAGTTGGCCCAATCATCAAAACATTGCTCTTTTCAAGTTCAAGCACATTTTGAACCTTTTCACCCGCCTTTTTCTTTGGATTTATAACATTGTGATAGTTGTAGTTTATTCTTTTGTAGTGATTGAAAACAGCAACAGAAAGGACTTTCTTTGCTTGTTCTTGCCCAATCACATAGTTGTCCAAACTTTTCTTTATTTCCTTTGGGGATGGAATGACCAAATCTTTGAATACTTTTGGTTTCACAACTTGGTCCCTTATTATATCATAACAAACTCTCACACAGTCATCACAAATAAACGATTCTCCATTTGGACTGGCGATAAGTTTTTTTGCAAGTTTTTGCGGTCTGCCACAAAAAGTGCAAGCGCATGTGTCAATATCTTTCATTATGACTCCTTTGATTTTTTTGCTTTTCTTGTCACAAACACCTCATCGACCAAGCCATATTCCTTTGCTTCTTTTGCGGTCAGCCAGTTGTCACGATCGGTGTCTTTTCCAATTTGTTCAACAGTTTTTCCTGTGTTTTGACTCATGATTTTGTTTAACAATTCTTTTGTTCTTTTCAAGTGATTTGCTTGAATTTCAACATCTGTTTGTTGTTGCAACCCTTGTCCACCGCCCAGCACTTGATGAATCATAATTTCGCTGTTTGGCAATGCAAAACGCTTTCCCTTTGTTCCGCTTGACAACAAGAATGCTCCCATTGATGCCGCCATGCCCATGCAAATTGTTGACACATCGCATTTGATGTAATTCATCGTGTCATAAATTGCAAGCCCAGCGGAAACAGAGCCACCAGGACTGTTTATATACAAAAAGATATCTTTGTCAGGGTTCTTCCCCTCCAAATAGATAAGTTGTGCAATGACAACATTTGCCAAATTGTCATCAATTTCACCAGACAAGAAGACGATTCTGTCTTCCAAAAGTCTTGAATAAATGTCATACGACCTTTCACCCGCACCAGATTGGTCAACGACCATAGGAACTAACATATTTTTCACCTCCCAATGAAAAGAGTTTTTGAAAACTCAATTATTCTTTGATAATTTCAACTTTGTTGTTTTCTTTCAAGAATTTATGCAATTTGTCAAGAAGAAGTTCATTTTCTTTTCTGATTTTGTCTTGTTCATTTGATAAGCCGATTGTTGCCTCCTTAATTTCTGCTGGAGTCAAATCAATCTTGTTTTCTTCAAGAAGTTTTCTGTATATATATCTTGTCTTGATTGTTGTCGTCATTCTCTCTTTCAACATTTCGTCATAATCTTTGAGATTTGATCCTGTTTGCTTCAAATAATCTTCCAAAGAAATTCCATATGCTTTGAGTGCTTGTGTGAGTCTGTCCTTGTCTTCTTGGCATTCTCTTTCAATCATGGTTGCAGGAATTTCGATGTTTGTGTTTTTGAGCAAATAGTCACGAATTGCATATTCGAGTTCATTTTGTTGTTGTTTGTCCTTCATATCTTGAATATGAGCAGTCAAATCTTTTTTATACGCTTCAACAGTGTCGAATTCTGTGGCATTCGAAACAAATTTGTCATCAAATTCTGGCAAAACTTTTTCTCTTACTTCTTTGACAGTCACTTTGAATGTTGCATCTTTGCCCTTCAATTCTTCTGCTTGATAGTTTTCAGGGAATTTCACTTTAACATCAACATTTTCACCTTTTTTATGCCCAACAAGTTGGTCTTCAAAATTGTCAATAAATGAGTGAGAACCGATTTCAAGTGGATAATCTTCTCCTTTGCCACCCTCAAATGCAACATCTCCCAAAAAGCCCTCAAAATCAATAACAGCGGTGTCGCCATTTTTAATTTCTCTGTCAACTGTTTCAAATTTTGCATTGTCTTCAAGCAAATGATGTATTGAATGCTCGATATCATGTTCTGTCACTTCACTTGGATGAACTTTGAAAGTTTGTCCCTTGTATTCACAAAGTTTGAATTCTGGGATAACTTCAAATTTGATAAGCATTTTCAATCCACCTTCAGTTGTGAAACTTTCGAATTGAGTTGTTGGCATTGCAACAGGTTCCATATCAGGATTTTGGTCCAAAACTTCATTGATAGTTTTGTTGACAAGAAATTCAACTGTGTCTTGGAAGAAAACGCTGTCCCCATAGGTTTTTTCAATAACCTTTCTTGGAGCGTGTCCCTTTCTGAACCCTTCAATATTGTATTTTCCTTTTGATGATTCATACACTTTTTGAACGCTTTCTTCCCATTCTTTTGCATCAATCACCATTTCGACTTCAACATTTGATTTTTCTTTTTTAATATTAAACATTCTTTTATACCTCCGCAAGTTTAATGCATAGATTTTAACACATAAAAAAACAAAATGCAACTAATATGACAACAAATTTTACAAAAAAAGTCAATTCGACAAAATTTGGTAAAAAAATAAATTCAATCTTTTCGCAAAATCATTTTGTTTGTAGAAAACAAATTGATATAATATGAGTATGAAAAAGATGACATATTATGAAAAAAGAGATTTGTTAAACATGCGAAAAATAGGCAACTACACATCATTATTGCCCGAATATTGCTATGACTATTTCGTCGCAATGGAAAACAATACATCCTCGCTGACAAGACTGAATTATGCAATGGATTTAAGCATTTTCTATGATTTTTTGTCCAAATATATCATAAAAAAGCCAAAGGAAGAAATCACCCTTGAAGACCTAAACACCCTGCAAGCAAAGGATATTGAAAACTTTTTGTCGAGCCTGTCATTTTATGAAAAAGATGACAGCACACACAAAAATTCAGAGCGTGGAAAAGCCCGAAAACTCGCAAGTGTGAGAAGTTTTTTCAAATATTTATTCAATCATGACAAAATAGACTCAAATGTCGCAAGCAAAATACAGACACCAAAACTCCACACAAAAGAGATTGTAAGACTTGAAAAAGACGAAGTTGACAGATTGTTGGATGCGGTTCAAAACCCCGCGACCTTTTCCGACCACCAAAAGCAATACAACAAAAACACAAGAATTCGTGATAATGCCATTGTCACCCTATTTTTAGGCACGGGCATAAGAATTTCCGAACTTGTGGGGCTTAATGTTGAAGATTTTGATTTCGAACAAGACGCGTTCAAAGTGACACGAAAAGGCGGAAATCAGTCGATTTTATACTATTCACACGAAGTGAAATCAGCAATGCAAGAATGGCTTGAAAAGAGAGAAACTTTGGGCTTGCCCGAAGAAGAACATGCAATGTTTGTTTCTTTGCAAAACAAAAGATTGTGCGTGCGTGCAGTTGAAAATCTTGTCAAAAAGTTTGCAAAAGAGAGTTCCCCACTCAAAAAAATATCTCCACACAAACTCCGTTCCACCTTTGGAACAAATTTGTATAGAGAAACAAAAGACATATACATTGTCGCAGATGTGCTTGGGCATAAGGATGTAAATACCACAAAAAAGCACTATGCCGCCATAAACGAAGATATGCGAAAGTCAATTGCAAACATAATAAAATTACGCAAAAATTGATTGCATAATACCATATATTGTGTGATATGCATTTGCATAATACACAAGATATATATATTATTGCAACATCCAATCAATATAAACACCATATCCCATTGTTGGGTCCGATGTAAAAACATGCGTGACAGCACCAACAAGTTTTCCATTTTGTATAATAGGAGAGCCACTCATTCCTTGAACAATTCCCCCAGTCAAATTCAAAAGTCGCTTATCAGTCACCCTTATCACAAGACTTTTATCGTCCGCACCTTTTTGCTTCTTTGCTTTGACGATTTCGATATCATATTCTTCTCTAAGCCCACCAATTGATGAGACCAACTTCGCCTTTCCCGCACAAACAGCACACTTCCCGCAAATTTTCGCACATTGATTTTCATCTATAAGGTTGTTTTTGTCGTAAATTTTGCCCAAAACACCAAAATTTGTATTGTTTTCAATCACACCTTTTTTGTTTGCTGACTCAAAAATGGAGCATTTCAACTCCCCAGGTTTGCCACAAACACTCTTTTCAATCCCAAGAATTTCACACTCAACAACATTACCACATTGCACAGGGACAACATTTTTCCCTTCACTTTCAATAAGTGGATGCCCCAAAGAACCAAATTCATCAGTCGATTTGTTGACATAGGTCAACGTTCCAATGCCAGATATCGTGTCCTTTGCCAAAACACCCAACTTCAAATCTCCGCCAATTGCGGAAACTTTGACAATTGCGGACTTCTTTTTGTTCTTTCTCAAAAATTCAACATTTGCAGTTAAATCGTTTTTCATCAGTGCGGGAGCGACATCATCAACTGAAACAATCTCATTGTCATTGACTTTTGTGATTATATCGCCATCGCAAAAATCACTTTGCCCCTTATCAAGAACAATCACACCCTTTGTGCGAATGTCAAGCCCTATCGGAACACCACCAATATAAAAATCGTCATCACACACTTGTGCAACAACCTTTTTTATGGGAATAAATCCAAACAATTTGAACACAATTTCATTGTTTTTCTTCTCTGGATTTGAAACATCAAGTTGATTATCTTTTAGTTCAAGGACAAAACAATTGCCAAACACCCTATTTTTGTTTGCAATGGAAATATCATCACTGCCGACAAGAATATTATCCTCCATTGACAAAACTTCAAGCAAAGGATTGATTATATATATTGAAAAGCAAAATAATAAAACAAAAATCACACAAAAAAAAGTTTTTTTCACAAAAATATGGTGCGTAAAAGTTGCAATTATATTCCATTTGCCAAAAGAAACGAATAGCGATTCAACTCTTTTTTCAAAATTTTATAGTTTGGACACAATTTTTCAACCAAAGCCCAAAATTCTTTTTGATGATTCATATGCTTGCTGTGCGACAACTCATGACAAATCACATAAAACACCAGATTTTCAGGAACAATAAGCAATTTCCAATTCAATTTCATCACCCTTGTAGTGCTATAACTCCCCCACATTCGTTTTGAAGAAACCGCTTTCACACAATCAAATGTCAATCCAAAACGATTTGACAAGTTTTGAGACATATTTTCCAGTTCATCAAATTTGGAAATATAATATCTTTTCACAACAAGAGCCTTTTGTTTGTCATTCAGTTTGTCATAATTTTTGATTAAATCAGAAAAATTTCCAACACATTTTCCAAAAGCATATACATCATTCAGCAATTCAAATTGCGTTGAAAACTCCTCTTCTTTTTTCATTTTTTGTGAATGCTTATTAAGCCATGAAGATTTTTCATCAATAAATTTGTTCACAACACCATCCGAAACCCTCATTGGAACAAACAAACGAGCCTGTTCACTGTCAATCAATTTCAAACAAATCGTCTTTCTTTTTTGCCTTACAATTTCAATATTCATATCAAACATTATAGCACAAAAAAAATAAAAAGAAAACAAAAAAGCACAACTCAACAATTTGAAATATATTTGCATACCACCACAATATATTGTGTATAATCTTGCATACCACCAATTATTTTGTTATATTATGCAAAAAAAATTGAAAAATATAGTGAATTATTTGACAAAATTATTTTGTATATTTTATAATCAAAAGTGAAAAAAGGAGTTGTTTATGGCGTTCAATTCATCTGGACAAATCTCTTATTTAGTTCTTGACAGTCTTGCCGAGAGTTCAAAATATGGTCTTGAAATCATTGAATATATTTCAAAAAAAACAAACGGCACTTTTGAACTGAAAAAACCAACACTTTATTCTTGCCTAACTCGAATGGAAAAGAAAGGGCTTGTCACCTCTTCTTTTTGGGGCGAAAGTGAAATTGGCGGAAAGCGTCACTATTATTCAATCACCAATTCAGGGCGAGAAAATTTGAAAGAACTTTCTCAACTCTTTTCCAATATTCAATATCCAGCGTCAAACGAAAATCAAATCAGTTTATTTGAAAATGAGACACCCAAAGATGACGGGAGATTTTTGGAAGAAGATGAAAGAATCGTTGAAGATGACACAATTTCTCAAGAAAAACCTTTTGAAGATGAAAATGTCAAAGTTGAATATATTGAAAATATAGACAATTCCCCACAAACAACAATGCAAGAGCCTGTTCAAGACACATCCCCACAACTCACACAAGACCAAGAAGAGCAAAACAAAGTGCTTTATGACACTTCAACTGAATTGAAGAAATATAGAAACAAAAAAAGTTTTTCACAAAATCAAATAGAGATGTCCGTTGTTTATGCAAATGCGGAAGATGCGGAAATTCAAAGAAATCGGATTGCTGAACTGAAAAAATCACTTATGAATATCAAGCAAAACAGCCCAGCAAACACCCCACAAGTTGAAAAGCAAAGTGAAAATCAAAATTTTGATGCACTAAATTTTCAAAAAGAATATATAGATGAAAACATCTACAAAAAGGTTGATAAAAATGAAGGCTCAACCACTGAAACAACGGAAGATAACAGTGATGATGCAGTGCTTATCACAGAACCTCGCATTGTAAACATTCCAATCCAAAAAAAGATTACACCACCAACAATTGATGTTGACCCCTACAACAACAATTTGCCCGCACCAAACAGAGATGCAAATTTGGAGCCAACATACAAAGATTTGGTTTCAAAACTGTTTGACAAGAAAAAAACTCAACCTGAAAAAACCGAAACAAAGAAAACTGAAACATATGAATATTTTTCAGACCAAACAATTTTCAGCAACTACGACATGTTGAAAAAATATTATGCAAGCAAAAATATATCATTCAGCGAACATGAAAAGGGTTATGTTGCACGCAAACACAACACAAACAAACTTCTTTTGATAAACTCGCTCATCATGTTTCTTTTATCAGCAATTTGTTCGTCGGTTCTCTATTGGATTGTGAGTGCAAACGGCCTACTGCAAGAAAATGCAACATTCCTATTCATCTTATGTCCTGCACTATTTTTGGCATATGTGGTTTTCAGATTTATCGCAAAACAAATATCAGAAAGCGGGAAAGCACACATCAAACCATACGAATGCTTCACAAAATGGATACTCGCAGTTCTATTTTCAATGATAATTATCGTCCTCAACATTCTTGGCGGGATGCAAGCGGAGACAATTTCACACTATCTAGTCACAGCACTTTTGCCAATAATTTTTCTTCTTATTGCGTTCCCTATAAACTATCATATTAAAAGATTTTTATACAAAAAATATTCAAAATAAAGAAAGATGCAACAAACAATCAAGTTTTTGCATCTTTTTTTCTAAAAAATCAATATTCTTCAAACATCTTTTTCACATGGTCAATTGCGGTCGTCGAAACACTTTCGCCCCCGTCAATAAGTTTTGCAACCTCAACAAGTTTTTCATCGCCAAGCAATTTTCTTGCTTGCGAAACAGTCTCATTTTCAACAACCTTTTTCTCAACAAGCAAAAATGAATTTGCTTTTGTCGCAACAACAGGAGTGTGCGTAATGCACAAAACTTGAATGTATTTTGAAATATTCGCAATTTTTTCCGCAACTTTTCCAGCCGTTCGACCACTTATGCCCGCATCTATTTCATCAAACACAACAGTTTGCACCTTTTCTTTATCAAGAAAAACATTTTTGAATGCCAACATAAGTCTTGAAAGTTCTCCGCCCGATGCAGTTTTATGCAAGTCTTTCACATCCTGCCCAACATTTGCAGAAAACATAAATTTCACAATGTCATTTCCATTTTTTCCGCAATCAGTTTTTTCAAATGAAATATTGAAACTTGTCCCCTTCATTTCCAAATCTGACAACTGCTCAACAACTTTTTTCTCAAGAGTTTTCGCAAATTCTTTTCGAACAAGACTGAGTTGCTCACACAAATCAAGAAGTTCTTTTTCAGTGGTCTCTTTTTCTTTTGTCATTTTATCGATAAGAAATTCCCCGTTTTCCAGTTCGTCCAATTGCTTTTTGCATTTTTCACAAAAAGACAAAATTGTAGAAATGTCAGAGCCATATTTTTTGGATAATTTCTTTATCAAATCCAATCTCGTATCAATTCTTTCAAACTCTTTTTCGTCAAATTCGGTGTTGTTTTTAATCTTTTCCAAAACGGAAGAAACATCTTTCACTTCATAATAGGCATTTTCAAGACGCTCACGGCATTCTTCAATTTCTTTGAATTGTGAAAAACTTGAAAGGTCGGACTTTGCAGAATAAAGCAATGTGCTTGCACACTCTCTTTGCTCATCAATTTTTGTAAGAGCGTCACCAACTTTTTGAAAAATCTTTTCAGCGGAAGTGGCAAAATTGTATTTTTCTCTCAATTCTTCCTCTTCGCCAACTGAAAGATGCGCATCTTCAATTTCTTGAATTTGATAATTCAAAATCTCTTTCGTTCGCTCTCTTTCGGAGGCATTCCCGCCAAGCGAAGCAATTTTTTCATCATATTCCTTTATCTTTTGGCACAGCGAAGCGATTTTTGATTTCAATTCATCCGCCTGCTGTCCAACATATTTATCCAAAATTGACAAGTGATTGTTGACATTCAAAAGCCCAACCCCGTCATGTTGCCCACAAAAATCAATCAAACAACTCGATATCGTTTGCAAGGTTTTCAAAACAACGGGGCAACCATTTATCCTGATTGATGATTTCCCGTCCAAATTTAATGTTCGAGAAAAAACAACTTCATCATCAACATCAATTTCTTGTTCTTTCAAAATTTGCAACACATCATCAGAAACATCAACAAAAACTGCATCAACTCTCATGTTTTGTTGCCCAGAACGAATCAATGTTTTGTCCGCTCTTGCACCCAAAACAAAAGATATTGCATCAATAAGAATGCTTTTTCCAGCACCCGACTGCCCCAAAAGACAGTTGAAGCCCTTTTCAAATTCGACAGTTTCTTTTTTTATCAAAGCAACATTATTTAATGTCAAAGAAGAAAGCATAACACACCCCTTACATCATAATTTGATTGAGCGTCACAACCGCTTCATTTGCACAAGTGGTCGTTGGAAAAACCAACATAACAGTGTCATCACCATATGTCGCACCCATAAGGTCAATCAAATTCAATTTGTCGATGAATGAGCAAACACTTTGAGCCATTCCCTTTATCGTTTTTATCACACCAACATTGAGAGCGGATTTCACAGAAATAACACACTCCTTGAAAATTGTTATATACTTGTTTGAAACAACTTGTTGTTCGTTGCCCAAAATTGCATACTTATATTTTCCAGAAGCACACAAAATTTTTGTCAAGCCCAATTCTTTGATATCACGAGAAATTGTCGCTTGAGTAATTCCAAAATTTGCATTTTTCAATTCTCTTGCAAGTTCATCTTGTGTTTCAATTTCTTTGACTGAAATCAATTCCAAGATTTTTGACTGTCTTGAACTTCGTGCCATTTCAAACTCCTTACAATCGCTATATATGCGTATTTTCCGAATGTGTAGAAATTTATGAATAATTATAAATTTATAATAATTCACGCAATTTTGATTATTATACACTAAAATTTATAATTATGCAAGCAAATTTTGTATAAATATTCATCAATTTTTTATAAAAATTATCTTTTTTGCAAAAATATAAATTCGAAATTTATAATTATAAATAGTTATACATTTTCAAAAAAAAGAAAAAAGCGTTGGCAAAGCCCCCGCCCAAAATTAGACACTCACTTCGTCACGCTTTTAATAGTCGTTTATTTCAATAATTTCTTCGCTGTTCAAGGCTTGTTCAACAAGACTGTCAACATCCAAAAAACTTTCATTATGTTCTGCTCGTTCAATCGTTGGTTTGATAACAGGATTTTTTGGCAAAAACACCGTGCAACAATCTTCGTATGGCAAAATTGATGTTTCATAAGTTCCAATGCGATTTGCAATTTCCATAATTTCTTCTTTGTCAAATGCAAGCACTGGTCTGAAAACTGGAATGTGAACAACAGAGTTTGTGACATTCATGCTTTGCATCGTTTGACTTGCAACCTGCCCAAGACTCTCCCCCGTCACAATCGCACCTAGTCCGTTTTTCTCACAAATTTTTTGAGCAACTCGCATCATGATTCTTCGCATAATCGTTATCATGTATTCAGGGTCACAATTTCTGTGAATTTGTTCTTGCACTTCGGTGAATGACACGACATGCAATTTTATCCCGTCACAATATTGAGAAATGATTTTCGCAAGTTCCACAACCTTGTCCTTTGCTTGAATGCTCGTGTATGGATATGAATGAAAATGAATCGCCTCAATCCTAAGCCCCCGCTTTGAAACAAGGTATCCCGCAACGGGACTGTCAATCCCCCCAGACAGCAAAAGCAAACCCTTGCCTGCACTGCCCAGTGGCAAACCTCCCGCACCCTTGTGCAATTTTGAGTATACATAAGTTTTTGCATTCACACGGATTTCAACATTCACAACAAAATTTGGTTTGTATAAATCAACTTTAAGAGATGGATTTTTTTTCAAAATCAACTCCCCCAAATACGCATTCAATTCCATGGATTGCATAGAAAAATTTTTGTCCGCCCGCTTTGAAAGAACTTTGAAAGTTGTTGCCCCAGAAAAATCTAAAGAGCAAACTTCATTTTCAATGTTTTGCAAAGATGTGTCAATTTCATTTGCAGGCATAATCGCTATTAAGCCAAAAACTTGTTGCAATTTTTCAATAATTTCATCTTCGAGATTTTCATCATAACCATGAATCACAAGTCGCCCTTGCGTTTCTTCCAATGAAAAAGCATATCCCCTCAATTTTTTGTTTATGTTGTTTTTCAACATCCTCAAAAATTCGTGACGATTTTTCCCTTTCAAAAAAAGTTCACCAAACTTCAACAACAGCACTTTTTTCATATATTAAGACACCCTTTTTCTAATATCTTGATAGACGGAACAAAGAATTTCCACCGCTTCGCAAATTTCTTCTTCGGTCTGATATGCGTTGAAACTTATTCTCGCACTCGAAATAATTTCATCTTTCGAAATTCCAATTTCTTCCAAAATGCGATTTCCCGCTTTTTTTGCAGAACAAGCACTGCCAAGCCCAATAATCACACCCTTTTCATCGAGTGCATGAAGCATGGTCTCGCCTTTCACCCCGCAAAAAATCAAATTCAATATGTATGGCGAGCCACCAAAATCAACACATCTTATCCCGTCACAAGCAGAAATTTTCTCAATAAAAATCTTTTTCAAATGTGAAACATTTTCAAAATTTTTGTTTTCGTCAATCATTTCAACCGCTTTTTTCAGTTGCATAATTGCAGGGACATTTTCCGTCCCCGAACGCAAGCCATATTGCTGTCCGCCACCTTGAAAAAGTTCTTTCAAAGCATTTTTATTTTTCACATACAAGCCTGCAATCCCTTTTGGAGCATGGATTTTATGACCACTGAAAGAATATAAATCAATTTCAGTTTTTTTCAAATTGACGGGAATTTTCATAAAGCCTTGCACCCCGTCAACATGCAAAATCGCATTTGGACAACACTTTTTCTTCAATTTCGAAATGGCATCCAAATCATTTATTGCACCCGTTTCATTGCTCACATGCATAACACTTATAAGCCTTGTTTTTTCGGATAAAACTTTTTCCAGTTCTTGCAAATCAATTCTTCCTGACTTGTCAAGCGAAACAAAATGGACTTTGTATCCGTCTTTTTCAAGTTTTTTCCCAACATTATAAACTGACGGATGTTCACCCGCTGAAAAAACATACTCATAATCACCCGTTCGCAAACTGCCCTTAATCGCCAAATTATTACTTTCTGTCGCACAACCCGTAAACAAAATTCCTCCGACACTTGCACCAATTCTTGACATGATGTATTTTTCAGCCCCTGAAATTTCTTTTGAAACCTCAAACGACTCCACCGACAATGCGGAAGGGTTGAAAAAATTTTCACAAGCATATTTTTTGTAAATTTCAAGGCACTCATCAAACATTTTTGTTGTGCCAGCATTATCCAAATAAATCATATATACCCCACAATATAAAGTGTATTATGCAACAAAATTATTGCATAATACATCAATATATAGTTATCTCAATTTTGCTCCAAATCTAAATTCCAAACTGCGAACAACTTTGTTGAATGCAGAATTTATCTCATCACTTGTCAAAGTTTTTTCATTTGACAGGAATGTGATTTTGTATGCAACACTCTTTTTGTTATCGCCCAAGGAAGCGTTTCTATACACATCAAAGAGTTCAACATCATAAAAAATCTTCCCACAAGCAGATTTGATTGCTGACATCAACTCTTCATTTGTCACATTTTCATCCACAACAACAGCAATATCCCTCTCGACTGACTGATATTTTGACACATCTTTTGTCTCAAAACGCTTTTCAGGTAGACTTGTCAAAAAGTCAATATCTACTTCGCCATAATAAACATCTTGCGAAATTTCGTAGTTTTTCAAAACTTGTCTATGAACTTTTCCAAAAGAGCCAACAACTTTCCCGGTTGCCTCATCAACTACATCCGCACTCACCCCAGGATGCAAATATGGTTCGTTTGACCTTTGAATTTTGTATTTTAATGATGTTGCACAAAGCAAATTTTCAACAACCGCTTTTAGCATAAAGAAATCAAAACCATCTTCACAAACCGCAAATGAAAGTCTCTCATTTTCGATAGGGAGTTCTGTCAATGGCAAAGATTTTGGAAGATAAATTTTCCCGCTTTCAAAAAATCTGAAATTGTGATTTCCCACTGAAAGATTGTATGCAATATCCAAAAACAATGCATGAGCCATGACAGTTCGTGCTGTTGCAATATCTTCATTGAGTGGATTTGCAATTTTTATAACCTTTCTTCTTATATCATCGGACTTCAAAAGCAACTTGTCGCATGCATTTTCATTGTATAAAGAATAGTTGAGCGTTTCAAAAAAGCCCATATCAACAAGTCCATTTTTCATTGTATTTTCAAGCACCAACATTGGATGACGCTTACCAAAAGTGTTTATACTCTTTTCAAATTCGACCGTGTCAATGTCGTTGTAGACACTGTATCCATAAATTCTTATCAACTCTTCGGCGATATCATTTTCGTTGTGAATGTCATCACGAATCGCAGGTGCAACACATGTCAAAACATCTCCATCAAGTTTTGATTTTATATTGAGTGAGTTGAGAATTTGCAGTGCCTTATTTTTGTCAAAATCAAAACCCAAAATTGAGCAAATCTTTGAATAAGACAATTTCAATTCGTCTTGCTTATCCAAACCAACTCCCGCTGAAACCTTGTCAATCACCCCAGAAACAATGTCTCCACAATCCAGTTTCGAAACCAAATACAACGCTCTTTTCATCGCAATTTCTTGACAATTCACATTGACACCTTTTTCAAAACGAGCGGAGGAGTCAGTTCTCAAACCAAACTTTTTCGCCGTCAAACGAACGCTTTTCAAATCAAAAGATGCACATTCAAAAACAGTTTCTTCGGTTTGATTGCTTATGCACGAGTTGACACCACCAATAACACCCGCAATGACAACAGGCTTGTCTTGGTCAGCAATAACCATATTTGTTTCGTCAAGTTCATATGTGTTGCCATTCAAAACTGCAATTTTCTCACCTTTCTTCGCTTGTCGAACAACAATCTTTTTGCCAGACAAAAATTCATAGTCAAAAGCATGCATAGGTTGCCCTTGTTCAATAAGAATATAGTTTGTGATATCAACCATGTTGTTTATTGGCTTAATTCCAACCGCATGCAATCGACTTCTCAACCAAAGTGGAGAGCGTCTCAAACGAACATTCTTTATATATGATGCCATGTATCTAGGGCAATTTTCAGTTTGAACATCAACTGACAAATAGTTCTTTATATCCTCATCAATCGTTTTGAAAGTGTCAACAGCAGAGATAAATGTTTTATTAAACATCGCACAAACTTCTCTCGCAATCCCTACAACACTGTTGCAATCAGGACGATTTGGCGTCACACTAACATCAAAAACAACATCATTCAACATCAAAGCGTCTTCAATTTTCTCACCAGGATTTAACTCCGCTGGCAAGATAAGAATCCCGTTGATTGACGCCCCGTCAATGTAGTTGTCATCAATTCCAAGTTCCTCGCCAGAACAAAACATGCCGTCGCTGTCAACACCTCTAAATTTTGTAGGTTGAATTTGAACGCCATTTGCTAGAGATGCTCCTGCAAGAGAAACTGGCACTAATGCCCCCTCAAAAACATTTGTCGCAGAAGTGACAATTTGCACATTTTTGTCTCCAACATCAACTTGACAAACAACAAGTCTATCAGCGGATGGATGTTTTTCAATTTTTGTGATTCTGCCAACATAAACATGTTTGACATATTTATTCATATACAAAATTTCTTCAATTTCAAATCCAGAAATCATCAATTTTCCAGCGACATCTTCGGCAGAAACATCGCTCAAATCAACAAAATCTTTCAACCAATTATATGATATTTTCATTTTTCTCTCCTATATATTGTGGTGTTATGCATACATACTACACTTTGTGTAGTGTATTATGCAACAATTATCTCATTTGCTTCAAAAATCTTATATCGTTTCTAAACAAGTATTTCATGTTTGAAATCTTGTTTGTTTGCATTGCACTTCGTTCAACCCCAGGAGCAAATGCAAACCCGCTGTATTTTTTGCTGTCAATTCCTGCCATTTCAAGCAATTTTGGATTCACAATTCCGCCACCAAAAATCTCTGAAAAACCCGTCCCTTTGCACACTGGACAACCATTGCCCCCGCAAACTTGACAAGTCGCATCAATTTCAATGCTAGGCTCTGTGAATGGGAAGAATGATGGACGAACTCTCATTTTGACATTTTCTCCATACATTTTTTTGAGCATTTCCTTGACCATTCCCATAAATTCAACAAGTCCAACATTTTCGCCAACGACCAACGCTTCAAATTGGTGAAAAATTGATGAATGCGAACTGTCATTTTCATCAACTCGATAAACTCTCCCTGGGCAAGCAACTTTGAAAGGTGGTTTGAATGTTCTCAATGCTCTCACTTGTGCAGAAGATGTGTGCGTTCTCATCAAAATGTTGTCAGTTATATAAAACGAATCTTGCATGTCCCTTGCTGGATGATTTTTTGGCACATTCACCCCTTCAAAATTGTTGTAATCAGTCTCAATTTCAGGTGTTTGAATGATTGTGAAACCCATTTCAACACAAATATCAACAAATTTGTTTATAAATTTCACAACTGGATGCAATGCCCCGCGATGAACACCCTTGCTAGGCTCCGTGATATCAACAGTTTCCTTTGCCATATCTTCCGCAATTTTTGAGTTTTCAAGGTCACACAATTTCGTTGACAGAGATTTTTCAATCTCTTGTCGAACAGAATTTGCAAGTGAACCAACTTCCCGCTTTTCCTCGGCAGGAACATCTTTCATGCCACGCAAAATTTGAGTCAACTCCCCTGTCTTGCCAAGATATTTCACTCTCACATTATCAAGTTCTTTCAAATCCTTTGCATTTGTTATTTCATTCAAGCAATTTACTTGAATTCCTTTAAGTTTTTCTTTCATACATTCTCCTTTCAAAATAAAAAATCGCCCCAAATATTAGGACGATTTTTTGTCGTGATACCACCTAACTTTATGCCAAACAGACACCTCATTCCACAAATTAACGCATTGCAAATGCGGAGATGCCTACATACAATTTCAGCACTCGGCTAGAAAGTGAATTCATTGTCAAACTCTATCTTGTCGCACCACCCCAAGACTCTCTGCAAAAGTTTTTGACAAATACTGGTCTTTCATCATCGCTTTTAACTTTTGTTATCTTATCACAATGAAAAAAAATTGTCAACAAAATAACTAGAAAATTTTTATTATTGAAAAAAATATGCTAAAATAATGCTATGGAATATGAAAAAATTGAAATAAAAGATTTGGATAAATTGAAAACTGCAAATATATACTATCTTCTTAAACATCAAAATTTTTCTGAAAATTATATAAAAAAATTGAGAAATTGTGAAAATGGAATTTTGTTAAATAATTTGCCAACGACAACACGACAAAAAATTTCCGCCAACGACATACTTTTTGTGGCAAAAAATCCAAAATCACCAACCACAATTGATGAGTGTGACGGGGAAATTGAACCACTTTTTGAAGATGATGATTTTTTGATTGTGAACAAGCCACACAATCTTTCATGCATGCCAACCCGCTCTCATTATGGAAACAATCTTGGTGGGCAAATCGTCAAATATTTCCACAAAAAGTCGCAAGACTTTGTTTTAAGAATTATCAATAGACTTGACAAAGACGCTTCTGGAATTGTCATTGTTGCAAAAAATCAAATTTCCGCAAACAACATAAACATTGAAAAATGTTATCATGCACTATGCTTTGGAAATGCAAACTTCAACGAAACAACAATTGACAAACCAATCAAAACAATAAATGAAAATGGTGTAAATCAAATCAAAAGAGTGATTGCAAGTGACGGAAAAAGTGCAATTACACATGCTTATGTTATCAAACAATTTGATGAGTATTTTTTGTCGGAAATAAAGATTGAAACAGGTCGAACATATCAAATAAGACTGCATATGTCAAGCATTGGTCACCCCTTGCTTGGCGACAGATTGTATGCAAATGAGCAAACAATCGATATGTTGCAAGATTTGACAAATCACACATTTTTGCTGTTGAAAAAAATATCTTTCACACACTTTCGGACGAAACAAAAAATCTCTATTGAGGTTCCATATTCAATCGAATGGGGAAAATTTATAAAAAAATAAAAGTCCAAAATTTTGGACTTTTATCAGTTCGGTCAACTATTTACAGGCTTTTGTTGAACCAGATTTCTTGTCGGAGCAACATTCATCTCGATGCTTCGCAGAAGTCTTCTTCACAGAATTTGCTTCGAGTGATTTGTTTTCGTTTGAACAACAACCACCTTTGCAGTTCTTTTCTGTGGACTTTTTTCTCCCAAACATAGCAACCTCCCTTTTGTAAGCACTTTCCGCTTACATTTTATATTGTTGCACGAAACAAAAAAAATATTCAAAAAAAATAAGAAAAGATAAAAATCTTTTCTCATTTTGCTTATTTCTTTGAATTTTTCTCCGCTTCATCAAGAAGATTGTAATATTCATCAAAAATATCCATTGCTGTTTTTTCATCAGTTTCAACTTTCAAAACAGGTTCTTGTCCATCTTCCTCTTCAACGAAGAAAACGATTGCCTCATCATCAGCGACATCAGCAATTTTGTCAACGGGTTTCAAAACACAATAAATCTTATCATTGTGTGGAATGACAGCAATTTGTTCAAATGTCAATTTTCTGCCATTTTCATCAAGCAAAACAATTGGCTCTTTGTTGTTTTCGTCCAAAAGAACTTCAAGAATATCCTTATGTGCCAGTTCAGCACTTGCTTTTTTTGATGCTTCTTCCAAATTTTTCATTGTTGTTTTATCTTTATTCATAATATTCTCCTTTATTTGTTTGGATTTGAATTTATATAATCTTGCAAAATGATTTGAGCAGCAACCTTATCAAGCAATTCCTTGCGTTTCTCCCACTTGTATCCCGCCTCTTTGAGCAATTCATCCGCTTCGAAAGAGGTGTATCTCTCATCTTGAAAACAAACATCAACACCCGATAACTTTGACAGTTTCGACCCAAAGTCTTTGACAACAAGCGTCATTTCGCTTTCTGTCCCGTCAGCATTGAGCGGAAGCCCAACAACAACTTTGTCAACATTCTTTTCTTTGATAAGATTTGAAAAATACAACAAATCTTGTTCTTCGCTTTGAGTTTTGTATATATGGTCGGCACTTGCAATTGTTTTCATTAAATCTGAAAAAGCAACTCCAACTCTCGCTTTACCATAATCAATCCCCATCAATCTTGCATATTGCATTCCAAATCACCGCTTTTATTGTATTATAAACAAAACGATTTGTCAAACAAAATTGCAATAATTATTTACATTCAAACAAATTTTTCCCACTTGAAACCGAAACTGTCAACTTCACATCAAAGTCGCAAACGGACTCCATAACTTCTTTCAACATCTTTTTGATTGTCTCAACTTCGTCCTTTGGAGCATCAACAATAAGTTCGTCATGCACCTGCAAAATCAAATGACTGCGAAGTCCTTGCATTCTTTTGCCCATTTCAACCATGGCAATTTTGATAATGTCGGAAGCAGTCCCCTGCAAAGGCATGTTCATGGCGACCCGTTCTCCAAACTTTCTCGTGATATAATTTGAAGAATTTATCTCTGGAATATGTCTAATTCTTCCAAAATATGATTTCACATAGCCATTTTCTCTCGCATATGCAACATTTTTGTCCATAAAAATTTTGATGTTTGGATATCTGTCAAAATAACTCTCAATGTATTTTTTCGCTCTATTGACAGAAGTTTTTATGTTTTGGGACAACCCATAATCGCTTATCCCATAAATAATTCCAAAATTCACCGCTTTTGCTTCTCGCCTTTGCGATGCTGAAACTTCTTCGATTGGCACACCAAAGATTTCGCTTGCGGTCTTTGTGTGAATGTCCACACCTGACTTAAACGCTGAAATCATATGCTCTTCATTTGCCATATTTGCAAGCAATCTCAACTCAATTTGACTGTAATCTGCGGAAATAATTTCCCCGTCTTCATACTTTGAAATGAAAATTTTTCTTAAATTCTTCCCCTCTTCATTTCGTGTTGGAATGTTTTGCATATTTGGTTCGGAACTTGACAATCGCCCCGTCGCAGTCAAAGTTTGATTGAAACATGTGTGAACGACATCGCCCGAACTATTGACAATCTCTTGATATACATTCAAGTATGTGTTTATCAATTTACTCAACTTTCTATGCTGAATAATAAGCCCCACAATCTCATGTTCATCAATCATATCTTCAAGGATTTCAACGCTTGTTGAGCGTTTTTTATTGTTCCAAGAAGAAAGCCCCAACTTATCAAACAAAATATCCGCCACTTGCTTTGGAGAATTTATATTGAAAGTCTCCCCAGACAGTTCATAAATTTGCGATGAAAGTTCATTCAATCGATTTTTGTATTGCTCCGACAACTCTTGCAGTTGTTTTTCATCAACACGGAAACCCTCATCTTCCATTTGCACCAAAATTCTTGACAACGGCATTTCGACATCGTTATACAAATTCCACAGCCCCTGCTCTTTCATTTGTTTTTCAAGGTCAGCCTTTAAGGTGACATAATCTTCAAGTTCTGGAATATCCAATTTTGGAAGCCCCGCAAAGAGCAAATATCTTGACAAATCAATATCAAAAACATTGTTAAGTTCAATCCCAAGTTTTTTCAAAATCTTGTAGTCAGATTTTGCGGAATTTGTTATTTTTTGAACATTTTCATTTTCAAAAACATTTTTAAGTTGCAACAAAACATCGTTTGTTTCGAGATTGTCAGAAAACAAATCATATTCCTTTTTCACTGAATATCGTTGCCCATTGCCAAATGAAAAAATCAAATTATTAAGGTCATAACAAAAAACATTCCCAACTTTTTCAGCAAAATTTGCCACATCAGCCAAACTTTTCAATTGAATTGTTTCAACGCTTTTCTTTTTTAATTCGACACTCTCATCAAAAATATCTTTACGCCCAGCAAGAGATTTGAAATTCCAACGCACAAAAAAATCTCTCACATCGCTGTTGAAAGGAAAAATCAACTTACAATCATCCAAATGAAAATCAATATCGCAATCAGTTTTGATTGTTGCCAAAGTTTGTGACAATTTCGCAAGTTCTTTTCCACTTTCCAATTTATCTTTCAACTTTCCCGAAATTTCGTCAATATTTTCATAAATAGCATCAAGAGATTTGTATTTCTCCATAAGCGTCATTGCGGTCTTTTCGCCAACTCCAGAAACACCCGGGATATTGTCAGAAGCATCCCCCATAAGTGCTTTCAAATCAACGACACCCCGAGGAGATACTTTCCACATCTCAAAAAGTGCTTTTTCGTCAAAAATTTCAACATCGGTCACACCTTTTCGAGTGAGCCAAACTTTTGTTTGAGAAGAAATGAGTTGCAACAAATCTCTATCTCCTGACACCAAAATATTTTCTTGCCCAGAAATTTTTGACAGCGTCCCAATAATATCATCCGCTTCAATTCCAGAAAATTCAAACACTTTGATTTTCATCGTTTGCAACAACTCTTTAATAACTGGAAATTGCGACAAAAGGTCAGCAGGTGTCTCCTTTCTCGTCCCCTTATAATCCGCATAAATTTCATTTCTAAAAGTCTTTCGTGCGTGGTCAAAGGCAACAGCGAGAAAATCAGGCTTTTGCTCAACAATCAATTTCACCAACAAATTTGCAAAACCAAACACCGCACCCGAAGGTTGTTTTTGGTTGTTTGTAAGATAAGGCATAGCATAATATGCCCTATTTGACAGGCTGTTCCCGTCAATAATTATAAACTTGCCCACACAGTCCTCACAAAATTATCAACAAAAAGAAATTATTTAATCATATCAAGAAAAATCATTGCACTTTCAGCAGTGTCCTTTTTCCCGCCAAAAAGTCCATAAATTGAATCAGGAATGCACATAACAATGATGTAAAGAACAATTGCCAAAATCAACAAAATAAAGAAAATTGTTTTCAATGGACTACCCGCAAAATTGACAAGTGCGAATGCAAAAATAATCGCAACCCCACCAAAATTGATAATCAACATGAAGAATTTTTCAAAATTTCCAAAATCAGGATTCCAATTTGACCCAGTTCTCACAACTTGTATGGCAAGACACGCAATATAGAATATTGAACAAATTGACAAAATTGTATACAATGCTTTTTTCACAACACAAAACCTCCAATTAAACTCATTCTATCATAAATCAAATAAATTTAGCAACAAATTTTTATAAAAAAAGAAAAATACACCCAATTTTGAGTGTATTTTTGTATATTTATGCTTTATAATGCATATTTATTTGTTTTTGTTCTCTTCAACATTGTTCTTTTCATTCGTCTTGTTGTCCTCTTTTGTGCTTATGTTGTCACACTCTTTTTTGTCTGGCACGACAACTCCAAAGACAACAAGAAGTCCCGCAATTGCCATCACACAATCTTCAACAATTTTGTTGTCAATCGAAAATCCAAACGCTCTTCCAAAAGAATTTAACAGCAAAATCAAAGCACCTGAAAGACTTATCCAAAAACCATAATGCTTCATTTTCTTAAACATCAGCCCTATCAGTCCCCACATTAAGTTTTTCTTTAATTTCGCTCAAATCTTGTTTCACATCTTCAATCACCCGCAAATGTGAAGAGAGTTGCTCAATTGTTTGTTGATACTTTTCTTCTCTCTTTGCACTGTCTTTAAGTTGATAACAGAACAGCAAAACAAACAAAATTGCAAAGACACCATTGCTGATAATAACGCTGAAAATATCATTCCATATATCCATAATTTATCCCCTATTTTAATGTTGACAAGTCAACATATTCTTCAAATTTTCATAATTCGCATTCAAAATTATATGTTTTTTATAAAAGAATTTGGACATGTCAAAAAAGATGATTTCACGAAACAACATCAAAGTTCACCGTTGGCTTGCAAATTTCACAAAACTCTTGATTTGTCGAAAATGTAAATTCAAAATATGTCCCATAAACACTAACAGAGAGCCGTTGCAAGTCATCGCTTCCGTCAAAGGAATAAGTCTTCGTTTCTTCATCCGATTCAATCACAAAATCACAAGGATATTTTGTTTTGATAAAAATCTCTGTGATATGTTTTCTCTTTCCAATCTCCCCCAAATCAGTTTTATGTGACCGCCAAAATTTTTCATTGACATTTTCAAAAGTTTTGCCATTTTGCACAAGTTCTCCAATTTGTTGTTTGTGATTGTTGTAAAACGATGCGCAAAGTTTACTCATATATGGACTGTCAACCGCAACCAAATTTCGAATGTCAACGCCCCGATAAATTTCGAGGGTAAAATCTTCAATATCGACCACAAAAAGTGTGTTGTTCACATATGTTCCGTTTTCGCAACCAACAGTTTTGCCGTCATCAAAATCACACTTTGTTGCAAAATAATACTTCCCATTCAAGCATGCACAGGTGCAGTTGTCATTCGACATTTTCAAAAACAAATTGTCATAGTCTTGATTGACTTTCTGCACACTTGCCCCGTTGAAAGTGAACAAGCCGTCCCTGGTCACAAAAAAGACTTTATCACCACACACGCACACTGAATCTTCATATATTTTTGATGTAGAAGAATATAGATGTGTGAAAGAAAAATCTGCATGCGATGAATAAAGTGAAATTTTTGTTATCCCTTTTTCTCTGAATAAATATACATAATCATTGAAAGAAATCAGTTTTGTGAATGCCCCACGATTGTCCAAAAATTCGATTGTGGAACTATTTTCATTGTTCCATGCTGACAAATTTAAGTCAGTTGTATACACCAATCTATTTCGATTTGAATTTGTTATTCCAAAGAAATTGTCATAATGCACAACACATGATATCATCGCTGGCACATTCACATAATATCCAACAGTGGTGTATCCAAGCCTCAACATTCCCTCATTTGAAAAGAAAATTTGACAATCTTCATCATCCATTCTATATTCGCACGCATAAACAGGAGCACTTTTTAGATTGGTTGATTTTTGAAAGATACAACCCTCATAAGAATCAAGCAAAAGTGCGCCCCAAACAATATTTGATGCGTCTAAAAAAACAATTTGATAGACAAAATCGTTCAAGCCTGAACTAAACCACCTATCAAGCCACAAACCACAAATTTCATCTATTGAACTCAAATCAAATTCGTGACAATTTTCAAGGTCATCAAGCGAAGCAGGCACTCTCAAATTTTGAAAGCCAAGTCCAGTCTTCAATGCGCCATCTTTCATCGTCAAATTGTATGACATTTTGCAAGAATTTGGCAATGCAATTGAATCATCTTTGTTTAAGTCCACCCCGTCAGCAAAAATTGAGAAAGTAAGATTTTTTTGAGTCGATTTTCTCGATTTTTTTATGTTTTTATAAAAAATCACAGCCAACTCCTTTTTGGCATAAGATGCTCACCCCGTCTTCTTGACAAGACAAACAAGCTTTCCTTAAATCTCTCTTCCCAAATTTCCGCTTCCGTCCCAAGACCGTCTATCAAAAGAAATTCGCTTGTGACACCATAGGCATAAATTCTTGCACTCAACCCATTGACGAGTTCAAATTCGCTATCCAGCGTCAAATCTTCGGGAAGATAACTATAAACAATTTTCTTTGCATTTCCAAAAATTTCAATGTAGTTCGCATAGGTCTTAAATTTCAAATTCATGTTAAATCTGCCTTTCACAGCATAGATGTTGACAACAGTTTTTGATAAATTTGAAAAACTTAAAATCGAATTTGAAACATCAATGTTTTCCGTTGTCATAAATGGGAGATATTCCCCTGCTATTTCTTGATTGACAAGATTGAAACATTTTGTCATCAAATCAACTTTATCACTTTGTGCGGTTGTCAGAGTTTTATTCTCCGCCAATTTAACCGCAATCTCTTTCTCGCCAGACAATTCGCACACCAATTTTATAATATCCCTAACAGTCATTCATCTTCTCCTCAAAGTCATTCAAAACTTCTTTGACTTTTGATAATTTTATTTTCTCATTTTGATTTTCAATTTCTTCAAAAAGAGTGTCGCAATTTTGCACACGGGTTTTCAAAACATAAGACACAGTTCTCTCATCCAACACATCAAAAGGCAGTGTCAGGCAATATGACGAAAATGCTTGACTGTGATTATGCAATTCGAAAACATTTTTCTCAACATTTCTCACAATAAAGTAATCTCCGTCAATGCTCTTCACTCGCTTCACAATATCAAGACAGTCACTTTCAATTTCAAAAGACTTTTTCATATAAATTTCTCCAGTAATTATTCAGTCACAGTTGTTGACAATCCTGAAACAAATGCAACTCCATTTGGCTTTTGACACAACATTTCAGTGTATTTCACAAGTGTTGCCATATATGAAGGTTTGCTTGCTGATTGTTTAAGAACTCTGCCACTTTCATCTTCAAGCCACTTCCAATCACCAAGTTCATAGAAAGCGAAATCATCCGTATTCAAGAAATAACATTCTCCCGCCTTAACTTGACTTGTTGGCACCATAGGAATTCCAAAGTGTGACAAAACTTTTGTTCCGTCCTCCAAAGATGTATGTTCAATATTTTTCTTGTAGAGTGTCAAATATTTTTGATAAACTCTCTTTAATTCATAAGAACAATTTATAAAATTCACATTTGTTCCACCCATTTCAAGGTCATCAATAACACCTTGCACATAGTCTTCATCAAATGCATCTTGTGCAGTTGCAGAATATGTTCTTGCATTCATAATTGGATATGAAGCCTTGCTCACTCCATACAATGTGTCATTGTTGACAATGCCACGAAGTCCAACAATTTCGTTGTCTTTTGAATTGTGCAAATAAATTTTGTTTCCCGTTGCAAGAGAAAGTTCCGTTGCTGATTTAGCCAAAGTGATTGTCTTCGCTGATTTATCAACATCCTTAATCATCACATTTGATGCAACAACAGTTGTCCCATTGTATATATCAACAAACATTCCAGGGACAACAGCGTCAACATAATCAACTGAAATCGTGTTTGATGAAACAGTGATTGTTGAAAGGCAACCTGTTCCGTCCCCATAAATCATTCTTGAAAGATTGAACATGCTTGCTTTAAGCAAAGAATCCATTCCGTCTTGAAGCAAATTCACAAAACTGTTCACATCGCTTGATGCACAACGAACGGCTTTGTCGCTTATTTCAAATCTTCCATACAAGTTTTTGAGTGGAGCGACAAATGAAAGGTATGGAGTTTCAACTCCTTCTGGCAATTCACTTGTTTCACTTCCCGCCATAATTCCGCCGTTTATCCCAATTGGAGCAACAAGGCGGACTTCTTTTCCAACAATATTTCTTGAACTTCTTTTAATTTTGCTGAAAAGTGGATTTGTTTTTGAATTGATTTGGTCAGCAATAACTCCCAAATAGACATCTTTCAACACATTTTCAGCACTTGATAATGTAATCATGTTTTTTCTCCTTTTTCTCTATGTCAACAAATCCAAAACGACTTGTTTTGCCCTTTCAAATGAATCAGGTTTCTTCACAGACACCTTTGTCACAGTCTCACCCTTTTCAGACGACATCACAATAGGTGTTTTCTTCGCTTGAAGTTGTTTGACATAATCTTCAATAATCAAATTTTTTATTTTTTCGTCATTAAGAACAAAATTTTGAACCATAGGTTCTTTTTCTTTGTTTTGAGCAGTCATCTTTTCATAAAGCATATTCGCCCAAACAACATCAAAAGGTTTTTCAAGCATTTTCATATTCTCGTCAGATAAAACTTTGTTTTTTATCTC
This sequence comes from uncultured Lachnospiraceae bacterium, assembly GCA_964541815.1. Taxonomy (GTDB): domain Bacteria; phylum Bacillota; class Clostridia; order Christensenellales; family UBA1242; genus Caccovivens. The sequence continues at coordinate 26,005 of CAZIRI010000010.1, forward strand.
GTCAGCATAAGAAACTGCATCCCGATTTTTCGAAAGGAATTGCATCCATTCCGCTTCCAACTTTTCTGGATTTGGAATTTTTGCAATTTTCTCTTTCTCCAACTCGGACAACTTTTGACACTTTTTGGTGAATTCAGTTTGTAAATTGTTGTAGGCTTGATACAAGTCATCAACACTATTAAATTTTCCAACGGGAACGCCCCTTTCTGCTTCACTCGTCTTGCCAACTTCAATTTGACTTTCTTCACCAACAGGGGAGCCTTGCTCGGCAGGTTGTTCCCCCAAATTTTCAATAATTTCTTCCATTTTATTCTCCTTCTTGTTTTTTCAATCTTTCTCTATGTTTTGCAATATGAGCAAGGAATTTTGCTTCCACACCCTTATCAAAATCATTTACATACAAACTTTTGAGCATAAATGCAATGTGTTGATTGAGATGCAACTTGTCATCATCAATCTCCTTAACCTCAACTTCCTGCCCATCTATCATTTTGCTGTTTTCTGCGTCCGCATTCTTGATATGCAAATCGCTTAAATCAACAGTATTTTCCCAAAATCCAAAGCCAATATTATCCAAAATTTTTGCTTTCATAGAATTAGTTATTTTCCCGTCTTCATCACACAACAAATTTTTATCCAAAAGTTCAAAAATCATAGACCGTCTTTGAGATAATGTGTCATTACTCTCATTTTCAGTGTCAAAACGAACATCATCGCTTGATATGTCATTTTTTGAAAAATACAACAAATCAAGTTGCCCATTTTCACCAACCAACTTTTCAAGCCTAGGCACAGTCGCAAATTGTTTATATAATCTCAAAATTTGTTTTGCTATATTTTTTATCGCACTTTTCATGCTGTCAGTTGTGAATTTCAATCTCGATTCCGTTTCATCAATCAAAATCTCAAGCGCTGTCCCCGACCAACTTGATGAAATGTTGTCCAGTGTTCCTATTTCATTTGTTCCGCTCACAGTCGTGAACTCTTTCAAAAGTTTTTCTTCTTCCTTATCAAAATCAGTTGGAACAGTTTCTCCACCCAAAAATTTTGGAGCGGTTGAACCCTGTCTATACACCAAAATTTTGCCAGGAGCCAAGCCGTCTTCTTCAAGATTGTCAATATCCACACTTCCGTCTTCAACGGCAAGCACACCCATAGTCAAACGATTGAGATACTCATGTTTTCTGTTTTTAACAGCGTTGTATGCCCTTTGAATTGGAATAAGTCGAGAAATCATGCTCACGCCCCAAAAACTTCCGACTTCTTCGTTGCAAATCTGCCTAATGAATGGGAACTCTCTTTTCCCGTCAATGCCGTTTTCGTATGGCAAATCACCGTTGTAAACTAGTGTCTGTCCTGCGACAATGATAAGTCTGCCATTTGGATATTCTGCATTTGGTCTAACATATTTTTCAAGAACAATGGCACTGTTGTGCTTCATCGACTCGATAAGTTGAATTGTTGCTCCGCCAAGCCCAAGTCCGCCCAATCCAGATGAAAGCCCGTCAAGAGAATAAACATTCACATCACCGCCCGCAACATCAATGCCATACATTTCCTTGATTTCCTCGACTGTGTATGCCTTTGCATGAATCAAACTTTGACAATCTTCCAAACTTTCCGCCGTGGCAGAGTCAGGATAAATCTCAAAAGGAGAGCAAACTGTGATATCAACTTCTCCCGCCTTAATCTTTTTGCCATTTTCTTCCAAAGCAATCACTTGCCCCAAATCACTATCCCACGAAATTTTGTAGAAACTTGTCCCACAAATTTCACTCCACTTTGTCGCTTGATTGACCTTTGCAGTCAAGTTTAATTTTGCAGAAATTGCCTCCAAAATCTTTTTTCCGACCTTTGCCGTGTATAAATCTTGTTCATCGTTTGTCGCAGGACAAATTGACATTTTTGGTTTAATTTTTGACAGTTTTGACAAACGAATATCAATTATTGGTGCAATATGATTAAACACTTCTCGCTCTTGCCAAAAGAAATCTCTGTCAACATCTCGAACAAATCCACCATAGCCAATGTCGCAAAATTGGTTGCCCATATAAAAATTCATATTCAATTGCCATTGATTGTCAAAACCTTTTCTCGCTCGCATTCTCTGTTCAAAATCCGCAATTGTTTCCTTTGCGATTTTATCATTTTCAGTTTCAATCATTTCTTTGTCCTTTTAACCCCCGTTTTTGCCTTAAATGGTGATTCAACAGCCTTTGGCACAATTTCTTTTGAAAAACATTCAAACATTTCTTTCATGCAATCTTCACAAAAGACCAAATCTCGCCTCAAAAAGCCTTTTGTGCTGAAACTGTATTTTGCCAGATTCTTACAGCCATAAAAATCACAACCCAGTTGATGTCTACAAATTTGCATTTTCATTTTCTTTCTCCTTTTCTTTCAAAAGTTGCAACAATCTTTCCTTTTCGGTTCGAAGTTGCTCATCAGTCATATTTGAATAGTCATCACATTTATCTTGTTCCAAAAGAAATCTCAACGCCGAAACATCGGGCGGATTATATTTCTTTGTTATCTTTCTTTTCGACAAAATCGCATTGCCTTTTTCGTCCGTCACATATTCTTCAACAATTTCATCGGACACATATCCAACAGCCTTTTTTAGCAATGCTTTTTTGATTTCATCATCCTCCATACAACCCCCAAAGCCATGCAACTTTGCCCATATTGTATGATTGGAAAAAGCGTTAATCAAGAAAGTGTGACAAAATTTTTGAAATGTGGAACAATTTTTTTGAAATAAAATAGAATGATATTGTGAGGTATTTCCTCACGCAAAGGGCAATATGAAAGATATCCTAATCTTTAAGAATGTAGATTTTATATATCAAACAAAAGAAAGTGAAATTTTTGCACTGAAAGATGTCAATTTTTCAATAAAAGAGCATGAATTCATCTCTCTTGTTGGGCCAAGCGGTTGCGGAAAAACAACAATACTCTCCCTAACAGCAGGTCTGTTAAAGCCATCGCATGGACAAATTTTGTTTGACAATACAACTCAAATTGACACAAAAAAAATAGGTTATATGTTCCAAAAAGACCATTTGTTTGAATGGCGTTCCGTTTGGAAAAATATAACCCTTGGAATTGAAATTCAAAGACCAAAAGACAAGGATATCAAACTCGAAAAAGCGAAATTGCTTTTGGAAAAATACGACCTTGGCGGATTTATCGACAAGATGCCACGGAATTTGAGTGGCGGAATGCGACAAAGAGTTGCTCTTATTCGAACACTCACCCTCGAACCCGAACTCTTGCTTTTGGATGAGCCATTTTCGGCACTTGACTATCAAACAAGACTTTCAGTTTGCGATGATGTGTTTGAAATCATCAAAAAAGAGAGAAAGACCGCACTGCTCGTCACCCATGACATTTCCGAAGCAATTTCCATGTCCAACAAAATTTTGGTGCTATCAAAGCGTCCTGCGACACTGAAAGATGAGATTTTTCCAAATTTATCAGAAAAGACACCGCTTGAACGCAGAGAAAATCCAAATTTTTCAAGTTTATTCAACAAAATTTGGAGAGAACTTTCATATGACAAATAAAAATTTTTCAAAAGCACACAAAGAATATGTCAAAAAATTGAAAAAAGACAAATTTGTTATTCATTTTTTTCAAATTTTCATTCTAATCGCATTTTTAGGTCTGTGGGAATTGCTCACCCAAACAAAAGTGCTTGACCCATTTTTTGTGAGTTCGCCGTCAAGAATAGTGAAACAAATCTATATTCTTGCCGAAAACGGTTCACTGCTTTCACATTCACTGACAACTCTGTTTGAGACATTGCTAGGTTTTGCAATCGCAACAATACTTGGCTATTCAACAGCAATTTGCCTTTGGTGGAATGAAAAAATTCGAAAAATTTTTGAGCCATATATAGTTGTGTTAAATTCACTGCCAAAAATTGCCCTAGGACCAATGATAATTTTGTGGGTCGGTGCTGGAACGAATGCAATTGTCCTTATGTGCATTTTGATATGCATCGTCATCACAACAATGAGCATGCTTTCATCATTTTTGTCAGTCGAGAACGGGAAAATTCTTTTGTTGCAATCAATGCATGCTGGAAAATTTCAAATTTTATTGAAACTCATTCTCCCGCACGCAATGAAAGACTTTATCTCCGTGCTGAAAATAAATGTTGGCATGAGTTGGGTTGGAAGTATCATGGGAGAATATCTCACAAGCAAAGCGGGGTTGGGTTATCTCATCGTTTATGGCGGGCAGATTTTCAAAATTGACCTAGTCATGGCGTCAACGACGATTTTGTGTGTCCTTGCTTATGGAATGTATTTTCTTATCAGTCTTCTTGAACGAAAATATCGAAATCAATAAGACAAAGACACCAATCATGGCACACAAGGGATAGAAAAATGAAATAATGGATGAGAAACCCACAAAAGACAACAAAAAAGGCACAAAAACAGCCAAATAAACGCCCAAATTTTCATTTTTGACAATTTGTTCAAGAATTGTTTTTGAAGTGAAACAAAGCGACAAAAGTGTTGTCAAACACCCCACAAAAATCACGAAAAATTCAAAAAGAAAAAGTGTCTTATTCTTTTCAACAAGTGATAAAATCGGCATTTCTTGCTCAAACAAATCAACATGCAAGCACAAAACAAAATTGCATAAGCAAAGCAGGAAAAACAAAACTAAAGATGAAAACAGTCCAACAAAAAAGGACTGTTTTTTGTTTAATTCTTTGCCCAAAACACCCAAAACGGTCATTCCAAGAACAATATTCAATGAAACATACAGCGGTGCATAAAAAAGTCCACAGGCGGATGAAAAATCGATAAAATCACCATGCCCAAGCCCTGAAAAAAGGACGATAACAAACAAAATTATCAATATTGGCATGAGTGTAAAATTCAGTTTTCCAAGAAAATTTATTCCGCTCTTTGCCACAAAAAGACATAGAAAAACAATGAATATTTCCAGCAAAATTTGCAAAACGATAGATGAATAAGACAACAAATTTCGTAGCCCAGCAAACATTGAAGATGAAAAAGCAAGCGAAACAAATGAGAGCAAAAATGGAAAGACTTTGCTTTTTGAAAACATTTTCAAAATTTTTTCGCCATACACCAAAAAGAAATAGATTGTCAAACAAAAAAGGAAAGATGCAAGTGCGATTGAAAGAAATGAAATCTTCCCAAACCTTGAAAAATAAACGACAATTTCTTTCCCGCTTGCAAATCCCGCACCAAACATCAATCCAACAGCCACAAAAATAGTGGACAAAACTTTTTTCACACTATTTATGTATTATCAAAAAAACTTTTTCATTCAAAAACATATTTCCCGCCAAAAATGGCAAAATAAAAATATGAAAACGAAATTTATGTGCCTTACAACATTCATTTTCCTTGTGCCTCTTTTTTCAATACTAATGCCCTATCCAATTTTTTCGGCAAGCACAAATTTGACGGAAAATTCAATCAGCAAAATCAATGATTATGTTGAAATCGAATCGTCAAATCTTGACACAAACACAATTTCAATCTTGAAAATTAAGTGGAAAAACGGAATAAACAACATTTTTGAAAAAGAAAGTGAATATGAAATTTTTGACTTAACAACCGCACAATCATTCAACATCAAAAGAGTTGGCGGAAAAAATCATGCGGACATTGTCCCTGCGACTGACACGGACTATGAGATTATGAAAGAAATTTATTCCCCATGGAATTTCTCACGGAAACCAATGCTTTTGAGAATCAATTCCCACACATTTATTCCCGCAAGCCTATGCACATATCCGCACGGATACACAACGGACGAAACAAGCGTTCTTGGACATTTTTGCCTTTATTTTTATGGTTCAACAACTGACAAAACAAATTCTCACGACTCCAAACATGACAAAACAGTGAAAATTGCATATCAAAAATCAAAAAAATTTATCTCATCAAACTGGCAATAAAAAAGATGCAGGCTTTCCCCACATCTTTCAAATTATTGTTTATCTCTTGTCTTGCCACCAAACTATTTTGATTTTACTTTTTCCTTACCATTGCTGTGATCTGTGGTATTATCTGATTTAGCAATATTTGGTTTCTTATCCAAAAAGCCTTTGAACCAACCAAGAACAGAATCAACGTCAATTATATCACTCAATTCCACAGGTTGTGGAAGTCCACCATTGTATGTTTTTTCTCCAGTTTTTTTATCCAAAACAGGCATGACACAACTCAATCGACCAGGTGTGCCATCTCTGGTGTATGGATTGACATCAATTATTCCTCTTTCATGGCTTTCATGGTCACAAATATACACTGCACTCATACCATCTGCATAAACATCAATTGTAAGTACATGTGCTTTCTTTCCGTTTTCAAGAGTCACAAAAGCCCCTCTTACATCAATTTTTGATGGTGTCACCATAACTTGCTTACCCAGGTGAAATCCCACCGTTACTTTTTTTTCTTCTTCTTTTTCTTTTTCTTCCATTCCATTTAATTGAACAGGCCAGAGTCCCATTTCTTTTTCTTTTTCATTCATTTTATTTTCTCCTTTTATGAAATTTTTTCATTTCGAAAAATATTTTACCACATTTCATCAACTTTGTCAACCCCCAATTTTAACAAAAAACGACACTTTTTGACTTAACTCAACCACTGTCGCCCAACAAAAAAAGTCAAACTCAAACAAATGTTCAAGTTCAACTTTTTCAAAAGGATAAATACATCACCCCTAGAATTGTGATCTCAATTCTTTCAATCTGAGACAATAATCCATGGATTTTTTAACATATTCACTCAAATTTGTTTTATACAAATCAGACCTTTTCAAAAGTTCATAATCCATTTTCAAAGACACATATTCTTTCAAAGCCTTTTCATTCACAACCTTTGCCATCTTTACCCCCTATCTCTACTATCTTGTTTTGGAGCAGTTTCTGGTTTTGCGTCTGGCTTAGTTCCTTTTTTTTCTTGATTAAATAGATCTCCAAATGCATTATCAATTGAATCTTTGCTTTTTCTTATAAGTATTCCATTGGCTTCTTTTCGTTTTTCGTCCAATTTTTTAGAAACCTCTTCTATTTTCCTATCAGCATACTCTTTTAAAGAATCCACAGCATCTTTTTTATTTAGCGCTAAATCAATTTCTTTACTAGCCATATCTTTAATGCGTTCACAGCAAATATCTTTTACTAAATTAAATAATTCTCTATATGCAAACAATTCAACATCCAAATCATCTAATTTTATCTCATGATTATCAAATTTCTCTACTTGTTCGAAATATGAATTGAATTTGGCAACATATTTATCATCAAAATTATTTCTACAACTTTTTGCTAATGATGGATATTCCTTCAATAAAAAATGTAATCGATCTCCATATAGTTCCATATTAATCGATCTATGTGGAAAAACGTTAAGTAAGTCCTCAATCCAATAGAGAGAATTGTTCATCATAGTATTTATTGGAGAGGTAGTCGTTAATCCAGTTATTTGATTTTCTACACAATCAGGCAATATAACTTCCCGCTTAGCTCCAAACCGCAAAAAAATAGATATTTTTTTCTTATTTTCTTCTGAAAAGTCACCAATATCTTTTTGCAATGCTTTATAAACTTCAGGATTTTCCTCAATATATTTTTCTACCTGTGTAATTAGTATAAGAGAATCCAAATAAAACCTCAAAGAATCAAAATCACAAGGCTGGATATTAAATATCCCAATCCCATGACAATCCCTCCAACGAACATCATCACACATCCTATCATAACAAGTTTGAGCATCCCTCATCAAACCAAATAATTTACGCTTTTTATATTTCATCTCCACTACACCAATTTTTTCTTTTTCTGCCATAATATTTCTCCTTATTTTATATTTGGTGATTTTATCTCA
>CAZIRI010000011.1:0-32781 GCA_964541815.1 uncultured Lachnospiraceae bacterium
CCGCCAATAACTCCACCTATGTAGTTTGTTGCTACATTCACTGTTTGAACTGTAAAATTATCCGCGCTGTTTGAGATATTATATATATCTTGATCTGTTTCATTGTCATACGTGTAGGCGATTGCAGGCCCAATGCTGAAACTTGTGGCATAAATGTTAGAATAGTCTACACCAATAGAAATATTCCCCGTCAATGTGAAATCATGCACACTGCCTGACACTGCACCAAAAAGTCCTGTTCCAAACGACTCGTCTCCCACCTCATTCGACGCGTCAGCCACCTTCACATAGCTTCGTATAGTAAGCCCTGAAATTGAGTAGCCACCACCATCAAATTCTCCACTGAATGCTGAACCTGACATCCCTATCGGCGTCCAATAATAATCCGACAAGTCAATGTCGCAAGTCAGCCTATAACTCCCACCAAGGTTGTCCGCCATGCTCGCCAGGTCACCGCCAGAAGTGATTAAATAAACATTTTTATCCTGTTTTAGATTGCCTATTCCCGTCTTTTTGCCACTGTCACTCCAATTTTCGTCCGCAGTCGTCACTGTGACCGTCTGCTCTTGCGTTTCGACATCATCTGTCGCAGTTTGAACAGCCCTTTGCGTTGAAAAAGGAATTGTGCATATTGCAATGAGCATGCAAAACAAAATTGAAAAAAATTTGAACGTTCGTTTCTTCTTCATATTTGTATTATATACAAAATTCTCCAAAAGACAAAATGATTTTGAAGAAAAATTCTTATTTAATTGACAAAATTCCATTTTTTGTGATATAACTAATCAAGAGGTTTGAATCAATTCTTATGAGAAAGAGTATAATGAGCAAATGGGCGTTGCCAATTTTTTTCTTTGTAAGTGCGTTCTTGATTGAAACATTCACATTTTGTTCACTCGGATTTGGAATGTTTCCAACATACGCAGTCTATGATATCAGTGTGATTTTGATTATCACAGGGATTGTTTATCTATGCTTCAACTACATCGCTCAATATGTTGTTTCCGCATTCTTTCTCGTTTGTCAACTTGCACTGTCGTTTATCAACTTTTCACTCTACAACCTAAATGACGGAGCGGTTTTCTCTTGGGATATGGTCAATCTTATCACCGCAACCACCCATGCAATGTCATCTGATTTTGTGTATGTTTGGTATCTGCTTGCCGTGATTGGAATTGGGATTGCAGACCTGCTTATCGGACTTTTAATCCTTATAAAAATTCGAAAAACAACAGTTCCAATCAAAAGTCACTTCTCCGTTGCATTTGTCATGATGTTTGTCATTGTTGAATGCATGGGAACAAGTTCTTTTGCAATTCAAACAGTGAATGAAAATGCGACAACATCATACAGTCTATCGGGCAAAATTTTGAAAGATTCAACACTTTTGAAAAGCGAAAGTTTGAAAAGTTATGGAACATATGGTTATTATATCGAAAATGCAGTGTCAACAATTTTCAACAGAACAACAAAATCTGACGAAGAGGAAGCAATTGAATTTTTCGAAAGCGGAAATATTCATGACGCAGACGACAGTTCCGCATTTGGCGTGAGCGAAAATGAAAATGTGATTGTGATAATGGTTGAATCGCTGGAATGGATAACACTTTCTGACGGAAACAAAGATTCTCACACCTTGTCAAATGAACTCACCCCAAACATATACAAATTGATTGATGAGGGCTTCATTTCTTCAAATTTCTTCGCAATAAGCAAAACAAACATTTCAGAGGGTGTCGGCTTTATGGGCAGTTATCCCGCTGGAAAGTATTTGAGTCAAATTGTGAGTTCAGACAATTCAAGCAACTTCCTTTACACACTTCCAAACGTTTTGAAAGAAAATGGCTACACAACAACCTATGCACATCCAAACAACGGCAGTTTCTATTCAAGAAAATCATCCCATGCAAATTTGGGATTTGACAACATCGTTTTTGGTGATGATGTGACGGGAAAAACAATCACATGGGGACATTGGATGACCGAAGAAGACTTTGTCACTGAAACAATCGACACGCTTATCCCAGAATCAGCGAAAGATGGTCAAAAATTCTTCACTTTCTACACTTCAGTTTCATCCCACGGCGCCTATGATGACAACTCTTACAACAACGACCAAGTGCAACACAAAGAAGAGGTTTTGGCGTCAAATTGGTATCAAAACATTTGCAAGGCATACACGGACGACCGATACAGAAATTATCTTGTGAACTATGAAAGTGCAATTGTTGGGCTTGACAAAGCAATTGGAGTTTTGATTGAACAATTGGAAAATTATGGGATATACGACAACACAACAATTGTTCTATACTCTGACCACAATTCATATTATCATTCACTTTCATATCACATAAAAGGTGTTGAATTGGACGATTCGACAAACACAAATCTAAACACAATTCCAATGGTTGTCAAATCAAATGGTGTGAATAATGCACTGGCAACAAAGGGGTATTATTCAAACAAAAATAAGACTGGACTTTTGCTCACGGACGAAACGGAAAATAATTTCGGGTTTGCAAAAGATGACAACACAGGCACTGGCACAACAAACACAAATGACGACACAACAAACACGGAAAATGATGTTGTTGAGATAAGCGGTGTTGATGTTGGAACAGAAAATGACGACATAGACACCTCAAATGTTGACAGCGATCACAAAATTATCTCAACTTCAAGATTCACATCCGCCTATGACATTGTCCCAACAATTCTTGACATTCTTGGGATTTCATACAATGAAAATCTGTATGTCGGCACATCGCTTTTTGAAAAGGTCAAAACAACAGCAACACTTATTGACAAAGAGCAGAATGAAAAAGAAATTGAAGTCACAGCATTTTATTCACTCTACACAACAAGTTTGCATGGGCAATACACATTCACAAAAAATCTTAAAACTTTCACAACAACATTGCCAGACGGGATAACTTCAATTGACTATGAAAAGAAATTCAAAGGTGTCGCTGTGCAGTTAATAAAAAGGGTTTATTACATTTCAATGTTATACACAAACAACATATATTCGATGTTGGAAAAATAACAAAAAAAACAAATTTTCAATAAAAAAAATCAAAAAAAGAGCAAATAATTCGAAAATTATTTGCTTTTTTATTAAATTTTGTCATATATTTTCACAAAAGTGTCAAACTTTCAATAAATTTATTTGCGGTTGATGACTATTCTTCCACATTTTCACCTTTCAAAATCTTTATCGCCTTTTCCCTATCTTCGCTTTTGTAGACATACGAGCCACTGACCAAAATATCCACACCCGCATCAATCAAAATTTTTGCATTTTCAGCATTCACTCCGCCGTCGAATTCAATCTTGAAACTCAAATTATTTTCTTGTCTGAATTGTGCAATTTCTTTCACTTTGTCAATCATTTCGGGAATCAATTTTTGTCCGCTAAATCCAGGTTCAACCCCCATAACCAAAACGACATCACATCCAAAGACATAGGAGCGAATCGCTTTGAATTTTGTGTTTGGTTTGAGCGAAATCCCCGCAAGACACTTTTGCTCTTTGATATATTTTATCACATTGACCAAATCTTCCTTGTCGTCAAAAGCCTCATAATGCACAGTGAGAAGATTTGCCCCCGCCTCAATATATTTGTGGATATCTTCGGTCGGGTCGTTGACCATAAGATGCACATCAAGCATAATCAAACTATTTCGATTTATGTTTTCAAGAAGATTGTAGTCATAAGTGTTTTTTGGAACAAAATTCTCATTCATAATATCGCAATGCAAAAAATCAGCAATTCCTTGCACACTTTTTGCATATTCGATTATATTTTGATAATCAGTGACAGGGTCTGTTGAAACAGCCACAAAAACTTCATTTTTCATAAAAAACATCCTTTTTTTTAATATTTTTTTATATTTTTCACAATTTCAAACAATTTTTTGTAATTTTCATATCTTTCTTTATCTATCTTATTTTCTTTCACACCTTCAAGAACAGCACAGTTGTCAGCATTTATATGTGCACAACTTTTGTATTTACACTTGTGAGCAAAATCCATAAATTCAGGATAATATGATTTAATTTCACCTTCTTCAAGCCCAAGAAGAGCCTCATCAAGTTTTGAAAAACCTGCTGTGTCCGCCAAATATTTATTTTCGCCAAATTTGAAAAGTTCAACAGTTCTTGTTGTTTGCTTTCCCCTTTCAATTTTTTTGCTAAATGTGTCAACCTTTGCAACAGCATCCTTTTTCAAGGCATTGACAATCGAAGATTTTCCCACAGCACTTTGCCCCGCAAGAGCGGATATCTCACAAATATCATCCTCCAACTCTTTGATTGATTTGTTCTCTTTTGCAGAAATAATAAGTGTTTTTGCAATTTTTTTGTATTTTTTTTCGATTATTTCGCAAATTTTCTCATCAACATCACTTTTATTTGCAACAATTTCTGGAATAATTCCGTTCACAAAACAAAACAAAATCAATTTGTCGACTGTGTAAAAATCTGGCTTTGGAACGGGTGCAACAACAATAAACATTTTGTCGAGATTTGCAAGTGGCGGTCTGACAAGAAGATTTTTTCTTTTTTTGACAACTGCAACCGCTTTGTCATCATCAAGCAAAACATGGTCACCAACAAAAAGACCTTCTTTTTTGAGGTTTTTTCTTGCGACACAGTCAAAAATTCCGTCCTTTGTTTCAACAGTGAAAATATTCGCTTGTTTTTTCAAAATAAGTCCGTCAATCATTTTTCTCACCAATTTTATTTCTCAACTGCCCGCATGCACCCTCAATATCTTCACCCATTGTGCGTCTTACGGTTGCACTCAAACCCATTTGCTCCAACTTCCCAGCAATCACATATGCTTTTTTTCTTGCCGTTCCAATCAATGATTTTTCTTTGACTGAATTGAGTGGAATAAGGTTTATGTGGCATGGTCGTCCTTTCAATTTTCTTCCAAGTTCGGCAATCGCACTGTCAGTGTCATTCACTCCGTCAATGAGAGAATATTCAAAACAAATTCTTCTGCCCGTCTTGTCAAAATAATAGTCGCACGCTTTCAAAATCTCATCAATCTTGTATGCGTTTGCAATCGGCATAATCGTCTTTCGCAATTCATCATTTGGAGCATGAAGCGAAATGGTCAATGTGACTGAAAATCCGTCATCCGCCAATTTGTAGATATTTGGCACAAGCCCACAAGTTGAGAGGGAAATATTTCTTTGACTTATATTCAAGCCGTCTTCCGCAGAAACCAATTTCAAAAATTTTGTCACATTTTCATAGTTATCAAGCGGTTCTCCGCATCCCATAAGCACAACATTTGTCACTTTTCTTTCTTTGAGATTTCCGCCCATAATTTTGTTGAAAAACAAAACTTGTGCCAAAATTTCTCCCGCCGACAAATTCCTTTGCAAACCATTCAAGGTCGACGCACAAAATTTGCACCCCATGCGACAGCCAACTTGTGTCGAAACACAAACAGTGTTGCCATATTTATATTTGAGTAGCACGCTTTCAACAATTGCTCCGTCAGGAAACTTCAATGCAACTTTTTGTGTGCCGTCCTTGCTTTCAAGTCGGACAACTTCTTCATATTTGGGATAATCATTTTCAATTTTTTCTTTGAAAGTCTTTGGCAAATTTGAAATTTCTTCCAAAGTTTTTCCCAAAGTCACCGCCTCATACAACTGTCTTGCTCTGTATGCAGGCTCGCCCAAATTTTTCACATATTCACAAACTTCATCAAATGTCAAATCCAAAATCATTCCGTCACCACCCTAGTCACAAAGTGATAACCATTCACAAAATCGGACGCTTTCATCCTTTTTCCGCCCGAACACTGACATTCCAAAATTTCAAAAAAACCGTTTTTCGCTTTGATTATAAAGCGATTTTTCATTGGGATAATCTCTCCAATTTTCGCATTTTCATCACTCGACAATTCACAAACTTTTGCGGAAAAAACTTTGATTCTGTCGTCACCCAAAAGGAAAAATGCTCCTGGATTTTCCACATAAGCACGAACCATATTGACCAAAACACTTGCATCTTTGTTGAAATCAAGTTTGGCATCTTCCTTTTTTATCATCTTGCACAACACAATCCCATTGTCACTTTGTGGAACAAGAATTTGTGTTCCATTTTCTATTTTATGCAAGGTCTCCGCAAGCAATCTGTTTGCAATTTTTGCAAGTTTTTCTCCCAAAGTTATAAAATTCTCCTCTGGCAAAATTTCCACTTCTTCTTGAACATAAATATCTCCGTCATCGACACCAACATCAGTTTTCATGATTGTCACGCCAGTTTTTTCATCGCCATTTAGAAGTGCAGTTTGAACAGGTGTTGCCCCACGATATCGTGGAAGTAGTGATGGGTGGACATTTATACATGGAAACAAATCCAAAAAACTTTTTGGCAAAATTTTTCCATATGACGCCGTGACAGCATAATCAAAATCAATATTTTTGAAGTCTTCAATATGCGTTGAAATTTTGTCAAATTGATAGACATTGACACCCTTTTCTCTCGCAACTGAAACGATGTGTGGCGAAATCATTTTATGTCCCCGCCCAGCAGGTTTGTCAGTTTGACAAACAACACCAACAACATCAAATCCATTTTCAAGCAATCCATTGAAAATCATTTCGGCAAACTTTGGAGTTCCAAAAAACAAAATTTTCATATTATCTTGCCCCCTTTTTCCTTTTGTATTCTTGCCCTTCCTTTGTCAAATCAACAAACAAAACTCCATTTAAGTGGTCAATCTCATGACAAATGCATCTTGCGACATAATCAGTTCCTTCAAATTCAAATTTTTTGCCAAATCTGTCAAATGCTTCAATTTTTGCATATTTTGGTCTTTCGACATCACAATAAAATCCAGGAACACTCAAACAGCCCTCGCTCGCTTTCGCCTTTCCTTTGGTCTTCAAGATTGTGGGATTGATAATTTCAATAAATTTGTCTTCTTCATATTCAATCACAATCGCTCTGCGAAGCACCCCAACTTGCACAGCAGAAATCCCCATGCCATGTTTTTCAAGCATTGTTTGCTTCATATCATCAAGTAGCGTCCACAAATCTTCGTCAAAAATCACAACTGGTTTTGAAATTTTTCTCAATGTTTCATTTCCCAGTTCAACTATATTTCTTGTTGACATATAAAATTTTTCTCCTTAACTCAAATTGTTTGGATTTATTTCAAAAAAAACAGAACACTTGCATTTTTCATCAATACTTTCAAAAACTCTTTTTTCAATTTCGTCCGCTTTTGCAAGTTTCACTCTCATCATAATTTGATAGCGAAATTTGTTTTTTATTTTATTTAATGGTGCCTTCATCACATCCAAATAAACAAAATCTTCTCCAAACTCTTCCTTTATTTCTTTCACTTTATTGTAGCACACTTTGCATTCCTGTGCAACAATATTCTCATCTTCATGCGAAAAAAGCACTCGAATTATTCGTGCATATGGCGGAAATTTGGTCACTTTTCGCAAATTTAACTCTTTTTGGAAAAATCCCTTATAGTCATAATTGCTTGCAAAACGATAAACATAATGTTTTGGACTGTATGTTTGCAAAATGACTTTCCCTTGCGTTGCACTTCTTCCCGCTCGCCCCGCAACCTGTGTGATAAGTTGAAATGTTCTTTCAATGCTTCGAAAATCAGATTGGAACAAACTTTGGTCGGCATCAACAATTCCAACAAGCAAAACATCTTCAAAATCATGCCCCTTTGCAATCATTTGTGTTCCAACAAGAATTGCGGGCTTTGTTTTTCTAAACTCACTCAAAATCTCCTTGTGAGCGTTCTTTTTTGATGTTGTGTCATTGTCCATTCTCAAAATTCTCACATCTGGAAAAAGTTTATGCAGTTCATCAACAACTCTTTCCGTCCCAATCGCACCTTGCTTTATGTCATCACTCCCACAACTTGGACAAAGGTCAAGAGCCCTATATCTTTTTCCACAATAATGGCACTTCAAGCGATTTTCAAATCGGTGATAAACAAGCGAAACATCACAATCTGAACATTTCGCAACATATCCACAATTTCGACACCTTTGGAATGACGAAAAGCCACGGCGATTGATGAAAATCATTGCTTGTTTCTTTTGCTCAACAATGTTTTTTAGTTCATAATACAGTGGCACTGAAAAAATTTGTGTGTTTCCTTGTCGCATTTCCATCATCATGTCAACAATGTTGATTTTTGGCATTTCCATTCCATTCACACGCACAGGCATTTCCACAAGAGTATATTCTCCGTCCATCGCTTTTGAATAACTCTCAATTGATGGGGTCGCACTTCCAAAAACAAGTGTGCAGTTGTTGTATTTTCTTCGAAATTCTGCAATCATGTGTGTGTCATAGCGTGGATTGCTCTCGGAAACATAACTTTGCTCATGCTCTTCATCAACAATGATAATTCCCACATTTTCAAGCGGGCAAAAAATCGCAGACCTCGCCCCAACAACAACCTTTGCTTGCCCAAAGAAAATTCTTCTCCACTCATCAAACCGCTCACCAGCGGAAAGCCCACTGTGAATCAACGCCACCTTTTCGCCAAATCGTGCTTTGAAATTTGAAAGCACCTGCGGAGTGAGTGAAATTTCTGGAACAAGCATGACAGCGGTTTTTCCAAGTGAAAGTTGCCTTTCAATCAAATTCATATAAACTTCCGTCTTCCCACTTCCTGTCACGCCGTGAAGAAGATATGTTTTGTTTTCACAAATCGTGTCCACTGCCCTTTGTTGCAAAGGAGTTAGCACTCTTTTTTCCGCCTTTATTTCGTCGAAATCAGGAACTCGATTTTCTTGTTTTTCTTCAACAAGCAAAACTCCTTTTTTGACAAGACTTGCAACACTTGCATAGCCAAATTTGTTTGACAAATCTGAAAACTTTACATCATTATTTTGTTTCAAAAAGTCAACGACTTCAAGTTGCTTCACCGCTCTTTTTGAAGGCATTTCAAAATTCTCTGAAAGTATGACATATCTCACAATCAATTCACGAACCTTGTCCGTTCGCATTTCGCTTGGCAAAAACAGTCTTAAAATGCTTGCAAGTTTCAAATGCAATTTTTCAGCCATATAAAACATCAATTCAAGCATTTCTTTTTTTATAACAGCAAAATCTTCAATTTTGTTTGCAATTTCTTTCACTTTGCTTTCATCAAATTCGCAAGTGTCCTCTATGGCAACGATAAATCCTTGAAGTCTTCTATTCCCGAAAGGGACAAGCACCCTTTCTCCAACTTCAACATTCATATCTTCAGGAATTTTGTATTCAAAGACTTTGTCCAAAGCCTTTGCATCTTGGTCAATTATAATTTTCGCAAACAAAACATTCTCCACAATAAAAAACTACTGTCATATTGACAGTAGAATTATAGCACAATAATTTTTTCAAATCAAATGTTTGCAAATTATTGTGGCATATCGCTTGAAGTTATTTTCTTGTTGTAGATTTCATCAAGAGCAATGCTTATTGATTTTTTGTCAGCAGTTGCAAGTTCTTCTCTTCGAGTTGCATCCGCTTCGATTTCTTTTGCTCTCTTTGAAGCCAAAACAGCAAGTCTATACTTGTTTTTTCCAGCGATTTTTTCAAGTTCGTCGATTGGTGGTTCAATCATCATAATTTTCTTTCTCCTTAACTTTAACCATTATTTTAACACACGAAAACAAAAAAGTAAAGTCTTTTATCTCAAATTTCACACAAAAAAATCTTGCCTAACTCACAAAACCCAGAGAAATCAAAATCGCTCTGTTTATTTCTTTCATTTTTTTGTCATCAATAATTGTGATTTTTTCTTTAAGTCTCCGTTTGTCCAAAGTTCTTATTTGTTCAAGCAAAACAACTGAATTTTTGGGCAAATCGCACTCTTGACATGAGAGTTCGATATGCGTTGGCAGTTTTGCTTTTGAAAGTTGACTTGTGATTGCGGACACGATAACCGTTGGAGAATATTTGTTTCCCACATCATTTTGAATGACTAAAACGGGACGCACGCCACCTTGCTCACTTCCAACAACGGGACTTAAATCAGCAAAATAAATTTCACCTCTTCTAATTAAATTTTCCATACTCCTCGCCATTTTTTAGGTCAATCAAATCTGCTTGTGTCAAATCGCTCAAATCATCATAGACCTTTTTCATTCCACGAAAGGAAAGTTTGTCTATTTTCAGTGTATGATTTTTCACACAATTTGTTGTTTTTTCATACAAAGAATCGTCAAGTTTTCCATTCATTTCTTCAAGTGCTTGTTGCATTTTTTTATATGCATTATTTTCCATATAAATCATCTCCAGTTTTTCAAAATTTCATACTCATTCAATATTTTGAATAAGAAATAAAATTTTATTCCTTCGTAAATTTTCTCTCACAAACTATTTTGTGAGAACGACAGCACCAACAACACTTTTTTGGTGAGAAATTGAAATTTCAATTTCAGTGAAACCATTTTTCTCAAAAACGGCACGAGCCTTGCCATAAAGTTTAACAAAAGGCGAGCCATTCTCCTTGTGGCAAAGTTCAATCTCTCTGTAAGAAATTTCATCGGGATAGGCATTCAATGCTTTGAAAACCGCCTCCTTGACAGCCCACAAACACGCAACTCTTTCTTTTGAATTTTGAAATTTATGTATATATTCAATTTCACTTTCAAGAGCAATTCTTTGAAGCAACCTTTCTTCATCGCCAATTCTTTCAACTTCTTGCAAATCAAAACCCAGCATCTTCTTCCCCCTGATTTTTCAAAACGACTTTCACTGCTTGTTGTGCAACAAAATAATCATATCCCTTATACACCAAATGTGCAAGGCACTTTTGCGCAGTTTTTGGCGAATTTTCACGATTTTTGCAAAATTTTTCTGTTTCCTTTGTCGCCAGCATAAGTTGAGAGTCTTCATCAACATTTTCAATCAATTCTTCAACAATGTTTTTTGCAACACCCTTTGAGAGTAATTTGTTTGCAATCGCTCTTTTCCCAAAACTGCCCGAAAGCGATTCAAAATAATTTTTTGCAAAATTTTCATCATTTATATAGCCATATTCTTTGAGTTTTTTTATTGTTTCAGAAATTGTTTCATCGTCAAAGCCCTTGCTTTTTAGATAATCTTTCACTTTTTTTTGCGTGGAAATATATTTTTCCATGTATGAAACTGCCATATCAAAAGAAACTTTTTTCCCATTTTCTTTTTTAATTTTCAAAAAGTTCGCTTCATCAATTTCTTGACCAACTTTTAGATGATTGTATGCAATTGTTTCATCAAGAAAAATCCCTTGCCAAACCTCATCGGCATACAAATGAAAACGACTTGTGTTTGCAATTCTTTTTATTTTTGTTATCGTCATCTTTTCACCTTTTCAAAACTTCGCTCGTCACTTTTGTATACATTCGGACAAGTCCGCCCGCACCCAATTTTATTCCACCAAAATATCTCACAACAAAAACTGCGACATTTTTTTCGTTTTTCTTTTGAATGACTGACAAAATGGGCTTCCCCGCCGTTCCACCAGGTTCGCCGTCATCAACAGCCTTTTCAACAAACGGATTCGACAAGGAATATGCATAGCAAATATGAGTGGCTTTTTTATACTCGCTTTTGAGAAAATCCAGTGCCTTATTCACTTCGTCAACATTGTTGCATGAGAGAAGAAAACCAATAAATCTTGATTTTTTCTCAATTATTTCAACTTTTTTATCAAAATTTGTCATTTTTTATGAAATTTTCACCTTAACAAAACTTTTTTTGCCTTTTTTGAGCAAAACTCCGTCACCAATTTGTTCCGCAGAAATTTGCATGTCAAATTCGTTGACTTTCTGTCCGTCAAAACTTATTGCTCCGCCTTGCACAAGTCTTCTCCCCTCGCTTTTCGATGGAGCAAGTCCCGCTTTCAAAAGTAAGTCGCAAATGTTCATAGGGAAATCTTCTTTTTCCACTTCAACAACGGGAGCGTCATCTCCGCCGTTCACAAACAAATTTTCACTCATATTTTGAGCAAGAATTGCATCTTCTTCCCCACGAACAAATTTTGTTATTTCATAACACAAAACCTTTTTCGCTTTCACAATGTCATTCGCAATCAATTCTTTCACTTCGTCCATTGGTTTGTCAGTGAAAAGAGCAAACATCATCTGCACACAAGCATCAGGGGTTTGATAAACTCCTTGATAAAAATCATATGCGGATATTTTGTCCTTATCAATCCAAATTGCACCCTTTTCAGTCTTCCCCATTTTCTTGCCCTCTGGCGTGAGCAAAAGAGGGTTTGTGGCGGCAACAAGGTTGACATCTGTGCCATTCGCAAAATTGAGTTTTCTTTGCAATTCAACACCTGCAACAATATTTCCCCATTGGTCCTGCCCTCCATATTGAAGAGTGCAACCATATTTTCTGTTTAGATACACAAAATCGTATGCTTGCATAAGCATATAACCCATTTCAAAAAATGTCAGTCCGCCCTCTTCAATTCTTTTTGCATAAATTTCATTTGAAAGCATTTTGTTCACATTGAAATGCACACCAATTTCACGCATAAAATCGATATATGAATAATCTTTGAACCAATCAGCATTATTGACGATAATTGCGGGATTGTCCCCATCAAAATCAAGAAAAACACTCAAAGTTTTCTTTATTTTTTGAATATTTTCTTCAATTTGTTCTTTTGTCATCATTTTTCGCATTTCTTGCTTTCCACTTGGGTCACCAATGCAAGCAGTTGCACCACCCATAAGCACAAGAACCTTATGCCCCGCTCTTTGAAATCTTCTCAAAAGGCAAAAAGGAACACAATGTCCAATGTGCAAACTTTCTGCGGTTGGATCCGTCCCCTCATATAAAGTGACAGGTTCTCCGCTTTCAAGCATTTTTTTGAGTGCCTCTTCATCGGTGCATTGATACAACAATCCCCTTTCCTTCAACTCATTAAATAAATTAGTGTCTGTTTTTTTCATTTTTTCTCCTTTCTCAACAAAAAAGCACACTCTCCCAAAATTTTCGGGACGATGTGTGCTGTCGTGGTACCACCCAAATTCGATTGAAAATCAATCCTTGTTTTGCCAATTCGCTGGCGACGCAAGACTTGAAATTGTTGTATTTCAACCAAATCCACGCAAAAGTTTTTCATCAACCAACTTCTTTCTGAATGCAACAAATTTGCCTACTTTTTCAATTCCGCCATCTTGATTATACGCTTATTCTATCAACAAGGACCATTTTTGTCAAGTATTTTTAACTTTTTTCAAAAAAGTGTAGCATTTTCAAAAAATTTGTTGTATAATCACATTTGTAGGAGAAAATTATGAACACAGTATCAAACAAAATCACACCAATTGACCAAGCGGTCATCTTAATGGCGGGCAAAGGAACTCGTTTTTTGCCAGCAACAAAATGTGTCGCAAAAGAATTGTTCCCAATCTTTGACACACCAGCACTTGTTTTCCATTTGCAAGAATTGTATGACAGCGGAATCAAAAGGGTTTGCCTTGTCATTTCACACGAAAAAGAGACCGATGTGAAAAGACTTATCACTCACGATGAGAAACTTGAAGAATCTCTCAAAGCGTCTGGAAAAATCAAACTTCTTGACCAACTCAACAATCTTATTGACAATTTGGACATAACTTGCATTTTCCAAGGTGAAATGATTGGAACTGCGGGTGCACTTTATGTGACAAAATTCTGGACAAACAACAAGCCTTTTGCACTTGTTTTTGGAGATGATATTTGCATTGCGGAGGGAGAACAAAAGCCTGCAACAAAACAACTTATCGAAGCATATGAACGCTCTGGCGGAAAAGCGGTTGTTGGGGCAAAGAAAATGCCAAGAGATGTGATATACAAATATTCATCAATCGTCACAGGAGAAAAACTCTCTGATGACAGTTTTGAAATGAAAGACATCATCGAAAAACCACCAAAGGGGACTGAGCCTTCCGACCTTGTGGGCATGGCAAGATACATTGTCACACCAAATATGTTTCCAAAAATTCCTGAGCTCAAACCAAGCAAAAATGGCGAACTTATCTTGACGGAAGTTTTCCAAGACATTGCAAAACAAGGAGATGTTGTCACCTGTGCATTTGATGCAGATTATTATGACGGCGGAAACAAGCCTGAACTTTTCAGATGCATCATTCATCAAGCACTCAAATCAGAATATGCTGACACCGCTGTGAAATATATGACAGATGCAATAGAACAATACAAAACACACAAAAAATAAAATTTGAAAAAATCATGAAAATTTTTGAAAAAAACATAAAAAAATCACGAAATCTCGTGATTTTTTTTGATAAATTTACTCGCTATTTGCCAATATCCTTACTTGAATAATCTGTTTTTTCACCTATTAACCAATTTAGAATTCTTTGATAAATTGGAGTTTTTGGTTTTCTTTCTGGCTCAACAACAACTTCTTTTGCATTTTTTTCTGCTTCAGCCCTTTCCTCTTCATGTCTCGCTTCATAACCTGGGAGATTTTTATCTTCCCAAGTCTCTAAATCCGCACGCCTGTCATTCTTTTCTTTTTCTAACTTTTCATCCCTAGGATTTCTGACTTTTGCTAGTTTTTCCTCATTGCTATAAATGTCTTTACCCAAATCTATCCATTTTTGTTTTCTGGCCCCTTTATTCTCATTGGCTGTTGCCTCCCTATCAGTCTTTTTGTCGGCTCTCTTCCCTCTACGCCCATTTATCGCTTCTTTTGCTTTTTCTTCAATTTCAGTTGCTCTAAATTTTTCGCTTGATTCCATTTTCATATATTCAGCAACTTCTTTTCGATCTTTTTCCGTAATTTTGAAATTTTTTCTACGAACAATTTCACCAATATTTGCAACAGTCAACTCAAAAATATCTCTTTCTTCACGGGACATAGCTTTGTTCCTCAAACCATTTTTGATATAATCTTTCCATTCAGATAATGTTTTTGAGTCTTCATATATTTGGTTCAATTTCCCTGGTGCAACATCTTTGGCTTTTTTTAATGCCTCAGAATCATCTTTCCCAAATGTTTGTAATTCCCTATATTGGTTGTCCAAATCAGCCAAATGTGCATTAACCAAACATTGAACCGCTTTGATATATCCTTTTGTTGCGACTCTCTCATTCACATCAATTGACGCTCCCGCATAATCAAAAACTTTTTGGAGAGATCTTTTTATCGCTCTTTGAACACTATGTCCAAGATCAAGTGCTTTCGCATGAACTCCAGCAACAGCTTTTGTCCCATAATTTCGAATTTCAACACCTGCTGTGCCCATTGCTTGTGCAATGCCCACAATTTTATCTTTTACTGCACCGACACCATTTGAAAATGCTATATAAGCACCACGACCAACATCCATGATAGCATTTTTCACATCAACTGCCGCATCCTTCACATTATAAGCATTCTTTTTCACAACATACTCAAAATCCTGAGCCACATTTTTTGCCACCATGCCAATGTGAACCACACGATTATTGAATGATTTGTAAACTTCTGCCAACCATGCATGAATTGCTGCCTGTGCTTCTTCCCTTTTTTCCTTTGGATTGGCTATTCCACTTTCAATTTCTGCCATAATATAATCTCCTTTTCTTGAATTTCTTTCCGAAATTTCAGTTCTAGGATAACACCCCCCCACAAAAAAGTCAAATGAAATCGCAAAATTTCAAAAAAATTTTTACTTTTTTTCAAAAAAATAAAAAAACTTGCCAAAATTTGCAAGTCTTTCGTCCTTTTTCTCCCAAATTCAACTACTTTTGTTTTGTCTTTTCAATTTCAACTTCATTTTTATCTGATTTTTTCGCACCATTTTCAACCGCTGAATTTTTTTGATTTACAAAATCATAATATTTTTTTGTCAAAACTGCATTTGCAACTGAAAATCCTGTCGCAACAAGGGCAGGTCCCGTCACACAACTTGTTGCAAAGTCTTGTGCCACTGATGTTGACATTCCCAAAAGCGTTGCACCCAAAACAGCAATCGCACAGCACCCCGCACAAATTTTGAGTGATGGGATATATTGTTTTGCATATTTTGTCACTTTTTCGTTTTCAATTTTCAAATTTTCCATTTCAATCTCCAATCGTTATTGATAATAACACAACAAAAGAATTTTTGTCAATAGTGAATTTGAAATTTTATAAAATTTTCTCAGTCAAACTCACTTTTCATATATATCATTGAAATCATATGACTTTCCACCCTGTTTGTAGGCAGGAAAAGTGTCAACATTGACATTGTGCAACGCACGGAAAATGTGATTTGCGATGTTTGGATATTCCTTTTCAAGTGATGCAATCAACTTTTTTGTTTCTTGTCGCATTGAAACAGGTTCTTCCTGCCCCCATTCTGCACATTGCTCTGTGAATCTGCATGCACACTGAATGAAAGTCAACCCATTTGCATCTCTCCAAGAAATTATATCCCTTTCCCTCACACAATAAAGCGGACGAATAAGTTCCATTCCCTCAAAATTTCTTGAACGAACCTTTGGGAGCATTCCTTGCAACTGCGCACTGTGGAACATGCCCATGAGCGTTGTTTCAATCACATCATCGAGGTGATGTGCAAGAGCAATTTTGTTGCAACCATATTTCTTTGCCTCGTTATACAAATATCCCCGTCGCATTCTTGCACACAAATAGCAAGGCGAACCTTCATCCAATTCAAAAACCGTGTCAAAAATATTTGAATTGAAAAATTTGAGTGGGATTTCCAATTTTTTTGCATTTTCCTCGATATTTTTTCGATTTATTTCATTATATCCAGGGTCCATACAAATAAAAACAAGGTCAAATTTCGTGTCACTGTATCTTTGAAGCATTTGCATAAGCACGGCAAGGAGCATGCTGTCCTTTCCGCCAGAAACACACACCGCAATCTTGTCATTCTCTTCAACCAGTTTGTAGTCTTTGAGTGCGTGGATAAACTTTGTCCAAAGTTTTGCTCTGAACTTTTTGTTTATACTTTTTTCAACTTCTTGTGCCTTTGTTGCAATTTTTTCCATGCTTGTATGATACAACAATTCAAATTATTTTGCAAGGACGCAACAAAAATTTCTATCATTTTCAAAAAAATCTTATAAAAAAATGCCCAAAGGGCATTTTAATTTATTTGTTCATATACAAAATTCCAAGTGTGCTTTCTCCACAATGGCTTGTAATTGTGCTTCCAGCGGTCGTTTCATAGATTGTTTCAAATCCCTTTTCTTTCAATGCTTTTTTCGCACTTTCAATCATCTCATTTGTGGCGGTCGTGTATGTGACAAATGCAACAGATAGGTCTGGGTCATTAAACTCTTTCAAAGTGTCAGCACAATATCTGCCAATAACCTTGTTCATGTTGCCAACATACTTTCTATGCACACCCATTTTCCCATTTTCAAGCAAAATTTGTGGTCTCAATTTCAAAAGATTTGCCCCCAGCAGTGCCAAAGCGGAACATCTGCCACCCTTGTGCAAATAGTCCAATCGGTTGATAACAAAACTTGCTTGCACTTTTGATGTTTGAGCGACAGATTTTTCATAAATCTCTCTAGGGCCATCGCCATTTTCAGCGAGTTTTCGTGCATAAATCGCAAGAAGAGCAATCCCCGTCGATAAAGATTGTGAATCAACAACAAAAACATTTTCAAGTTTCTTTGATGCATCGGACGCATGCGAATATGTGCTTGAAATTTGACTTGACAAGCAAAAGTGAACAACTGCATCATAGTCTTTTCTCAATTGTGAAAAATATTCTTGATACTGCCCCTCGTTGATTGCAGAAGTCTTTGGCAAAGTTTTTGTTTTTGCCACAAAGTCAAAAATTTTTTGTGGTGAAACACTTTCTCCGTCCTTAAACTCTTCATCTCCCAAAATGACCGTGAAAGGAATTGTGTGAATATCATATTTTTCCAACAATTCCTTTGTCAAATCGATTGTGCTTTCTGCTGATATAGCGATTTTCATTTTTCCCTCCAAAAAGTAATCACATCAATTATACAACAAATTTCCAAAAAAGAAAAGAAAATTTTCAAACTTCCAACAATTTCTTTCACTGCAACAAAAAAGTTATGCTTTTTCAATGCATAACCTCTTTCAAAATTTTGTATAATTCTTATTCTTTACTTTCAACAACTTGCTTCTTTTCGCATTTTTTCTTTATCAATTCATAGACAAGTGAGAACAACGCAATCAAAATCGTTCCCACAAAAAGAATAAACCAGCAATTGATAGGTGTTCCTTCCAAAACAGATTTTGTTATCAACATTGAGCCATTTATTTCAAGAACATGTTGTGCAAATGCCCCAACTGTTATGTATCCGCAGAAAATCATTGGGAAAAAATAGCATTTTTTGAGATTTGGTCTAAACCAGCCAAACACCCACATTGCAAGGCAAAGCAAAAAGTCAAATGAGTGATGCAAAAGTCCCGTTATCGTGCATGAATAGAAAACTGATGCGTTTTGTCCAATAAAGTCAGGATAAAGCATTGTCCCAAGTCCACCAACCAAACCCAAATACCAAAGCCCTTGATACAAGTTTGAATTTTCTTTCCCCAAAAGAACGGCAAGAGGCAACAAAAGACTTGTCAAAGAACATATCGTATATGGAAATGCATGACTGATGTTCGAATCTTTTATGGCAACAAAAATTCTGCACAAAATGTTTGAAAGCAAAGCCAGCCCCGCAACAACCTTTATATACAAAACTTGCCATTTCCTTTCTTTTAGAAATATTTTTGCAAGAACAAGTGATGCAATCGCAATAACAAGAAAAATTATCAAATATGTGATATGCTCCCAACCAAAAACCTTAGGCATAACAATCTCCTTTGTAAAAAAATCTCGAAAAGCCCATTTGAAAACAACAAATTTATTTTCAAACATTGATATTCACTTTGGGAAACAATACTTTCTGTATATTGCAATCCACAAAATTCATTTCAAACAAAAATATAATATCACACAAATTCAAAAAATCAAAATAAAATAAGGATTTTATCATAAAAAAATGCAAATTTGTCGTATTTTTCAACAAATTTGCATAAATTTTATTTTTTGCTTTTTTCAACTGTAAGTTTGTAGCAAGTTGGAACACCATCATCAACTCTCACTTTCTCGCTTATTTCAACACCCGCAACAACATAAACTTCATTGTCAAGTGCAAGCACTGGAATGTAGTCACGAAGTCGAACAGGAATTTTTTTGTCAATCAAGAATGATTTCAACTTCTTTGTTCCGCCACCAAACTTTTCAAAGACATCCCCGTCTTCTCGATAACGCCATCTCGCACCCTTTGGAACTTTTCGATAGTCAAAATACAAAGCACCTTGTTCTTGCATTTTGTCAGTTTTCACTCTTTTCGTTGTCACAATTCCATAGTTTGGTGCTTCAAAATCCTCACATTTGAGACTTTTTGACAAAACAGGTTTTTCAACATAATTGTTTTTGAAAGTCAAATAATCATATTCCTTGCTCACAACAATATCATAAGGCAACGAAATTCTCTTTCCATTTTCAAAAGTTGTCGCAAGGTCTTTTATCATTTCAATATGCTTTCTTTCAATATCCTTTGTCACCCCAATAAGTGCAAGTGCTTTGAAAACCATTCTGCTGTATACTGAACTGCTTGTGAAGAAATAACTGCATGGCATTTGAACAACTTTGTCATCAACAATAAGCGCATTTGTCGTCAAACTTGACTTGATAAAATCGTCATCTTCTGCAACTGCAGAGCCAAAATTGTTTATCGCCTCAATCGCATTTGGCCATTTTTTCAAAATCTCTTTCATAATAACATTTCTGACGAAATTTCTTGCATAGGAATTGTCTTTATTGCTTGAATCTTCAACATAATCAATTGAGTTCAAATTTGCATAATCTTCAATTTCCACTTTCGAAACAGGAAGCATTGGTCTGATGTAGATTTTGTCACGAATAGGTTCCATTCCTCTTGCACCAGAAACACCCGAGCCACGGAAGATGTGCATCAAAATTGTCTCCGCTTGGTCAGTTTGATGATGAGCCAAAGCAATCTTGTCAACAATATCCTTTTTCACAAGTGCATCAAAAATCCCATATCGACCTTCCCTTGCACCAGTTTCAATGCTCACTCTTCTTTCCTTTGCAATCTTTGGAGAGTCTATTGAAAATTTGTAGACTCTTACACCCATTTCCTTGCACTTTTGAATCACAAATTTTGCTTCATCATCACTCTCTTCTCTTATGCCGTGATTGATATGAATCGCAACAACATCAATATCAAGTTCTTCTTTGTGTGCATTCAAAAAATGAAGAAGAGACATCGAATCAATGCCACCGCTCACGCCAACACCAATCACTTCTCCCGCTTTTATGAGTTTGTGTTTTTTTATAAAATCCAAAATTTTTTCCATGTCGTAAACCTCTTATGCAAAATTTTCTTATCTATTATATAGTATAAAATTAAAAAAAACAACATCTTTTGCATAAAATTTCGTATTTTTTTGCTTATTTTTTTATGTTTTTTGAATTTTTTTAATTTTTTTAGAAATTTAACACTTTCACAACAAGGACTGTCATATCATCAACAGCATATCCATTGTTGCACGACAATGCCTCTTCAATCAACCTGTCAGCAAATTCTTGTGGATTTTTTGTCTCAATATTTTTTATTGAATTTTGAAGGAATTTCTCATCTCCAAAACTGTCACTCACCCCATCAGAAAACATCACAATCATATCTCTGCTCTGCACAACAACTTTGTTTACAAGCGGGGTTGATTCTTCAACAATCCCAAGTGGCAAAGAACCCGTTTCAACAGTTTGCAATTCATTTTCATTGAGAATATAAGAATTTGGACTCGCCATTTTCACAAAATCAACCATTCCGTCTTTTTGGTCAAAAACACAAATATCCAGTGCGGAGAAAATATCTTCTTTGTGCAAATTCAACAATTTGTTCACGGTCGACAAAATTAAGTCATTGTCAAACCCCGCTTTGTAGAAATTTTCAACAAGAGAAATTGAAATATCACTTGTTTTTTGCGCCTTTTCGCCACTGCCCATTCCGTCACTTATCGCAAACAAAATTTTATCGCCCGACAACTTTACAACACTATATGAGTCGCCACTGACTTTCGAACCATTCTTTGTGTGTTGACACACCCCAAACAAACAATCAAACTTTGGTGCGGTTTTCAAATTTATCACCGTGTATCCAGGTCGATTTGACGAAAATTTTTCATACACACACATTTTTGAGCCAACAACCTTGCTCACAACATCTGCAATTTTTCTTTTTTCCGCATCAAAATTTTTCACAACCAAAGACACTTCAATTGTCCAAATATCCTTTTGAAACAATGCAACATCAATGCAAATTATGTCATGATAAGTCAATTCGTCCAAAATCTTGCCCTCTTTGACACTGTCAAAAGAGATATTGCTCTCAACATCTTTTGACAAGTTGGACAATATTTTTGACACCCCTTGCAACTGCTCCGCAATAATAATTTTGCTTGTGTCAACATCTTTCATCATGCCAATATATTTTTTGTATTGTGCCGTCAGAGTGTTCACGGAATTCAAAATTGCGGATGTTTGCTTGCATCTTGAAGTTAAAAATGACGGAATATCCAAAAGAGTTGCCTTTCCTTTTTGATAAGAAATTGTGATAAGTTCATCAAACACTTTTTTGGTGCTGTCCGCAAAAGTTCTGTGGCAATGACTTCTGTCAGGACAAAACGAACAAATTTTGCTCATGATTTCTTGCTCCAAAATGGACTGAACCTGATTCAATGTCATTCCCCTTTTCAACATACTTCTATAAATCATATTCATATCGTTGAAAATTTCACTCAAATTCCCCAGTCGCATTCTCAAAATTTCACGATTGCGATTGACAATATTTTTCATCGCAAGACGCTCTTTTGAGAAATTGAAAACGACAGCAATTTCATTGCACAGCGAATTTGGAATTGCCAAAAACAGCAAAACAGCAATCACCACTGGGAGCAATTCAACGAATGTAAATTTGTAATACAATTGGAAATACAACCCCAAAACAATCTCAACCGCAATCACTGAAACTGCCATATAGATTTTGTTTCTTTTTTTGAACAAAAGACAAATCAATGCCCATATCAAAAATGGCGCAACAAACATTGGATTGTTTGTAGATAACATCGCACCAATTCCCGAAATTGCCCCAACCAAAACTGTCAAAACTGGTGTCGAACAATACGCAAACATCAAGACCACAAAACACACAAAAAGTTTCAACAAACTAAACTCGTGAATATTCAATAGTGACAGCCCATCGCAAAAAATTGCAATCATGGAAAATAGTGAAACAATTTCAATATTTGTCAATTTGTTTGAAAAACCACGAATTGCAAATGCTTCAAAAACACAAATGCAAGCAAATAAAAAAAGTTCTCCCAAAAACAGTGTTGCAACACATAAAACCGGCGAAATCCCAGCAAAAATATCAAAAACAATTTCTCCCGCCTGTCCCAAAACTGAAAAAATAAGCAATTCCCACTTTTTTATTGTTTTCTTGCAAATTGTGTGAATGAGATAAGGGACAATCAAAAAGAAAATCGTGCATAAAACACCAATTGCAGTTTCATAGTTTAGAGAATTCAAAATCCCCGCAAGAATGTATGCAGGTGCAACAATCCAAACCTTTTGATTTGCCCATATCAAAGCATACAAAAAGCCAAAAGCAAATGGAAAAATTGTCATGTCAATGCTGGCATGAAAAAACACAAAAAACAGCCCAATAAAAACAATAAATTTTGTCAATTGTTGAGAAAAAATTTTTATTTTTAAGTTCATAAAATCTCCAATTGATTTTATTGTAAATCATAAAAACATAAATTTTTTCATAAAAAAATGTCTATTTTTGAATTATTTTTTGATTTTTTATCACATTTTCAAATAGAGCAAAATTCCACACACAATATCATAGCACACTCTATGAATATAATCTTCATTTTGCAACAAGACTTCCTCATCCATGTTTGACAAGAAGCCACACTCAATCAAAACGCTGGGGCAACTTGTGCAGTTAAGCACATAATAATCTCCCACTTTTGCCGTTTCATTTGCATTGTCTAAATCACCATAAAAAGCATTTTGAATGTTTTCTGCAAGAGACTTTCCCGCCTCATTTCCTTTTGCATAATAAACCTGCGCCCCACTCACTTCTTGCGAAGAAAAACTGTTCATATGGATACTCACAACAACATCGGGATTGCTGTTTTGTATAATTTTCTTTCGATTTTCCATTTCACTTTTCTTTTTGCTTTTTGCATTAGAAGAGTATAACCCATTTTTATCCTTTCTTGACTGAACAACTTGAAAATCAAAACTCTCACAAATTTTCCCTAGTTCAAGAGCATAAATCAAATTCAAATCACTTTCCTTAACACCCGTTTTCTTTCCAACCGCACCGCCGTCAACTCCGCCATGCCCCGCATCAATCACTATCACATGTTTTGATTTTGGAATGGTTTTGCTCTCCACAACAGACCCGATTTTCACAGAGCATAAAACACTTGCAATAGCAAACATCACCGCAATAAAAACACCCTTCAATTTGATTGTTTGAAACACAATTTTCTTTCCACTTTTCACACATATCTATATGCGACACCCACTCAAATATATGTCCAATTGACCCGAAAAAAACATTTTTTCAAAACAACAAATGTCAAACAATCATATTGTGAAATAATTGAAATTTATAAAATATTTAGTCCAATAAAATTACATTAAAAAGAAAAAAAATAAATTTTTATTAAAAAAATGACAGATTTTACAATAAAAACGCACTTTTTTGATAAAAACAATACAATAAATACGTTTATCATGAAAACAAGAATATTTGATTGACAACAATTTTGCATTTTTGATAAAATAACTATATGAAAAAAATCATTTGTGTTTTTTTGTTGTTGATTTTTGCTTTTTATCCCACACAAAAAAATGTGGTTTTGGCGGACACGGAAAGCAATAGTTTTATCATCTCAACAAATTCGGCAGTCGTTTATGATTCGCCATCATTTTCTTCAAATCAAATAGGGATGCTTTCGCACAAAGAGATTGTCACAATTGAGTTGCAAAATGGAGAAATAAAAACCTATGACTGTGACGGATTTCAGTTTTGCAAAATCATTCAATACAAAAACGCTGTCGATGCATACATTTTGAAAGACTGCATCGCACAAAATTCAACTCAAATCACAACAAAACCAAACTTTAATGCTCAAACAAATTGTCAATGCAAAGTTTATTTCAAAGACGGCGAAAATTACGCCGAATCAGAAATAACTCTTTCAAAAACTCAAAGAATTTGTTTGTATGAGGGCTACAACAGCAAAAAAGACTTCAATGCAATAAGTTTTGTCTACAACAATGAAGTTATGTATGGATACATACAATCAAAAAACATAAATCCTGACGGCGTCGACCCTGCAATTATAACAGTGATTGTTGTCGCAAGTTCAATAATTGGAATTTTGTTTGCATTTCTATTTATAAAAAGACACACAAAAAAGAAAAAAATCAAAAAAATGGCACGAATTATTGCGAAAAAGGCGCTAACCAAATAAAATTTATTGCATAAGGAGTTTTTATGGCAATAAAAAATTTGGAAGAAGAAATTGAAGATTTGAAAAAAGAGTTGTGGATATTAAACAAAAACATTATTCCAAACTTGCAAAATCAAATCAACACATTGCAAACAAAGGAAGAAGAGCCTTCCACAAGCCAAAATCAATGGATAAAAATTTATGACAAAGATGACTCTGACTCAGCAATCAATTTAGGCATCACATCGGGCTTGACAGGTGGATATGGAACAGTGACAGCACTGCCCGACCTCAACCAATACAACAAAATCAAATTACTGTTTGTTGCGGACTCAATATGTCACAATTTTGAATATGACATTTCGGACAAAACAAGTTATGACACAAGAATGCTTATAAATTCGCCAACAAATTCATTTTTGATAGGCGGACAAATAAAGTTTTCATATATCAACTCAAAATATTCCTTGATTTTGTCCACACTCTACAAGATAACATTTTCATCTTCAAGAGGAGCAAGTTTTGTAAATCTCAAAGCAAGCACTTCATATCTAATCACAAAAATTTTCGCACAATAATCACAAATATAAACTTGTCTTATTTTTCAAAAAATTCAAAACATGTTTCTCATAATCTTTTGGATGCAATTCAAATGTTTCCGCATGCCCCGAATCATCACAAATCCACTTGCTTGACAAATTTTTTGGCAAAGCGGAATACAACTCAAAAGCGTTTGAAACCAACACAACATCATCTTTTTGCCCGTGTATAAAAAGCACGGGTATTTTTGATTTTTTCACTTCGCCCGCAATATCAATTTTACTCAAATCAAAATTTTGAGCATGTTTTAGATAAAAAACAAGAATTTTACAGCAAAATTTTCCAAAAAACCGCCCCTTTGACTCAAATTTAATTTGTTTTAATCCATTTGAAAATGCACAATCTGAAATTGCTCCAACAACATTTTTGGGCAAATCTTTTCCACATAATAGACAAACTGCAGAAGCACCCATAGACACACCAAACAAAACAATTTTTGTGTCATAACCACTGCTGACAAACTCAATCCATTTCAACAAATCATCACTATCTTTCCACGCAAATCCAACACAATCACCTTGACTTTCGCCATGCGCTCGATTGTCAACCGCCAAAACATTGAAATGATTGTTATAAAAAAATTTGCAATATCTTTGCATTCGTTTTGCACATTCGCCATAACCATGAACAACAATCACAGTTTGTTTTGAGAAGTTATCCACAAAATATCCACACAATTTCAACTTGTCGTCTGTTTCAATAAACACCTTTTTTGCACCACAACCTTCCCACCACTTTTCAATTTTTTCATCAACAAATTTCTTCTTTTTTCTTCCAAAATATTTTTTGAAAAGTAAGGAACTGAAAATTAAATATAAAAGTAGTAGAAAAAGAATTGCGCAACAAAAACAAAGTATCACAAAAGCAACAATTTTCACTCATCCACCTATTCAACAATCGCTTTCACAGGCTCGCCCGTTTCAGCATCTTGATACACAAGCCAATATCCAAACCCGTCTTTTTCGTCAAGTGGCAACCAAATTGGATAACCTGAAAGTTCTTTTGGCGGAGTTTCTTCAAAAATCGCAGGGACACCATAGCACACATATTTCACATTTTCACTCCCGTCATACAGAAGTCCAAAAACATAAAAATCACCGTCATCTTCATAATCAACCTTAACCCATTTTGAAGACGGAATGATTTTTTGCAACCTTTCTTCAAGCGGGTTTTTCTTGAAAAGTTCATCAATTTGCGGTTTCAATCTCTCAATAAAATTCGGTTCTTTTTCAACACCTTTTTCATTTTCATTGTCATTTTCTTCAAAAATTATATCCTTTTTCACCTTTTCTTCAATTTCTCCGCTTATTTTTTCAGTTTTTTGCAAAGAAAGTGTTTTTTCTTGATTTTGAGAATTTTCATAAAAGAATTTTTTATACACACAATGCTCGCACTGTGATGGGTCTTCATGACAAAACTTGTCAATCTCTTTTTCAATCTCTTCTTTTTCATTTTTCTCAAAATCAACACCATAGTTATCAAGCACACTTTGCGTCTTTGACAATGTATGCTCATCTCTCAATTCAGAAATTATTGTCGCATAAATATCATCATCTTTGCCGTCACTCGCACCATACAAAATCGGCTTTGCTTCGGCATTTTGAAAATTCACCAAAGCACAAGAAAACTCATTTGGAATTTGTTTCACATCCAAAAAAAATGTGTATAACATTTTCGATTTATAAGTCAAGCCAGACTTTTTCACAGCGTTATTGAAATAAAATCCCAGCGAAGAAACGCCTTGAAGTTCTTCTTCAAAATTATACAAGCGAACAGTGCCACAAATTTCCGCCCCAGTTTCTTCCAAAGACAAAACGGCCTTTTTGTTCTCCCCGTTCACACCACTTAAAACAATGCTTTTTCTTTTCATTTTTTGCCACCCTTTCACATGATATATTGTATAATGTTGAAAACTTTTATAAAATAAAAAATTTGGCAGATTTTGCCAAATTTTATTTCTTTTTGTCTTTCAATTTGTTTTCTATAACTTTTTCAATATTCTTTTCAAAGTTTTGCATTTCAGCATTCATATCCGTGTCAACACCACATTCAACAAACGTGTCAAGTCCAAACATCACACATTTCTCTCCAAAAAGTTTATACCATTTTGTGTCATTTGAAAGTTCAATCACCGCAATGAGTTTCACATCTTTTGGAATAACCTTGTTTTTGTATGATTGAGGTTGTTTTTCATAAATTTCTATTGATGGCATTGAAACAACATTTATGCGATATTTCTTTTGCAAATTTTCCGCCACTTTCAGAGCAATTTCAACTTCAGAGCCTGTCGCAACAACAACAGCATCCGCACTTGCGTGATTTTTGATTGTGTATCCACCCATCATCGCATTTTCATATGAAGCGTCTTTGATTTGTGGGATATTTTGCTTTGACAATGCAAAACAAATTGGCACATAATCCCTCACCGCAAGAGTGTATCCCGCAACAAGTTCTCGATAATCACATGGCCTGAACACAACATTCCCCGAAATTACTCGAAGATGCGACAACTGCTCGATTGGTTGATAGCATGGATTCGCTCCACCCGCAAGCACAGAGTCGTTTGTGAAAAATGTCATCACAGGAAGGTTCATTTGATTTCGCATTCTTATTGCAGGCAACTGATTGGTTGAATATGTGAGTTTGCAAGAATCGAAAGTTATGAAGTCTTCATACATTGAAATTCCATTTGCAACCGCACTCATCGCAAATTCTCTCACACCATATTTGATATTTTTTCCACGGCGATAATTTGATGAAAAATTCCCAGCGTTGTCAATTGAACACATTGTTGACGCCGTGTCATCCGCTGTTCCACCAATCATTTGTGGGCATTGATAAGAAAGTTCATTCAAAACATAGTGATTTAATTTTGTTGTGCTTAATCCACCATATTTCGCAACATTTTTCAAAATTCTATCATAATTTATTTTCTTTCTGTCAAAAAATGCGAAGAATGATTTGTATAATTCTGGATTTGTGCTTGAATACATCGCCAAATTTTGATTCCACTTTTCGTGATTTAACATTCCTCTTCTCGTGCTTGTCATGCAAAGTTCTCTCACATCACTTGGAATGAAGAAACTTTCCTTAATTTTCAAATCACTTTTGAAATATTCAAGTTCGCTTTTTGACATAACAAAAGTATGTGCGGATGAAGTCCCCTCTTTTGATGAACCAATTCCAATCATTGTGTCAAAAATTATTATGGTTGGCTTTGGACTCTTCTTTGCAAGTCCAATCGCACGGGAGCAAAAGAAATAACTATTTCCATTTGCAACATGAAGAACATTCCAACCCATTGCAGAGAACTTTTTTGCAATATTTTCTTTGTTTGAAAGTGAAAGAGCGCCGTCTTTTGTCACTTCGTTGTTGTCATAGAGCAAAATAAGATTTTTTAATTTCAAATTACCCGCAAGGCTCACCGCTTCCATTGCGACACCTTCCATCAAATCGTTGTCATCAACAAAACAATATGTGTGATTGTTCACAATGTCAAAACCGACTGTGTTAAACCTTTCTTCCATCACCATTTCAGCAATCGCAAGTCCAACAGCGTTTGCAACGCCTTGTCCAGACGGACCCGTTGAAATTTCAACACCCTCTGTCACACCATAAGTTGGAACAAGTGGGGTTTTTGAACCTTTCTTCCCAAAATTTTTCAAATCTTGCAAAGTCAAATCAAATCCAAACATTGAAAGCAATGTATAATACAAAGCACTTGCATTTCCAGACGAAAGAACAAATCTGTCACGATTCAAAAAATCAGTGTCGGAAACATCAAAATTGTAATGGTCTTTGAAAAGTGCAAAAAGAATAGAAGATGCACCAAGGCACACCCCCAAATTTCCTGCATTTGCGTTTGTTATCGTTTCCGCAGAAAGCGACTTCACATAATTTAACGCTTTTTGATTTATATTCATAAAACACTCCCAATTGTTTGAATAATTTTTTTACACACAAAATCTTTTTCAGTTTTCACAACTTTTATTGACAAATCAACAACTTCCTTCAATTTTTCACATCTTTCCTGATAAGCGATTTTGTTGACGACGTCACCGTTTTCAACAATATACTTCTTTGGCAACTCAACAAAAAGAACAACACTGTTGTCTGTGAACATTGCGTGACTGCGAATGTAAAATTCAAAATCAATCGCCACAACAACATTTTCATAGGACGACACTTCTTGCAAGGCAAGATTTTCCCTTTTCAAAAGATAATCTTTCGAGCATACATCTTGCCTCTCCAAAACGTCCGACAATTCATACTCAATCAAATCCTTCACATCGCAATAAATCATCCCCAAATTTTCAGACAGTGTCCGTGCAATAACTTTTGTATAGTCATAGCACAATGAAACAATAATGATTTTGTTTATTTCATTCTTATTCATAGAAATATTTTAGCACAAAATTTGTCTATTACAAAAATTTTTTCGCAAAATAACAAAAATATTGCTCACTTAAACCCATTATTTGCGAAATTTTATTGTTTTTCCAGCAAAACTATCTTCAATAATCTTCATAAACAGGAAAAGCAAAAGTGCAAAACAGCACAATAGTGCAGGCAATTCAAATCTTTTTCCCATGCTGTGAACCTCAAAATTTCCATCTTTTGAAACTCCAACACCAATCATTCCACGATCTCTTGTGCAGTAGATTTGCTCCACATCAGCATCTTCCAATCGCTCAACAACTTCACTTGTTGGATAGACATCGTCCTCTGCACTCACAATCGCATATGTTGGGTGAACTTTTCCCAAAAATTCCTGAGTTGTGCTTGTCTTTGAACCGTGATGAGCAACAAGCAAGAATGTCACATCCAAATCATCTTCAAGGTCACTGATAAATTCACTTTCTCTCACCCCAACTGCATCACCCATCAACAAAAATGATTGTTCATCATATTCAATATACACAATTGAAGAATATGAATTTGTGTCAGAATATGAGGTCTCATGTGGAGCATAAATTTTCACACAGGCTTCCCCCTCTTGCCAACTCTCATTTTTTGTTGTCGAAACTTCACAATTTGGCTCACTGTATATCGCATCAATCACATTTTTGTATGTTTCAGTTGACACTGTCAAAGCATCTTCAATTGTTTCAAACTCACTTGTCGACTTTGCATTTGGTCTGACAACTTTGTCAACTTGATACTTTTTCAACAAAGCGACCGTCCCGCCAATATGGTCAGCGTCACTGTGTGACAAAATCAACTCATCGACTTTGTCAATATTGTTTGCACGAAAAATCACATCGACTTGCTCCATGAAAGTTTCTTCACTGTCCACACTGCCCGTGTCAACGATCATCACTTTGTCATTTGGAAAAATTATCACTGTCGAACTCGCTTGCCCAACATCAAGGAAATATGTTTTCACATCATGTTTTTCAATCTTCCCAAAATTGTTGAACGAATATTGCAATCGGTCTTCAAAAGCCACCGCAAGAATGCAAATGACCACCAAAATCGCCCAAAATATACATTTTATCAAACTGCTAACACTTATTTCTTTCAATTTTTCAAATTTCTTTTTCATCTAAATAAATTCTATTTCATCCTTATCAAAATCTTTAATTTTCTTTCGTTTCACTTTGCCATTGAAAATCGCCATAATTTTTGGCATTGCATCAATCGCATTTTTATATCCCTCTTCAATCATTTCATCAATTCCATCCAACCTTGTGGACTTAAATCTTTTGTTGTCGGAAGCAATCATAACATCGGAGCATACATAACCTTTCACAGAATTACTTTTCATCAAAATGCGAATTGTTGCGCCCAAAATATCCACGACCTTTGAACTTTTTGTGCCATATGTTCTTGTTCTGTTGCAATCAACCGCTATCACATAATCACAACCAAAATATCGTGGAATGTTTGCGGGAATGTTGTTTTGCAAACCACCATCACAAAAAAGTTTGTCGCCAAATTCAACAGGATTGAAAATCCCTGGGACACAACAACTACTCGCAACTGCTTTTGCCAAATTTCCATGACTTATACAAACCTGATTTGTTGACTTCATATCAACTGCTATCACAGAAAATGGCTTTTTCAAATTTTCAATGTTTATATCCCCCAAATTGTCAGTTATCAACTTTTCAAGCCCATCAGTTTTTGACGGCATAAAGAAAATTTTGTTTGTTTTTATATCTTTCACTTTCAAACTTTTCGCTAGTGATATCAATTCGTCAGATTTCATTCCATTTGCATAAGCGCACCCTATCACACTGCCAACACTCGTCCCGCAAATGTAATCAAAATCAAGTCCATATTCTTCAAACGCTTTCACAACACCGATATGTGAAACCCCACGAGACCCACCACCACCAAATGCAAGACCAATTTTTATTTTTCTTCCAAACCTACGCTTTTTCATATATTTATTATAACAAATGGAATTTCTTTTATCAAGAAAATAAGCGTGATTGTCAGCCATTTTTCTTTCACTTCAAAAAAAACTAAATATTGACTTTTGAAGCAAAATATTGTATAATTTTTGTATAAAAAGAGGTTTTTTATGAAAAAAAAGTTGTTTATTGGAATTTATGGTCATCCAGGTGCGGGGAAAAGTCAACTTTCAATGACATTACAAAGACGATTGAAAAATGACTACAAATTGGACGCAGAATATATCGAAGTTGACAAAGTTGTTGAAGATTTCTACAAATCATACATAATAAGACAAACAAATTTGCTTAAAGAAAAATTTCTTAACAACAGCCCCATATTTTCAAATATAACATCCGAAGAGAGCGACAGCAAACCTTGGTTGGTTAAAAAATACAAATTTTTGAGTTTTTTATACAGACAAAAATGGATAGAAGGGCAAATTATTCACAAAGCAAACAAAAGTAAAAACCCAATTATTATTGTCGATTTTTGCGACTTATTCCACCTTGGCAAAATTTGGGAGAACTGCAAAGCCGACAACACACTTATTCATGTGAACACCCCAAAAGATATTTGTATTGAACAATTTATTCAAAGAGAAAATCAGACGAAAGAGTATGGAGAACTCATAAAGCAAAGACACTCAATCACAGATTACGACAAATTTGACCACTTGTCCCACACAATTTCAAAATACACAATCAAAACATTCAATGGCATTCGCAAGAAACAGGAAAATCCATTTTTTGAACAAGAAATTGCACAACTGCTTGTGAATATAAACAAAAAATATCAACAAATCGAAAAAAAGAACGAAAAAACATCCACATATAAAAACAAAATTTTATAACAACAAAAAGAATATCGCATTTTGTTTGCTTTATTCTTTTTTATTTTTTCAAAAAAAATCAACAAAAATTATATTTTTTCACATTTTTTTATTAAAGAATATCAATTTTTCAAAATCTTTGCTTTTCACCTGCATCAACTCAAAATTGATGTTTACTTAAATTTGTTGACAAAAATCATTCAAAATTGTATACTATAATTATACAATTTCACAAATCAAAAGACCGTCTTCACACATCTTTGAATGTATAACAAAAATTCAAAATTTAACTCATCCAAAATAACTCAACCCTATATCAACACAAAATCGAGTCATAAAACACAAAAAAACATCTATAAAAATCTCAAAATGTTCTCATAGGTAAAGGGATATACCTCCGACCTCCTAA
>CAZIRI010000012.1:0-30301 GCA_964541815.1 uncultured Lachnospiraceae bacterium
TATGTTGTGGATAACTGTGAAGATTATGAAGTGAAAAATTTGTCGCATGACAGTGACGGAAAATTGAAATTTTCATTGTATTTTCAAAAAATTCATATTTTTGATCTAAAATTGCAAATTTGTGAAGAAATAAATGCACAAAATTGCATTTTTGCATATAAGGTCGCAAAAAAAATGGGGATAAGTGACAATCAAATAAAAGAAGGATTGGAAAATTTTTGCGGTGTGAAAAAGCGATTTGAAATTGTTTCTGCCAAAGATTTTCCAAATGTGATATGTGATTATGCTCATCATCCAACTGAAATTGACAAGGTTTTTGAAAGTGCGAGAAATATTTATAAGGGT
Organism: uncultured Lachnospiraceae bacterium; assembly: GCA_964541815.1. Lineage (GTDB taxonomy): Bacteria > Bacillota > Clostridia > Christensenellales > UBA1242 > Caccovivens. The sequence continues at coordinate 346 of CAZIRI010000012.1, forward strand.
AAAAAAATTGTGTCCATTTTCCAACCTCATACATACAGTCGCACAAAAAATTTGTTGAATGAATTTGTTGATGTTTTTTCAAAAACTGATTATGCGATTTTTTACAAGACATATTCTGCGAGAGAAAAAGAAACTGATGGATTTAATTCATATTATTTGATGAAAAAATGCAAAAAAAACGGCACAAATTCGTTTTATTTTCATTCAATTTGTGAAATGATTTTGTTTTTGAAAAAGTTTTTCCGTGGAGAAAATTTTGTTCTGCTTTTTATTGGTGCGGGAGATTTGCCAGAGTTGTTGAAAAAAGTGAAGTTTTTGAGTGATGGTGGAAAATGATTTTTGAATTTCAAGGGATAAAAGTTTTTTATAAATTTTTCGACAATCAGTGCGATATCACAAATGTGTTTTTGCATGGTTGGGGCAGAACGCATAATGATTTTCTTGCGTGCAAAGATTTTTTGTTGAAACAAAACAATTTGTTTGTTGACTTTCCGCCATTTGGGCAGTCAAATGATGTTCATGAAAATTGGTGCATGTGGACATATGTGAATTTGATTGCTTCTTTGTGTGAAAAAGTTGGTGCAAAATATGTGAATTTGATTGGGCATTCTTTTGGTGGAAGAGTTGCAATTTTGTTGGCGAGCGTGACAAAAATTGATGTAAGAAAATTGATTCTTGTTGACAGTGCGGGATGTAGACCAAAAAAGAAATTGAACTATTTTGTTAAGGTTTTTATTTACAAAATAAGGAAAAAATTTTATTCAAAAAATTTGAATATGGGCAGTGTAGATTACAAAAATTTATCACCAAAAATGAAGAAAGTTTTTGTGGATATTGTGACGACTTATTTGGAAGAATTTTTGCCGTTAATAACTTGTCAAACTTTGATTTTGTTTGGAAAAAATGACAAAGAAACTCCAATTTATATGGCAAGGAAATTGCATAAAAAAATAAAAAATTCTTCGCTTCTTTTGCTTGATGATTGTGGACATTTTCCATTCATCGAAAGGCGACTTGAATTTGAATATCAACTAAAAAACTTTTTGGAGAAATAATGAAAATTTTGATTGCTTTGACACTCTCTATTTGCCTTCTTTTTGAGAGTTTAATATTTATAAGATGCTTTCAATTGTCAAATTATTCAATAAAAAAATATATCAAAAATTTGTTCACATCAAACATTTTCAAAATTGATAAAAATAGACTAAAATTCACAAAAAGAGTGAAAAGATTGATTTTTTGCGTGTTTTTGATTGATTTTTTGAGTATTTTTCTCTTTTTTGGTTGGTTTTTTATTATTATATTGTTTTTTATCAAACCGTTCTTTTGTATATTTTCTTATATCGTCATGCGTCCAATTGAAATGATGATTCAGTGTTTTTATATTCACAAAGCACAAAAAAAATTGAAAAGAGTTGGATGTGAAATTATTGCAATAACTGGCAGTTTTGGAAAGACTTCAACAAAGGATATCTTGTTTCAAATTTTGAGCGAAAATCATCATGTTGCATGTTCTCCACAAAGTTTCAACACTCCCATGGGTATTTGCAAAACAATCCTAAATAATGTGAATGAAAATTGTGAATTTCTCATCATTGAAATGGGGGCAAAACATAGGGGAGATATCGAGAAACTTTGCAAAAGTTTTGGTGCGGATTTTGGGATTTTGACCCCGATAGGTTTGTGTCATCTTGAAACTTTTGGCAGTGAAAAAAATATCGAAAACACAAAATTTGAACTTTGTGAAAATGCAAAAAATTTTGTTATTTTCAATTGTTCAAGCGAAAAGACAAAACGGCTTTATATGAGGTTCGCAAAAGAAAAATATTGTGTGAATCTATGTGACAGTTTTGCTTATGCAAAAGAAATTAAATATGGAAAATTTGGTGCAAAATTTTGTGTTGTTTGTGACGGAAATTTGGCAAAAATGCGAACAAATTTGCTTGGAAAAAGCAATATTGAAAACATTGTTGTTGCCGTTGCAATGGCATATCTTTTGGGAGATAATTTGAAAGACATTGCAAGTGCCGTTGAAAAATTGAAGCCAACAAAGCATAGACTTGAACTTATTCAAACTGAAAAATTTTCGATTGTTGACGATTCTTATAACAGCAATTTTGACGGCTTTTTGACGGCATTAGATTTGATATCTGCGTTTCAAGGGCGAAAAATTGTTGTTTCGCCAGGGATTGTGGAACTTGGGGAAAAGCAATATCAAACAAATTTCGATGTGGGACTTTGGGTTGCAAAAACGGCTGATTTGTTTGTGATTATGAACAAAATAAACAAAAGTTCTTTAACTGCTGGTGCGATTTCGGGCGGACTTATGCAAGACAAAATTTATTATGCGTCAACTCGCTTGGAGCAGAAAAAACTGTTAAGCGAAATTTTGGAACAGGGTGATATTGTGCTTTTTGAAAATGATTTGCCCGATGATATGAGGTAAATTTTTATAAAAATTTAATTTTTAACATAAAAAAATGTATTTTCATATAGGTGTTATGAAAGGGGTGTTATGAAAAAGAAAATTCTAGTTGTTTTTGGTGGGAAAAGTGTTGAGCATGACATTTCAATAATAACCGCATTTCAGGTGATAAAAAACATGCCGAAAAGTTTTGATTTTTTGCCTGTGTATATTGACAAATTTGATTTGTGGTGGACGGCAGAAAATTTGAATGAGATTTCCACATATGCAGATTTTGACATATGTGCAAGGCACAAAAAACAAGTTTCACTGATGTGTGGGGAAAATATTTTGATGATTTATAAGCACAAAAAGTTTATTCCATTTTGTGAGGTGGATTGTGTGATAAATTGTTGCCATGGTGGCGGGGGCGAAAATGGCTCACTGCAAGGGCTTTTTGAGATGTGTCATATTCCACAAACTTCAAGTGGTGCATGTTCTTGCGCTCAATGCATGGACAAAATTTTGATGAAGAAAGTTTTGCATTCAAGTGATATTTTATCGCCAAAATATGTTGATTTTTGCAAATGTGAATATGAGGACGACAAGGCAAAGTGTTTTGACATTGTTTCAAAAAATTTGAGTTTGCCCGTGATTGTGAAGCCGTCATCGCTTGGAAGTAGTATTGGAATTTCAGTGTGTGAAAGTGTTGAAGATTTTGACAATGCTTTTTCGTTGGCATTCTCTTTTGGCGAAAAAATTCTTGTTGAAGAAGTTGTGCAAAATCTATTGGAATTTAATTGTGCAGGGCTTTTGTATAAAGGGAATGTGACAACATCAAAAGTTGGTGTTGTGAAAAAACATAAAAATATATACACTTTTGATGAAAAATACTTAAAAAAGAGTGAAAAAATTCAATTTTTGACAAAAGATATTGAAAAAAGTGTGAAAAAATTAACTGAAAAAATATATAAATTATTTGATTGTCGTGGGATTGTTCGTGTTGATTTTTTGTTTAATGAAAAGGAAAATTTGTTGTTTGTCAATGAAATAAACAGCATTCCTGGCTCGTTTTCGTTTTATCTTTTTGAAAAACTTCCTTTTTCTGAAATGTTGAGAGCGATGGTTGAGGAAGCAAAGGCAAATTACGAAAAATCAAAATCTTTTATTACAGATTTTGAGAGTGATGCTTTGGATATTTTTGCGGAAAATTGTGAGCGGATAAAAAAATAAGTTCTTTTGTCGAATAAAAACTATTTTTGAAAGTGTGGAAACAAATGTATTTTGATTGTGATACACTTGTGTGAGAAAGGAGATTGTTTATGAAATTGCATGAGATTTTTGATAAATCTTTCTTGAGAAAATACAATTTAAGTTATTATGATAAAAATGATTTTTTGAGCATAACAAAATCTTTTGAAGATGCAAATGAACACACATTATGTTTTTGTTTGACTAATGCAAGAGAAAAAAGTGAGATTTTATGCGAAAAAATGAGAAAAAATGGAGCAAAATTGATTTTTTCAAATTTTGATATATCGAAAGCGGGGGTTGTTCGAGTGGAAAATTTGAGAGAGGTTTTTTCGCTGTCTTGCAAAAAATTTTATAATTCATGTTGCGACAAAATGCAAATGATTGCTGTTTCTGGCACGAATGGAAAGACGACGACAACTCATTTGATTGCAAAAATTTTGAGTAAGAATGGGGTGAATGTTGGCATTGTTGGCACAAGCGGAGTTTTTTATAATGGGCAGGTTTTTGATTCTCCGTTGACAACTCCCGATGCTGATTTTTTGCACAAGACTTTTTATGAAATGAGAAGTGCTGGTGTGCAGTGTGTTGTTATGGAGGTGTCCGCCCATGCGATTGCTCAAAAGCGAGTGGATGGAATTTTGTTTGATGTTGGGGTGTTGACAAATATAACGCAGGACCATTTGGATTATTTTGAAACAATGGAAAATTATGAAAAAACAAAATTGTCATTTTTCACAAAGGAGCATATCAAAAATTGTGTTGTTTGTGTTGATGATGAAAGGGCGAAAAAGGTGTTGGATTTTGTTGATGTGCCAACCGTCACCTATGGATTAAAAAATCCCGCTGACACTTTTGCGATTGATGTTTGTTGCTCACTTTGCGGAACTCACTTTGTTGCAAATGTTTGCGATGAGGTTTTGAAAACAAAGAACAAACTTGTTGGGGAATATAATGTCTACAACACTCTTGCATCACTTTCGGTTTGCAAAATTTTGGGGTTGGATGGGGAAAAATTGCGACTGGGAGCGGAAAATTTACAGCCAATTGAGGGGCGATTTAATGTTATTCCCGTTGGCGATAAATATGCGATTGTTGATTATGCACATTCGCCCGACGGGCTTTACAGCATTTTGAATGCAGTGAAATCTTTGGCGACTGGCAAGGTGTTTGTCGTTTTTGGTTGTGGTGGAAATCGTGACAAAGGCAAGCGTTCGCAAATGGGGGAAATTGCTGAAAAATATGCGGACGTTGTGTGTTTGACGGATGACAATCCACGCTGGGAAAATTCTATGGATATTATTTCGGATATTGAAAAAGGGATGAAAAAAGGTCATTTTGTGGAGCCGAACAGGTCTTTTGCAATAAAGAGTATGTTGGGCAAAGCATGTGTGGGTGATATTGTTGTTATTGCGGGGAAAGGTGCTGAAAAATATCAAGAAACGAGGGGAGAAAAGAAGTATTTCAGTGATTTTGATGTTGTTTACGATTTTTGCAAAAAAGATTGTTGTGAAAAGGTGCAAAAAAATGAAGTGATAAAGGATTTGAAATATGGTTATTAAATACATTTTTTGTGGCGTTTTGACACTGCTTTTTGCATGCATTTTGTCGCCAATTATCCTTTCAATTTGCAAGAAAATGCATGCCGAGCAAACGATTTTGCACTATGTGGACAAGCATGCACAAAAGTCGGGGACGCCAACCATGGGCGGAATGATATTTTTGCTTTCACTACTGTTTTCTTGCATTTTTTTGCAAAATAACGACAATTTTGTTGCATTTTTTGCAGTTATTGTCACATTTGGATATGGAATACTTGGATTTTTGGATGATTTTATAAAGGTGAAATTGCATCACAATGAAGGGCTTAAACCATATCAAAAAGTGATTGGACAAGTTGGGATTGCGATTGCTGTTGCGATTTTTTTATTCACAACAGAAAGGACAAGCATTCAGTTTTTTTCATATTCGGTTGATGTTGGTCTTTGGATAATTCCGCTCGCAATTTTTGTGCTTGTGGCAACAACAAACAGTGTTAATTTGACGGACGGACTTGATGGGCTTGCGGGTGGCGTCAACTTTGTTGTCTGTCTTTTTCTTGGGATTGTGTTGGCTTTGACGGGGGATTTTGAAAATCAAAATCTTGCAATTTTATGCTTTGGGTTGTGCGGGGCAATTTTGTCTTTTTTGATGATAAATTGTTTCCCTGCAAAAATATTTATGGGTGACACGGGTTCTCTTTCGTTGGGTGGCTTTGTTGGTGTCGTTGCACTTTTGGGGGAAATTGAATTTTATATTCCGCTTGTTGGAATTATGTTTGTTTTGTCAGCGATTTCTGACATTATTCAAGTTTTTTGGTTCAAGCGGACGGGCAGGCGAATTTTTTTGATGGCACCACTTCATCATCATTTTGAGAAAAAGGGTGTGCATGAAAATCGTATTGTTGTCGTATATATAGTTGTGACGGTTGCGGTTTCGCTTGTGACGCTTGCGGGTGTGCTTCTGTTATAAAATTATTGGGGCAGAAATATGAAACTTAAAAACAAAAAAATTTTGGTGTATGGACTTGGAAAAAGTGGACGAGCGGTTGTGAAATTTTTGCAAAATAGGAATGCATATGTGAGCATTTTTGATGACGATTTGAATTGTGCGAAATATCCATTTTTTGAAAGAAATCCCAAGCAAAAAAGTTTTGATTTTGTTGTGGTCAGTCCTGGGGTTTGTGTTCGTGACAACGAAATTTTGAAGTTTTTTTATGACAACAAAATTCCTGTTTTATCGGAACTCGATTTTGGTTTTTTGTTTTGCAAAGGGAAGATTGTTTCTGTGACGGGGACGAATGGAAAAACGACCGTGTCCATGCTTGTTCACAAAATTTTGAAAACTGCGGGATTTGAAACTTTTTTGTGTGGGAATATTGGTCTTCCAATCACAGCGATTGCAGAAAAAACAACAAAGAGAAGTGTTGTCGTTTGCGAAGTGAGTAATTTTCAACTTGAAACGAGCAAGTTTTTCCATCCAAATGTGGCAACAATTTTGAATCTTAAACCCGACCATTTGGATAGACATGGAAGTTTTGACGAATATGTCAGAGTGAAAAAGTTGATTGCACAAAACATGGGGAAAAGAGATTTTCAAATTGTGAATCTTGATGACGAAATTTCAAAAAGACAAATTTTATGCAAAAACACGATATTTTTTTCAAAAAAAGAGATGAAAAATGGTGTTTTTGTGAAAAATGATGCAATTTGGTGCGATAAAAAGCAAATTCTCCCTTTGGAAAATATTCCATTAAAGGGCAAGAAAAATCTTGAAAATGTGCTTGCAAGCGTTGCATTGTGCAAAAATTTTTTTGTTTCGGCAAAGCATTTTAGAACTGCTATTGAAAGTTTTTGCCCAGCATCCCATAGAATGGAAATTGTTGGAATTTTTCACAAAGCAGTTTTTGTTGACGACAGCAAGGCGACAAATGTTGCATCGACTGTCGCTTGCGTTGAAGCATTCAAAAATGAAAAAATTATTTTGCTTGTTGGCGGGAAAAGCAAGGAATTTGACTTTGATGAAATTTTTGAAAATAAGTGTGACATGAAAATTGTTTGCTTTGGCATGGATAGGCAAAAAATTTTTGATTGTGCCAAAAAATTTTGCGAAAATGTTTCGATTTTTGAGAAGTTTGAGCAGGCTGTGGAATATGCAAAATTGATTGCGAGTGAGAATGATTATGTTCTTCTTTCGCCAGCATGTGCAAGTTTTGATGAATTTGAAAATTATGCCGAGCGGGGTGAGAGATTTAAGGAATTAATACAAAAAAAATGATAAAAAATAAGATTTTGACATCAAAAAAACATATTTTTTGCAAAAAAACGGATTTCACAAGGCTCGCAATTGTGGCACTTGTGATTTTGCTTGCAGGGTTTGGGTGTGTCATGGTTTACAGTGCAAGTTCCTATTCTGCACAATATCATTATGGCAATCAATATTTCTTTTTGCTTAAACAACTCATTGGCTTTGCATTGGGAATAATTTCTTTGATTTTTTTCTCCTTTTTTGATTATCACAGACTTAAAAGGTTTCGTTTTTTAGTGTATATTGTGTCAGTTGTTTTGCTTGTTTTGGTGTTTGTTCCATTTTTTGGGGTGCAGAGTTATGGAGCAAATCGTTGGGTGAATTTCTTTGGAATTTCAATTCAACCGTCCGAACTTGCAAAATTTGCGTTGGTGCTTGTTTTGGCATCTTATTTGTCAGATAATTATGAAAAAGTCAAGTCATTTAAGGGGTTGATTATCCCGCTTTTGCTTGCTGGAATATTGTGTGCCCTTGTCGTTATAGAACCAAGTATGAGTGTGACAATGTGCCTAGGTTTTGTCACCTTGTTTATGCTCATTTTGGGTGGAATAAACAAAAAACATGCGATTTTATTTTTGTCAATTGCTGTGCTTTGTGTCCCATTTTTGATTTTCTCCGAACCATATCGATTGAAAAGGCTCTTCGCTTTTTTGAACCCGTGGGCATCACCACAGGGAGAGGGATTTCAGTTGATTCAGTCGCTGTATAGTTTGGGAAATGGTGGTCTTTTTGGAGTTGGACTTTTCAATTCTCGACAAAAATATTTGTTTTTGCCATTTTCCGAATCTGATTTTATCTTTTCCATAATTGGCGAAGAGTTGGGGTTTGTGGGGTGTGTAATTTTGCTTTGTGCATATATCGCACTTTGCTTTCTACTTTTCAAAGTTGGCTTGAATGCAAAGGACAGATTTGGTTGTTTGCTTGCATGTGGAGTTGGGGTTGTCATTGCTGTGCAAACGCTTCTCAATGTCGCAGTTGTCACAGGCTCAATCCCGCCGACAGGCTTGCCACTGCCGTTCATTTCCGCAGGCTCCACAAGTCTTGTTGTGTTTATGAGTGCAATTGGCGTGGTGTTGAATGTCGCAAGGCAGACAAAGAATAAAATGAGATTGGATAAATAAAAAATGTATACAAGATAAAAAAGTATACATTTTTTTGATTGTATGATATACTGAAGAGGCAGGAGAGATAAATATGAAATTTTTTGATGACACGAGGAAATATGCAAACTTATGCCACAAGCGTTGACTTGTTTGTCGGTTGATGTTATAATGAAGCCAAATTAAAAGGATGGATTATATGGCAAAGGCTAAACTTGTTAAATTGAAAAAAGATGCAATTCTTATCTATCAAAGAGACCGAAAGAACAATTATTCGTCAGTGGGTATAGGCTTTTCTTGTGGACATTGTGACAATGTAAAAAACGGGACGGCACATTTTTTTGGAACATATGCTTATGAAAGAAACGACAACCGTAGACAGCGAGAAGATGAGAGAGTTGAAAATGGAACTTTGTCCAAGTGTCAACGCTCGCACGGATAAACATTCAATTTATGTCACATTTTACAGGACAAACAGATTGTTTAAGCAAGGTTTAAGTTTGTTTGTGATATTTTGCAAAATCCAATATGTAGTGAAGAGATTATGAAGACTGAACGAGGAGTTATCAACGAAGAGTATAATAGAGTGGTTGATGCAAAAAATCACAATATCAACCGATTTGAATTTTTTAATACTGCCAATTGTTCTCCGTTAGAAAAATCATTAGGGACTTTGGAAGACTTAAACAAAATAACAAGAGAAGATTTGTTGGACTTTAAGGATAAACATTTTACATCAAACAACTTTTTTGTTAGTTATTGCGGGAATTTGGGAAAAAGAACGGTTGTTTCATTGATAAATAATTATATTCTCAACAATTTGAGAGAAGACGCAACTTCAAAATGCATAAATGAGGATGTTTGTGTGACTGCACAGCCAAATTTGTTTATATGCACCAATGACCAAAATTCTATCACAGCAAAAATTTCATACAAGTTTGATGTTGATGCAAACAAAGAAAGAAATAAACAAAAATATTTCGCACTTCGAAATGTTTTTATGTCTAATAAAAATTGTTTCTTTCAAAAAATGCGCTCAAAGGGTCTTGTTTACACATCAAGTGCAAACTTTGGTGTTTATAACGGCAGTTATTTATTTAGTATGGTCTTCAAAACAAGCAAAGACAAAATGATTGAATGTTTTAATGTTGTAAATGAAACAATAAAATATGTTCTCACAAATGATATTTCGGAAGATTTTATTAAAATATACAAAAATAATGATGCTTACTTTGAAGATGAAAAAGAACCGTTAAGTAAGGATTTTAAGATGAACAACAATATCTATTTATATAAAAGAGATAAAGAGTTTAGACCGATGACAAAAAAAGAACATAAAAAGAATGTGATGAATTTGACAACGGGTGATGTGAAAGATGCGGGATACATTTTCTTTGGAAATGGGCAAAAGCCGTATATCACGATAATGAGCAATTTGACAAAAGAAGAATTGCCAACTTATGAAGAACTTTGTGCCATTTTGAATAATGGATTGGATGCCATTGTCAAAAAAGACTGATTGTTGTGTGTCACTTGAATACATAAAGCCAAAAACAATTGACGACATATTTGAGTGAAAACAAATTATCTAAAATCTGAATGTGAAGTGAAAAATTGAAATGAAATAGTCTACAAAGTGAAATTTGTGGACTTTTTTGATTTTTTGATGTATATTATAAGCAGGAGTTTTTATGGAAGAAGAAAAAAGAGTTGTTGATTTTTATGTTTTGTGCAACAAGTTGAAAGATGTTGTGAGAACGGGCTGGCAAGATTGGGGCGTGAAGCGTTTTCGTGTGGAGAGTGTTGCAGAGCATATTTTTGGAGTGCAAATGCTTGCCATTGCGATGTGGGGTGAATTTGATTATGATATTGATTTGAAAAAGGTGATAACAATGCTTGCTGTCCACGAAATGGAGGAAACAGTCATTGGCGATGTGACTCTTTTTCAAATGTCGAAAAGTGAAAAGAAAAAAATTGGCGAAAGTGCGGTTGTGAAAATTTTTCAAAATTTGTCAAATGCTGATGAAATCAAAAACTTGATTTTTGAATTTGATGCAAGAGAAACAAATGAAGCAAAATTTGCTTTTTATTGTGATAAGTTGGAGTGCGACATTCAGGCAAAATTGTATGATGAACAGAATTGTGTTGATGTGAAAAGTCAAGAAAATAATATAACTGCACAAAATGAAGAAGTGAAACAAATGCTCTCGGACGGGATGTCATGGTCGGACATTTGGATGACTTTTGGGCAAAGAAGATATAATTATGACAAAAACTTTCTTTCAGTTTCAAATTATGCAAAAGACAATAAAATAAGCAAAAAATCTTAAAAATTGACAAATAAGTTGTGTTTTTTGAAGAAATAAGAGTGATTTTATCTTTTGTGAATGAAAAAGTTTTATGTGATGTGAGGGGTGAAGTGAAACAAGAAGATGTGAAAGTGATTGAAAGTTTTGAAAAAAAATATGAGCATAACTGTGAAATTTTGCAATATGAAGAAGTTTTGGCTGACAAAAAATTGACTGCAAAATTGGTCGCAGAGAATAATAATCTAAAAAATATTGTTGATTTGTTTCGCTTGACGAAGACTTTGAAAAATGAATTGGAAGAGAGTTTGAAAATTCACTTTGAAGAAGAAAAAGAACAAAAATTGTTTCAACAAGAGATTGAGAATTTGAAAGAAAAAATTGAAGAAAATGAAAATCAGTTGGGTGTTGAACTTTTGAAATTTGGAAGCGGTTTTGATGATGTGACAGTTGAAATTTTGGCAAATGACATTCAACAAAACTTTTTGGATATGATTGAAAGTGGATTTTGTGCTTTTTGTAAAAAAAATGGTTTTTCTTTTGATGTTTCAAATTTTGAAAATAAAAAATTGATTTCCATTTCAGGCAAAGGAGCGTTTAACAATTTGAAGGACGAGTTTGGTGTGTATAAATTTGTGGATAAAAATTCAATTTATATGTGTCAAATTTATGTATACAAAAAGATTTTATCCGAGATTTTTCAATTTGATGACAAAGAACTGAAAATTGATGTTTTTCATTCAAATGGTGCTGGTGGACAGAATGTCAACAAGGTTGAGACAGCAATAAGAGTGACTCATTTGTCAACGGGAATTGTTGCAACTTGCCAAGATGAAAGAAGTCAAATTCAAAACAAAATTCGTGCGATAACAATGTTGAAAAGCAAAGTTGATGAATATTGTAAGAAAAATTTTGAAAAAAAGATGATTCAAGCGAAAAAAGAACAAAAAAACATGATTGAAAACGGATATATTTTGAAAGTTTTTGATTGTGACAAAAATGTTGTGTATGATAAAAAAGAGAAAAAAGAAACAAGCTTTGAAAGATTTTTGCAAGGAGAAATTTGAGATTGAATGAAATCAGATGTTTTGAGAATAAGATTTGACAAAAACAAAACAGTTTTGTCGAGTGAGTCAAGTTGTTATAAAACTGAATATTTTTCAAACAAAACTCGTTATGTTGACAACATAAATTTTTTCATTTCAAAAATTGCTGATTCAATCTTGCTTCGATTTTCTGATGTGCTTTTGGGAGAAAATTTTGGTTCGATTGACAATGTGAATTGCTCATGATTTCAACGGAGGGGAAAGAATTTTCTTTTTTAATCAAATTTGGCTTTCAACTTGGAATGGAATTTGAAAAGAAAGATATAATCTTTTTTGATTATGTTGTCGATGAAAACGAACTCAAAAGAAATGACCAAAGGATAAATGATTTTTTATTGACAAAAAAAGATATTGTTTTGGTTGTTGAAAAACACAGAAAATACACAAAAAAAGAAGAGTTTAACAGGGTTTATCACTTGTCGACAATTGCTGGTATAAACTTGCCAAAATTGAGTTTGGAGCAAAAAGATATTGTCGAAACTTTGGACAAAAATGTGCTTGTGCAAGGTGTTGCGGGGAGCGGAAAAACAAATGTTTGTATTGACAAAATTGTCTACACATCTTGCAGAAATTATTCTGGAAAAGTTTTGTATTCAACTTTTTCACGGGGACTGCTTATTGACACAAAATCAAGGATTGACGCTTTGGCGAATGAACTTGAACAATTTTCAAATGAGAAGAAAAACGGGAATGTGATTTTTGTTGATAAAGAATATAAAAAGGCTTTGGAAAACAGATTTGGGATATTCTTTTTTGCGGAAGATGATGAAATTTTTGAAAAAATTGACAAAATTGTTGATTATTTAAGAAATAAAGTTGATTATTTTTTGATTGAGGACCTTTATGTTGAAAAATTTGGAAGAACAAAAGAATTTGTTGATTCGAAATATTTTGAAGAAGTCTACACAAAAAATCTCAAAAATTATCAAATTTCAAAAGCGTTAAAAAGACTTGAAAATTTTTCAATAGAAATTATTTACAAAGAAATTTTTGGGATGATTTATGGGAAATTTGACGCTGAATGTCCAAATGAAATAATGTCTTTTCAAAAATATTTTGAAGAAAGAAAAACCAGTTTTTCAAAAGAAGAGTGTGAAAGTTTGTATCAAATTGCACTCGACTATAAAAAGCATTTGGAAGAAAACAATTACATTGACAATAATCTCGCTTCGAGAGAATTGTATGCATCCCTTGGGCAGTTTGAGAGTTATTCTCTTGTGGTTTTGGATGAAGTGCAAGATTTTTCAGAAGTGAACTTATCTCTTTTTAAGAAATTATCACTAAAAATGTTTTGTGTTGGCGATGCTCTTCAAATGATAAATCCGTCATATTTCAATTTTGGATATTTGAAAAATTTGTTGTATGAAAAAGATGTGACAGATGTCAAAGAGTTGAAGCAGAATTATAGAAACACAAAGAAAATTGAAGAAATTATTGATGCTTTGGGAGAAATAAATCAAGCACAATTTGGGACGCATAATTTTGTTGTGCGTGGACAAAGTGTTGATGACGGGCAAAAGACAAATGCAATTTTTGTGAGAGATGAAAAATTTGCGGAAAGTGTTGCCAGTGGGAAATTTGATAATTTCACTTTCATTGTTGCAAGTGGTGAAAGAAAAAAGCAACTTCGTTCAATTTTGAAAAATCAAGAGATTTTGACTGTTTCAGAAATAAAGGGTTTGGAGCGAAATACGGTCGTTGTGTATAATGTTCTTTCCGATTATATTGATGCGTGGCGAAAACTTGAAAAACTTTATATCAATCACAAAACAGCGGACGAAAATTCAGTTTATCGATATTATTACAACTTGTTTTATGTTGCACTTTCTCGTGCGAGACAAAATTTGTTTGTTGTTGAAAAAGACAAAATTTGCTGTTTTGACACTTTTTTTGCGAATTATTTTGAAAATTTGGGTGTTTCTCAATCAATTTTGCGAATTTCAAAAATTGTAAGTCAAATTGAAGACTCGATTGATGACTTGGTCGACAGGGTGAGAGAGTTTGTCAAACTTGAACAATATGACAATGCAGTTTTTGTGGCAAATAAAATTTCAGATGATGTTGTGAGAATGCAAGAATTGAAACGAATTTCCATTAGCGAAACATTGATAAGACATGGGCGTTATCGTGAAGCGGGGATTCAATTTTGGCAGGCGGGCATGCTTGCGGACGCAAGAAAGCAATTTGAACTTTCAAAAGATGACAAGTTGATAAAACTTTTGGATGCTTGCAGTGGAAATGGGGTTGCAAAATTATCCTATGATATGGTTGACTTTTTTGACGATGTGAAGGATAATGAAGTCGCAAGGAATTTTATTTTGATGATATTGCAAGACGATGTTGACAGTGTCAAAACGAAATTTAATGATATAAAAAATAAATTGAAAAATGGTGGTAGATGATTATGGAAAATGAACAATTTGATGAACTTGTGAAAGTGTTTAAGGAATATCGTGACCTGCTTGTTCCGATTGAGCAATCATTGCAAGAGTTTTCCGCAACTTTTGTAAAAATGAAAGAAGATGTTCAAAGTTTGAATGCGACTCTTGACGAAGATTTGACGGGCAAGTTGGAAAAAATTTACAAAGACTTGTCATATCAGGCGGAAAAATCAAGAGAAATTTCAAATTCAATCAACAAATTTGAGGTTGACTCAGCAAAATATATTTCATCAATTGACAGACTTGTTGATGTGATGAGCAAGGTCGAAAGCAGAATAAGAACTGTTGATGACATTCAAAAGAAAGCGGAAGAGCAAATTGGGCGACTTGACGCATTGGTTGAAGAAAAGAAAAAGACTTACAATTTGAAACAACTAGAAAAAAATCTCGAAACATACAATATTGGGGTGCAAAAAGTCAGTGAATATATAAACAAAGATGTTGCGGAGAGTTTGAAAGCAAACAGTGATACAATTCAAGAGATAAAGGATAAAAATATCAGTGTTTATGAAGTTTTGTGCGAAGAAAAACAAAGCATAGACAAATTGACTGAAAGTTATGTAAACTCAAATGAGTTGTTGAGAAAAGTTGTTGAAAAAAATGATGTCAATGAAGAATATATTTTTTCAATTCTCGACAAATGGGCAATTGATAGAAAGGTGAAAACGAAAAAGTAAATGGAAAGCAAGGGAGAAATTTTGAAAATTTTTGAGGCAATCAAAAAAGATGATTTGCTGTCTTTTTCATCGCTTGTCAATGAAAACAATCAAAATTTGTCTTTTGGAAGATTTCCATTGCTGTCATTGATATATTTATACAATGCAAAACAAATCAAAAAAGCATATGAGGTGACACTAAAAAAAGTAAAAGAATTTGAAAAAATGGAAGAACCTGTTGAAATTTACAAAAAATTTCGCATATTTGCTGAAAAAACATTGAGATTGTATTCAAATCAAGATATTTTTATTTCACCAATTGAAATTTTGGCGATAATGGGAAATGATGCAAAAGTTAAGAAAATGTATGCACAATTGGACATAAATGAAGATGTTCAAGCAAATTTAATTTCGATATATTCAATCAAAGGTCAGAGTTGTGAAGTTTTTTCAAATGAAATAAAAATTGGACAAAAAAGATGGTCTTATTTTGAGAAAAGTAGACTTGGAATATGCTGTTTGATTTTGTCGGTTTTTGTGATTTTTGTTTGTGGTGGATATTTTCTTCTTGATGGGTGTGTTGGCACTGGAATTTTCTCTCAAAGCAAAATTTCTTCACAAAATCAATTATATTCCGCACTCAAAGGTGAGAATTCCTATGTTTTGAAAAATGATTTTGTTGTGAACAAGACAGGCAACCACAATTTTTCGGGAGTGATTGACGGAGCAAATCACACGATTGAAATAAGTGATTTGTCAAATGGTTCGCTTATGAAAACAAATAATGGTGTGATAAAAAATTTGACGGTTGTTTGCCACATCTCCGCAAATGCAAAAATTGATAATTCGCTTTTTGCAATTTGTGAAGAAAATAATGGGACGATTGAAAATGTTAAAATTGTGATAGAGTGTGAAAGTGAAATAACTTTGGCAAAGAGTGATGATGTTGTTTCTATTTCGGGAGTGTCAAAAGTCAACAATGGAGAAATTTTGCGTTGTTATGTTGAAATTGAACTGAATGTTGTGTCCGACAACACGGGCGGAAACGGGGATGCTTATGTGAGTGGAATTGCCTATGAAAACAATGGGAAAATTTCTGACTGCTCCGTGTCGAGCGAAAATGGTGTTTTTGCCAGTGATTGTGATGTGAGTGGGATTGTTTCCACAAACGGAGAAAATGGAATAATTTTGAATTGTGTGAATAACGCAAAGTTGACGCAAACAAATGCACTTGACAAGTGGAATCCAAATGTCGCAGGAATTGCAATAAACAATTATGGCGATGTTGAAGATTGTGAAAATTTTGGAGATTTGATTGTTTCGTCAACTGTTGACAGCGAGAGTTCAAGTTGTGTGTTTGTTGGTGGAATTGTTTCAATGAATTATTCAAATATCACCCATTCGAAAAATAATGCTGATATAGAAATTTCTTCAAAACAAAAAATGATTTACTCGGGTGGAATTTGTGCTTTTTCAAACGGTTTCACTTTGAGTAGTGGGGAAGAAAGTCGCACATCTTCGATTGTTGAATGCGGGCAAGTTGGAAATTTCAGTTTTGATGTTGCGGACAATATATATGTTGTTGCGGGCGGGCTTGTTGGCAGAAATGATTATTATGAAATAAGAAATTGTTTCGCTTCATCGCAATTTTTGAATCTCTCATTTACAGGTTCTCAATCAAATAATTATCATTATGCGGGGCTTTTCATTGGATTTTGTTTCAATCAAATGATATACTATGCACAAGAAAATGTTGTGACAAGTGCGGATGAATGGACGCAGGTTGCGGGAATTTTGACGGTGAATTATTTTGGCAATCAATTGTATATTGAGCAATCGCATGTCAACTTTTCGAATGCGGAATATGTTGAGACGGTGGAAACTTTTGACGAGTTGAAAGAAAAGGATGTGTATTATGAATAACAAACTTGTGTTGAAAATTTTGCTTATTGTGTTGTTGTCGTTGGATTTACTTTTCATTTTATACTATGCGATAAATTTCATTTTGTCGCTGTGCGGAGTTGCCAATTTAACTGCATTTTTCAGTATATTAACATACATTGTTGTGGGGATAAATATAGTCGCCCTCGTGGTTTTGCTTGTGATTTATTTCACAAGAAAGACAAAATGAAAGGAAAAATGCAAAATTTTTCAATTTTTTCATAAAAAATAAGTTTTTTTGAAACAATTTTAAAAATGAGTTGTGTCAATACTTTATAAAAAAACAATTTAATACTTTGTTTTGTTTTTTATTTTTTTATATTCATTAAAAAGTTTTAAGCCTTCTTCTCTATCGATACAAATAATGTTATCTTTCATTTTTTCAGTTGAAATATCAAGTTTTTTATAGAAAATATCATCTCTAAAACCAATATCATCGGTATCTTTTATGGTGCAAGCATAATAAATATTGTTTATGTTAGCCCACAATATTGCACCTAAACACATAGGGCAAGGTTCTCCAGTTGTATATATATCACAACAAGACAAGTCAAAACTATTAATAGATTTACAAGCGTTTCTAATTGCTTCAATTTCGCCATGACAAGTTGGGTCATTGCTAGCAACAACATTGTTATGACCTGAGCCTATAACCACACCATCTTTAACAATAACCGAACCAAATGGACCACCATGACCTTGTTTGATTCCGTTTTTTGCTTCTTTAATTGCAAGTTTCATAAATCTATTCATTTAAATTCTCCTTTTTTTCATATTTTACAAAGATAATACTTTTTTATGATACCTTAAAACAAAAAGACTTGTCAAAGGAAAACAATTGAAATGTGAAAATATTGGATAAAAAAAGGTTAATGGCGTTCTAGCGGTGCAGGAGAAAAACAAAGTTAGAGTGGCAGTTTTTTAGAAAATAAAAGAAGAGAAACTTTCCACTTTCAAAGAAAATAAAGAGATCGCAAAGCGTGGTGAAAAATTTGCTGGGGAAACAAGAGAGAGATACAAAAAAATGGAAAGAAAAATCATTTCTCCCGCAAATGATAAAGAGTTGTTAGATGATAAAAAGAACAATGATTAAATAAATTACTTATCTAATATAAAAAAGAACCTAACCAAAATTTGTTAGATTCTTTTTCTTTTATTTTGCTAGTTTCAAAAGTATTAATCCTTGAAAATGTATTATTTTTGTTTATATTTTTTGAAACAAAAATAGGGACATTGCGTTGAAATTGCTTTGTTCTTATTTTTTTGAAATATTCAAATTTTGATATTTTTTTCGCACAAAAAAATTATCTCTCATATATAAAATGGGGGAGTTATGGACAAATTTTTTATTGTTGGCGGAAATCGTTTGGTGGGAGAAGTTGAAGTTGATGCGTGCAAAAATTCCATTTTGCCAATTATGGCGGGGAGTATTTTGTGTGGCGGGAGAGTTGTTTTGAAAAAATGTCCGCATTATATTGATGTTGAAAAAATGTGTGATATTTTGCGAGCATTGGGCAGTGTTGTTTCGTGGGCTGATGACAAGTTGATTTTGGATAATTCAAATTTGAAACAAACATATATTTCGCATGAACTTACAAAGGATATAAGGGCATCAATTTTCACATTAGGTGCAATGATTGCAAGGTTTGGCCATGCTCAAATTGCATATCCAGGGGGCTGTTTTATTGGGGAACGGGGGGTTGATATTCATTTATCTGCATTGGAATCTTTTGGAGTGAATCACATTGAAAGACACGGATATATTTATGCGGAGCGGGGAGTTGTGAAAAATCGAGAAATTTTTCTCAAAAACCCCAGTGTTGGAGCAACTGAAAATGCAATTATGTTTGCTTGTGCAAGTGTTGGGGAGTTTTGGATTTACAATCCAGCAAAAGAACCTGAAATTGTCGATTTGCAGAATTTTTTGAATAAAATGGGGGCTAGGATTTTTGGTGCGGGAACAAATTGCATTCATATTTGCGGTGTCAAAAATTTTCATAGTGTGACATTTTCGCCGATGCCTGACAGAATAATTGCGGGGACTTTGCTTATTGCGGGAGCGATGACAAAGGGTGACTTGATTTTGAAAAATGCGGACAAAAAACACAATGAAAAACTGTGCGAAATTTTGTCGTTGTGCGGAGCAAAAATTGAACAAAAAGAAAATACTTTGAAATTGAGTTGTGAAAAATTGCGTGGATTTGGTAGAGTTGAAACAGGCACTTTTCCACAGTTTCCAACTGATTTGCAATCGCAGTTGACTGCACTTGCAACGGTTGCAAATGGCACAAGTTTGGTGAAAGAAAATATCTTTGAAAATCGATTTCAAATTGTCCCCGAATTAAAGAAAATGGGGGCAAAAATTGTTGTCGAAAACAATCTTGCAGTTGTTGAAGGTGGAGATTTGAGCGGTTCAGATGTCTATGCAACTGACCTGCGAGGTGGTGTCGCCTTGGTGCTGGCTGGGCTTGTTGCAAATGGCTACACGACTGTGCATAATGTTTTCCATATTGATAGGGGATATTTTCAACTTGAAAAAATTTTATCAAAATTGGGTGCAGATATAAAAAGAATAAAAAATTGACAAAAATTGCAAAAAAAAGCGTGTTTTTTGTGAAAAATTGACAAATTTTTCAACTTTTATCAAATTTTGTGTATTTATTTGCCTTTTTTGTGTGTTTAATGTTAAAATACTTCTAGGTTTGGTGAGGATGAAAAAAAGAACAATAATTTCCCTTTCTATTTTCTTTGGGATAATTGCTTTGATTTTGTTGTCATTTTGGACATTGTTTGGTCTGAAATCTATTTCTGTCGACTGTGAAACAACCACCAAAAACTTGACTGTTAATGAGAGTGAAATTGTTGAGGCGAGTGGGCTGAAAAAAGGTTCTTGTGTTCTTTTTGAAAGCAAGAAGAAGGTAAGACAAAATATTGAAAATTATGTTTCAAAAAATGAAAATTTTGCATATATAAATATCATCAATATTGAGACAAAATTTCCAAACAAGATTGTGATACACATTGCGGAAAGGGAAGAACTTTTTGCGGTGAGTTGGCAAGGAAAATTTTTGATTTGTGATAGAGATTTTGTTGTTTTGAGAATTTGTGACACTTATGTTTCACAAAGCGACAATGCAATTTTGCTCAACAATTTGACAGTGAAAAATGAGAGTGTTTCCGTTGGTGCCGCACTCGACATCAATCAAGTTGGCATGAAAAAATTGTATAGTGCATGTGTTGCAAACAACAGAAATTTAAGTGAAATATTGTCAAAGTTTGAGAGTATGACTTTGTCGAATTATCAAGACGAAGTGACAAAAAAAGATTATGTGTCTTTGACGATGGAAACATTCTCTGGAAGAAAAATAATTGTCAACAATATTGATTTTGAACTTACTGAAAAAATGCAGAAATTATTTGCTGTCGAATCTTCATTATTTTCATTAAAAACCGATTCTTCTGGAAATTGTGTTGATGAAAATGGAAATGTTATTTATGTGAAATTGTTGGAAACAAATGAATATGTCGCATTTGATTCAAGCACTATGGAAGAAACTGAAAAAATTGCATTGACTTATTCACTTTTAAGTGGTTGTGCGGTGAAGATTGACAACTTGACTTTGACAAATGTTGTCTCTCGTGACGGAAGTTTGATTTACTATTCATTGATAAAAATTGCGTAAAAAAACAAAAAAAGACCAAATTTTTTGAAAAAATAAGGTCTTTTTTTTGATTATTCTTTTGGAGATGGAGTTATTTCAGTTTTTCCACCCATGTATTTTTGAAGAACTTTTGGAATCGTTATACTTCCGTGTCTTTGCAAATGATTTTCAAGGAATGCAACAAGCGCTCTTGGAGTTGCAAGAACTGTGTTGTTGAGAGTATGCACAAGATATGTCCCGTTTTCGCCCTTTGCACGAATTGCAAGTCTTCGAGCCTGTGCATCACCCAAAGTTGAGCATGAGCCAACTTCAAAATATTTCTTTTGTCTTGGACTCCATGCCTCAACATCACATGACTTAACTTTCAAATCGGCAAGGTCGCCACTGCAACATTCAAGTGTTCTGACTGGGATTTCAAGACTGCGGAAAAATTCAACTGTGAGATTTAGCATTTTTTCATACCATTGCATGCTGTCCTCTGGTTTGCAAAGCACAATCATTTCTTGTTTTTCGAATTGATGAACTCTGTATAATCCACGCTCTTCAATTCCGTGTGAGCCAACTTCTTTGCGGAAGCATGGGCTGTATGATGTCATTGTGATAGGCAATTTGTTTTCGTTTATAATTTGCCCCTTGTATCTTCCAATCATTGAGTGTTCGCTTGTGCCGATAAGATACAAGTCTTCTCCCTCGATTTTATACATCATTGCTTCCATTTCTGCAAAACTCATCACACCTGTGACAACATCACTTCTTATCATGAATGGTGGAATTGCATAAGTGAAACCGTGGTCAATCATAAAATCTCTTCCATAGGCAAGCATTGCTTCGTGCAATCGAGCAGCGTCGCCAATAAGATAATAGAAACCTTCTCCAGTTGTTCTTCCTGCACTTTCTTTGTCAAGCCCATTGATGCTGTTTAGTATATCGGCATGATGTGGAATTTCATAGTCTGGGACAACAGGTTCTCCAAATCTTTCATTTTCGACATTTTCACTGTCATCTTTGCCGATAGGGACGGATTTGTCAATGATATTTGGAATGACGAGCATGATTTTTTTCACTTTTTCTTCATATTCAGTCACTTGCTTTTCAACAATCGCAAGTCTTTCATTGTTTGCATTCACTTCTGCTTTGATTTTCTCTGCTTCGTCAAATCTTTTCTCTCTCATAAGTTGTCCAATTTGACTTGATAATGAATTTCTGCTTGCACGAAGATTGTCGCCTTCAACTTTAAGCGAGCGAAGAGTTTTGTCAAGTTCTTCAACCTCATCAACAAGAGGAAGTTTTTCATCTTGAAATTTTTTTCGAATGTTTTCTTTCACAAGTTCTTTGTTTGTTCTGATTAAGTTTATGTCTATCATTTTCTTCTCCTTTTTGCTCTTTGAAATAAAAAATCTCCAAAAAGCGATAAAACTTTTTAGAGATGATATCAAAATACCACGGTGCCACTCTAATTGGACAAACTGTCCCACTCAAATTTGCAAATTGTGTCATGCAATTGACCTTTCTTTCGAAAGTATCTCTGGGGTAGAAAGTGGTCAACCACCTGTTTGTTTTCACCAAACACAAACTCTCTGAAAAAGCAAATTGCTCACCGTCCCTTTCATCGATATAGTATTATGATAACACCAAATATGCATTTTTGTCAAGTGTTTGTGAAATTTTTTCAAAAATTATATAATTTTTGAGCGAGAGAGTTGTGTTGTTGCATAAAAATACAAAAAAATGAAAAAAAATAAATTTTTAATGTTGTTTTTATCAAATTTTGTTGACTTTTTGTTTTGAAATTTTATACAATAAAGGCAAGAGGGGTGCGATGGTAAAAGAAAATGTGACCATTGTTGAAGTTGGCTCATCAAAGTTGAAAGCGGTTGTCGCTCAAATGGGAGTGAATGGCATTTTCAACATCAAGGCAAGGGCAACAATTGAATATGCCGGTTTTTTTGAAGGCGAATTTGTTGAAAAAGCATTGCTAGAAAATGTTGTGAAGTCACTTTTTGCGAAATTGACGTCAATTTACAAACAGCCAATCAAAAAAATTTTTGTTGGCGTTCCCGCTGAATTTTCACAAGTGAAAGTGACAACGGAGCAAACAATTTTCAAGAGAAAAAGACCTGCAAGCGAAAGAGATTTGGAAGAACTTGAAAACTTGGCATCACAAAAAATTGATGTTGATGACATGGAAATTTTGTCCATAAATCCAATTTCATTCACTCTTGATGACACGAGAAAAACAAATCGTCCCTTTGGCATTCATGCGGACAAAATGAGTGTCGAATTGTCAATTGTTCTTGCACAAGAAGAGTTTATCCAAACTTTCAACAAAATTTGGTCTTCGCTTGGTATTGAACAAGTTGAATATTTGAGCGAGCCATTGTGCGAAGCAATGGTTGTGCTTGAAAAAGAAGAGCGGGAGCGGACTTGCATTGTGATTGATGTTGGGGCAAGGTCAACATCTGTGTCATTTGTGAAAGGTGACGGAATTTCGAGTTTGACATCGTTTTCAATCGGAGGTTCTCATATAACGAAAGATTTGAGCGATGCGTTTGAGTTGCAATATGACGATGCAAGAAATTTGAAAAAACAAATTGTCTTGTCGCTGGTGGGTGACAACAAAGACTTTTATGAATTGCCTGTGATAGGTGGAAGAGTTGCAAAAATTCCACTCAACGGAGCAAATGAAGTTGTTGGATATCGAATCGGAACAATTGCTCAAACGGTGAATGAATGCATAAGACTTTTCGCAAGCGAATATGTGCCTTATTATCCAATTTACTTGTGCGGTGCGGGCGTGAGCAAAATCAAGGGTGGAAAAGATTACTTTTCAAAGTGTTTGGGCAGAAATATTGCATATGGAGTGCCACCAATTCCTGCATACGACAAGCCAGAATTTGCAAGCACGCTGGGGCTTGTCAAGGTTGCACTGGGTGATGTCTAGGAAATTTGCTGGTGAAATTGATTGAAATTTCTTGCAAAAAAAATGTGTATGATATAAAATATGAAAAACAAATAAAGGAGTTTTGAAATGGATATGGAAGAAAACAGAAACGAAAATGAAAACGCACCTGTTCTCAACAACACAAATGTTGTAAAAATCAAAGTTTTGGGTGTCGGTGGAGGCGGAAACAACGCTGTAAATCGAATGATTGAGGCAAATGTTCAATCTGCTGAATTTGTTGCAATAAACACAGATAAACAAGCACTTTTGATTTCAAAAGCACCAAAAAGATTGCAAATTGGCGAGAGATTGACAAAGGGAATGGGTGCGGGCGCAATTCCTGAAATTGGAAGAAAGGCCGCCGAAGAATCAAAGGCGTCAATCACAGAAATTTTGAAAGGCTCCGACCTTGTGTTTATCACTGCTGGAATGGGTGGCGGAACAGGAACGGGTGCTGCTCCTGTCATCGCTCAAATCGCAAAGGAACTTGGAATTTTGACAGTCGGAATTGTCACAAAACCTTTCCAATTTGAAAATAGAAAGAGAATGGAAAATGCCGAAAAGGGTATTGCTGAACTCAAAAAATATGTTGACACAATTGTTGTTATTCCAAATGAAAGACTTCTCACAATTTTGCCTGAAAAGACAACTTTGGTTGAAGCGTTCAGATATGCTGACGACACATTAAGACAAGGAATTCAAGGCATTGCCGATTTGATTGTCTTCCCAGGAATGATAAACCTTGATTTTGCCGATATTGGCACGATTATGAAAAATCGTGGACTTGCACACATGGGTATTGGACACGGAAAGGGTGACAACAAGACTTTGGAAGCTGTTCGTCAAGCGGTCGCTTCTCCACTTATTGAAACGACAATTGAGGGAGCAACGGGTGTTGTTCTCAACATCAAGGGCGGAAATGATATCACATTGAGGGAAGTTTCAGAAGCGGCAAATATGGTCAAAGAAGTTATTGACCCATCTTGCAACTTGATTTTTGGAAGCAGTATTGACCCTGATATGAGAGATGAAGTTGAAATAACAATCATTGCGACAGGATTTAAGTCCGCTGATGATTCTGACGGAAAGAGTGAAGAAGAAAATGTTGAGCAGGAGCAAAAGGAAGAGGAGAAAAACGAATTCCCAAATTGGAATCCTTTTGGAAACAGCGCATACAATCAACAAACTCCACAAAGACCAACAGTTGGAATTGATAAAAACAATGGCACATCACGAGTTGACGCAACTGTTGCTGTTCCACCATGGATTGAGAAAATTCGAAACAAAAATAAAAAATAAAATATATATGACAAAAAGAGCAAAAATAATGAAGTTTTTGCTCTTTTTCTTTTTATTTATTTGTATAAAAACAAATAAAATTGTTCTATGAAGATTTTTGTTGAAGTTGTTTTTATGGCAAATTTTGTGATAAATTTTTTCATTTTGAAAACGGTTGCGGTGTGGCTTAATGTAAAAGGAAGATTTGTTGTGGCGACATCTTGTGTTGGTGCGATTGCAACAACAATTCTTCCACTTTTGAATTTGACAATGGCAGGGCAATTGCTTTTTGAAATTGGCATTTGGACAATTTTGCTTTGTTTTTCATTTTCTTTTCAAAAAATAAGACAATTTTTGAAGATTTTTTGTGTGACAATCCTTGCAAATTTTTTGTTTGGCGGAGTGGCATTTTTTGCATCAAATTTCAATGACAATTTGTTTGTTGTGGTGATGTTTGTTGTTGCAGTGTTCGTTTTTGTGAAGATTGCTTGGAAAAATTTCAACAAGAAGTGTGGCATAAGAAAATTCAAAGTTGATGTGACAATTTTTCACAAGAAAAAAATTGTGCAATGTGAAGCATTTTTTGATAGTGGGAATTTGCTTTTTGATTCTTTGACGAATTTGCCCGTCAATTTTGTAGATAAAACTATCTTTGAAAAAATCTTTGGAAAGATTGAAGATATTTCGCAAATAAATGCGGATTGTGTGCATTTTATAAATCTAAACACTTTGAGTTCAAGCGATAAAATTTTGGTTTTTCAAGTTGAAAGAATGATTGTGAATGGTGTTGTTGTTGAAAAACCTATGTTTGGCTTGTCAACGGCGGACTTTGCAAAAAATCTTGAAAGTGATGTGATTTTGCACAATCAACTTGCAATAAAAGGGGTGCTATGATGATTTTGTCGAAGATTAAGATGTTGATTTTGAGATTGTTAAACAAAGGAAAAATAGAAAACGACAACGGAATTATGTGTTATGTTTGTGGGAATAAGGCTTTGCCACAACCGCTTGAAGAAGATGAAGAAGTGACACTTTTGACAAGAATGAAAGGTGGTGATATGTCCGCAAAAGATGTTTTGGTCGAACATAATTTGCGACTTGTCGTCTATATTTCCAAAAAGTTTGAATCGTCAGGAATCGAACTCGAAGACTTGATTTCTATCGGCTCAATAGGGCTTATAAAAGCGATAAAAACATACAGTCTAGACAAAAATATAAAACTTGCCACTTATGCATCTAGGTGCATTGAAAACGAAATTTTGATGCAGTTGAGAAAGACTTCGAAACTTAAAACGGAGATGTCGCTTGATGAACCACTTTCCAGTGACGGTGAAGGGAATGAACTTTTGCTTGCGGATATTATTTCAGTGGACGAAGATTCTTTGTCAAAAAATTTGGAGGAGTCGGCGGAGAAACAAGTTTTGCATAACATGATAAACAATCTTGATGAGAAAGAAAAAATGATTATGCAATTGCGTTTTGGGCTTTTGGGAAATGAGGAAAAAACACAAAAGGAAGTCGCCGATTTAATGGGGATAAGTCAAAGTTATATTTCTCGAATTGAAAAGAAAATTTTGCTAAAATTGAGAAATAAAATTGAAAAATTTGAAAAAATTTGACTTTTTTGTGTGTTTTTGCACTATTTTTGTGGATAAATTTTTATTTTGCATATTTTTAATCCCGTTGGATATCATACTTTTTAAGTTAAAATGGGGTGTAAAATGGCGAACAAAGTTTATATTTCAGGTGTCAACACGGCAACTTTGCCAAAATTGAAAAATGATGAAATTATGTGTCTTCTTGAAAAGGTTAAGCAGGGAGATTCTTTTGCGAGAGATAAATTTGTTGTTGCAAATCTTCGTCTTGTTTTGTCAGTTGTTCAACGGTTTGCAAACAATTCAACAAAGGCGGATGACATGTTTCAAGTTGGTTGTGTTGGACTTTTGAAAGCGATTGACAATTTTGATGCATCGTTAAATGTCAAATTTTCGACCTACGCTGTTCCAATGATTATAGGCGAAATTCGCAGATTTTTGCGAGACAACAATTCCGTTCGTGTGAGCCGTTCGATTCGTGACACGGCATACAAGGCGTTGCAAGCGAAAGAGAAATATATGAATGAAAACAATATTGAACCCAGTTTGGAGCAAATTTCTCAAATGATTGAACTGCCACTGAAAGATGTTGTTTTTGCTCTTGATGCGATAAGTGAAACTGTTTCGCTTAATGCACCTGTTTACAATGACGGGAATGAAACTGTTCGAATTATGGACCAAATTTCAGATGAGAAAAATTGTGATGAGCAGATGTTGGAAAGATTGTCCCTTAATGATGCCATAAAAAGTTTGTCCGACAAGGAAAAGGAAATTTTGCTTATGCGTTATTATGTTGGCAAAACGCAAATGGAAGTGAGTAGGGAAGTTGGGATTTCACAAGCACAGGTGTCACGACTCGAAAAAACTGCTTTGAAAGCAATAAAGGCATTTATTGATTAGTTTTCAAAATCAGTGTTTTTTTGACAAATTGCGACATATAAATTTGTATGGATACATCGTTTTTGGAATTGCGTTGCAAAGAAGTTATCAATGTTGTTGATGGGAGAAAACTTGGACATGTGATTGATGTTGTTTTCAATTTATCCAGTGGCTGTGTGCAAGGAATTGTTGTGCCAGGTGAGAGAAGTTTTTGGAGTTTTTTCAAAAGTGTGACAGACCTTTTTATTCCGCTTTCTCAAATTGTCAAAGTTGGGGAAGATGCAATTCTTGTTGAACTTTACACAACAAATCAAAATTCATATATTCTTGCTCAGCCAAAACAAAAAAAATAGGACTTCAAAATTGAAATCCTATTTTTGAGACAACAGAAAAAGTTCTCACATTTCTGTGATAAGTTTGATGAAGTTTGTGACATCTTTGAATTGTCTGTAAACAGATGCAAATCTCACATACGCAATTTCGTCAATATCTTTGAGTTTTGTCATAATCATTTCGCCAATTTCTTGCGAATTTATTTCTTGTTTCAACGAATTTTGAATTTGTTTTTCGATGTCAGTTGCAATTTGGTCAATTTGAGAAATTGAAACAGGTCTTTTTTCACAAGCCTTTATCATTCCGCCCCTTATCTTTTCAATGTTGAAAGGTTGACGACTGCCGTCTTTTTTCACAACCAAAATAGGCACAGTTTCGACCGTTTCATAAGTTGTGAATCTTTTTCCGCATTTTAAGCATTCTCTTCTTCGTCTGATTGAGTTTGTTTCTTCGGTGCTTCTTGAATCAAGAACTTTGCTGTCTTCGCAACCACAATATATACATTTCATAAAAATTCTCCTAACTCTTTCATTTTATCATAATATTCTCCGTTTCACAAACATTTTTGACAAAATTTAGAAATAAATTCTGTGTCATAATAAATTTGTGGCGAAAATATGATGTTTATATGAAGAGATTGAGCGAGTGTGAGTGTGGAATGCCATTGAAAATTTGTGGGATATGTGGGAAAATTGACAAAATGTTGCAACGACTTCTTGATTTGGGGTTTGTTGTGGATGAAAAAATTGTGATTATATCAAAATCGTTTCATGGACAAACTTTTTTGGTTGAAATTCGTGGAGCAAAATTCTCCGTTCGAAAAGAACAACTTTCACATATTTTGGTGAATTGACATGGAAAAGATTTTGATTGTTGGAAATCCAAACAGCGGAAAAACAACACTATTCAATTCGCTTGCAAATGCAAATGAAAAAGTTGGCAATTGGCACGGGGTGACAGTTGAAAACAAAGAGAAAGAGATTGAATTGTTTGGAGAAAAATTTTGCTTTGTTGACACTGCTGGGATTTATTCTTTGAACACTTTTTCATTTGAAGAAGAAGTGACTTTGAATGCCCTCAAAAAAGATTCAACTTGCAAAATTTTGAATGTTTGTGATGTTTCAAATTTGAGAATAAATCTTTTTTTGACATTGCAACTGCTTGAAAAAGGTTTTGATTTGACGCTGATAATAAACAAAAAGAAGAGAAAAATAGGCGCTGAAATAAATCTTCAAAAGTTGTCAAAGTTGCTTAGGGTTGAAGTTGTTGAAATTAACGCAAAAAAGAAAATTGATGAAAAATTTGTTAAAAAAATGCAAAAAAGTGACAAAAAACATGAAAAAATTGTGATTTTTGGAGGAAATGAAGAAGAAAAAGCAAAAAATAGATATAAACATGTTGATGAGATTTTGAGAAAATGTGATTATAAAACGCATGAAAATTGCCTAGCAAACAAAATTGATAAAGTTGTGTTAAACAAATTTTTTGCCATTCCAATTTTTTTGAGCGTGATGTGTTTTGTGTTTTTTTTCACTTTTTTTTCCGTGGGTTCTTTTTTGTCAAACATGATTTCGATTGCTTTTCAATTTCTGGAAAATTGTGTGTTAGAATTTTTTGAAGATTTGTTTGGCGGGGGCATTTTTTTTGAATTTTTGGATAGGGGTTTGCTTGCGGGTGTGTCTGTTGTTTTGTCGTTTTTGCCACAAATTTGTTTGCTACTTTTTTTCTTGTCAATTCTTGAAGAAAGTGGATATTTGTCAAGGCTTGCATTCCTGTTTGATGATTTGTTGTCAAAAGTTGGACTATCTGGAAAAAGTGTTTATTCACTTCTAATGGGCTGTGGGTGTTCGACTTCTGCAATCTTGACAACTCGTGGAACATTCGACAAAAATGAAAGAACAAAAACTGCGATGCTTTGTCCATATATGAGTTGCACAGCAAAACTTCCAATATATGTTGTTGTGGGTGGAGTATTTTTTGGGAAATTTAACCTTTTTGTGATTGTTGGACTGTATTTTTTGTCAATTTTTGTATGTGTGCTTGTTGCAAATTTTTTCAACAAAACTTGTCTAAAAAGTGAGAAAAAGGCTTTTCTTTTGGAATTTTCGGATTATCATCAAATTTCGCCATTTTGGTGTTTAAAAACTTTGTGGGGCAGTGCAACTATGTTTTTGAAAAAGATTGGGCTGACTTTGATTTTTGTGAATATGATTTTTT
>CAZIRI010000013.1:0-28749 GCA_964541815.1 uncultured Lachnospiraceae bacterium
ATCTGTTTCCATATTTACCTCCGTGTGAAACAAATCCATTTTACCACACCAAACCTACATCCCCAAATCAAAAAATTTCCTAATTTTGTCAAAAATTGTCGAAATTTCTGTTTTTTTTACCCAATCAACACTTTTGGAACAAATTATTGTATATTATTCAAGCAATACCCAACTTACAAAACACATTACAAAAAAGGTCTTTAAAAAAGAAAAATGGATAAAAGGTTATCCAATTATCCATTTCCCTATTGTTTGCGAATTATTTTGCGAGTCTTAAAATATTTAACTCAAGATTTTAATTCTCTATTTCTTCTAGTAATTTTTTTACAATTTTATCATTGTCATAGTTAAAGTTTTCTAGCAATGTTTTTGATTGCATCAAAATACATTTGACTTTTTCGGGTTTACATTATATAATATTTCGATAAGGTTTATAGATAATTTAGGAGAACAAATGAATAATGGTGTAAAAATATTGGTGGCATTGCACAAAAAATATGATGTGCCACTTGATGATTTGTATTTACCCCTTCACGTTGGTGCTGAGGGGAAAGATGATTTAGGGTTTACAAAGGATAATGACGGCGACAATATTTCCTTAAAAAATCCAAATTTTTGTGAACTGACTGGCATGTATTGGGCATGGAAAAATCTTGACGAGGATTATGTTGGATTGGTTCATTACAGAAGATATTTTGGAGGCGACTTAAATTTTGAGGTTGGCGGAAAGATAAAAAAAATTTTAAGTAAAAAGCAATTGGAATGCTTACTTAAAGAGGTTGATGTTGTTGTTCCCAAAAAGCG
This sequence comes from uncultured Lachnospiraceae bacterium, assembly GCA_964541815.1. Lineage (GTDB taxonomy): Bacteria > Bacillota > Clostridia > Christensenellales > UBA1242 > Caccovivens. The sequence continues at coordinate 805 of CAZIRI010000013.1, forward strand.
AAATTATTTAATTGAGACCTTATATTCTCATTATGACCACACAATGTATATAGAGCCATTGGATTGTGCCGGAGAAATAATAAGAGAAAAGTATCCAGAATATTATAAAGAATTTGAACTTCTGAAGAAAAGAAAAAGTGCACACATGTTTAATATGTTTATAATGAAAAAAAATTTGTTTAACAAATATTGTGAATGGCTTTTTGATGTATTATTTGAATTGGAAAAGCGAGTTGATGTGTCCTTGTATGATGCATTTCATGCAAGGTTTTACGGTAGAGTTAGTGAACTTTTACTAGATGTGTGGCTCAACACAAACAAAATAAGGTATAAAGAAGTGAGTTTGCAAAATATAGAAAAGGTCAATTGGGGAAAGAAAATTTTTTGTTTCCTAAAAGCAAAATTTGGTAAGGAAAAATATGAAAAAAGTTTTTAAATTGATATATGGTGATGAAAAAAATAAGAAATACATAATATTTACATTGATAGCATTTTATTGTTGTCTTGTTTTATGTCAATCAATTTCAATTTTCCACAATAACAATTTTTCAAATTTGCTGTCAACAATAAAACTGATTCGAGCAATTATCCTGCTCGCACTCATCTTTTACTATATGTTGGACTTGATTTTTGGGATTAATAAGTTAAAATTAATCACAATTATTTTGTTTTGTTTATTTTTTATTAATTTTATTTTTACAAAAAGTTTTTTACTCCTTAATATATTGATTTTTATTGAAGTGCTGAAACAATATGAATTCGAAGAATTTGTTAGATATATATTTTATTGGATTTCAATTCTTTTTTGCAGTGTAATAATATTATCACTGTTAAATGTTCTTCCAGATATTGAAGGTTCGAGGGGTTCAACGATACGACATGCTTTGGGGTTTGATGTGCCTACATTTACTCAAAGCGTGTTTATGTTTATTATTTTAACAAGTGTTTATATTTATAAAGATAAAATATCATGGTTTGTTTTGATATTAGAAACTGTAATTGCGACGTTTTTATATTATATGACAAATACACGCGGTGGTTATTATTTGTCCATATTGATAATTGCTGTGGCTTTTGTTGTAAAGTTGACAAAAATTGTGAATAAAAAGGGCTGTATCAATGAAGTAAACTGCAATAGTTCGCCTCACAAGGTGTTAGTGTCTATAAAAAACATGCTATGCAATATATTTAAATGGTGTATAATTATTTCACCTATTATTCTTTGTGCAATTTTTGGCATTTTAGTTTTATTATGGAATACTCAATCAGACTTTATAATAAGAGTTAATCAACTACTTAGTGGCAGAATAGAATTTACATATTTAGCTTTTATAAACCATGGCGTTTCTATTTTTGGTGAGGATATTTTGTGGAAAACGGAATCCGGTTCATATATAGGTGTTGACAATGCTTATTATCACAATATATTTTCTTTTGGAATAGTCAATGCAGTATTAATACTAGCAATTAGTGTGTTGATGATATACAAATCTGTAAGGATGAGAAATTTTTGGTTGACATTTTGTATGATTGTTGTGGTTGTAGGTAGTTTTATAGGACCATGTTTAATATCGTATCAATACAATGTGTTTGTTTTTGCTTTGATTGAATTGGTAAAAAGTGACAAGAGGAGGTATTTTTCCATGGATATGCCAATAAATAGAAAAATGAAAATTGTCGCGGTCGTTGTGACTTACAATCGAAAAGAATTGCTGAAAGAGAGTTTGCAAGCATTATTAAAAATAAAGCAGGAAAATTTTGATGTGTTTGTTGTGGATAATGCAAGTTCGGATGGAACATTTGAATATATAAAAGCGGAATTGGAGAATGGCAATGTCCACTATTTCAATACAGGAGCAAACATTGGTGGGGCTGGTGGATTCAATTATGGAATAAGGAAGGCTGTTGAATCTGGTGCTGATTATGTTTGGGTTATGGATGATGATTGTATTGTTAAAGAAAACTCGCTAAGTGCTTTAATTGATTATGCAAAATCAATAGGATGGAAATTTGGTTTTTTGTCAAGCAAAGTATTGTGGAAAGATGGCTCGATTTGTGTTATGAATAAACAGAGATTAAATCTGTGGAAATCAATAGATGATTTTGAAAAAAATCAAAAAATACAATTTGCCTCATTTGTTTCAATGTTTATAAATGTTGATGTGATTGAAAAGGTGGGTTTGCCAATAAAGGATTTCTTTATTTGGGGAGATGATTGGGAGTATTCAAGTAGAATAAGTGGCTTGTTTGATTGTTATTATGTTTCAAAGAGTGAAGTTGTTCATAAGTGTCAAATGAATGTAGGGTGTAATATTGCATTGGATAAATCGGATAGGTTGAATAGATATGTTTATGCTTATAGGAATGAGGGATATATGTATTCAAAACTAGGAATGATGGGGAAACTTTATTTCTTTGTAAAAAAAATCGTTCATAAATTCAGAATATACAAATCACCAAACAAGAAAGAAAAACTTGAAGTAATGAAATCGGGGTTGCAAGAAATAAAAACATTTTCACCTAAAATTGAATATGTATACAGACCAGAAACGAAAATAAAAGTTTGTGAATTTTTTGGTGAACCATTAGAGTATGGTGGACAGGAAGCGTTTATGGTTAATATGTATAAAAACTTTTCTTGTAAAAATATTGAATATACAATTTGCACTCCATTTAATTTAACTAATAAGAATTTAATTGAGTTAGCGAAAGAGAGAGATGAGCGAATAATTCACTTTGATTATAAGAAGGATTCAAAATTAAGTAAACTTTATATAATCATGGCAACTAAGAGATTGTTAAAAGAAAACAAGTTTGACGTAATACATATTCAATCTGGAAGTATATTTACATTTTTAATGGTTGCAAAACTCGCAAAGAGGAGTGGAAATGTAAGAATGGTGATTGCTCATTCACACTGCACTGGGAAAAATAACATTTTCTATAAATTAATGAAAAAATATTCAGACTTGCATATAGAAAAATATGTTGACCGTTTTTTTGCATGTTCACAACTTGCAGGTGAATGGAAATTTCCAAGAAGAATTATTGATAGCAATGGTTGTATGGTAATAAAAAACGGAATTGATACAAGTAAGTTTCGTTTTAATCCTGAGACGAGAAAAAAATATCGACAAGAGTTTGACATTAAAGAGAATCAACTTGTGTTATGTAATGTTGGAAGGTTTGCGGAGCAAAAAAATCATAATTTCATTGTTGATATAGCGAGTGGGTTGAGGGAAAAAAATGTAGACTTCAAAATTATCCTTGTGGGTGAAGGTGTTCTTAAAAATCAAATTGTAGACAAAATAAACACACTCAAATTGATTGACCATTTTATTATTTTGGAAAAAAGAAATGATATTGCAGAAATAATGATGATGAGCGATATATTCATTTTACCATCATTGTTTGAAGGCTTGCCTGTGACATTGATTGAATCGCAGACATCTGGACTGACGACCTTGGCATCGAACACCATCACTAAAGAAACGGAAATAACTGATTTGTATAATAATTTGGCAATAAACGATCCAAATATTTGGGTTGACAAAATTTTGGAGAAAAAAAATGTTTCGATTGACCGGGTGAAATATGCTGATATTGTAAAGGAAAAAGGATATGATGCAAAAATGTCGGCTGAAATACTGGAACGAATATACAGAGGGGAAGAATAGATGAAATACGATTATTTAATAATAGGTGCTGGATTGTTTGGTGCAGTTTGTGCAAATGAGTTAACTAAAAAAGGGAAAAAGTGTTTGGTGATTGACAAGCGTGACACAATTGCAGGGAATATCTACACCTATGAACAAGAAGGAATCAATGTTCATAAATATGGGGCACATATTTTTCATACATCATTTAAGGATGTGTGGAGTTATGTGAATGAGTTTGCGGAATTTAACAATTACATAAATAGCCCCATTGCCAGATATCATAATGAATTATATAATATGCCTTTTAATATGAATACATTCACAAAGTTGTGGAACGATGTTTTCACTCCTGAGGATGCGAAGAAGCGTATTGAAGAAGAGTGTAAGGCGGACTATGTGGAAAATCCAAAAAATTTAAAAGAGCAAGCAATAAATTTAGTAGGCAAGACAATTTTTGAAAAATTGGTTAAAGAATACACAGAAAAACAGTGGGGCAAATCTTGTGAAGAACTTCCTGCATTTATTATCAAAAGGTTGCCAGTAAGATTTACTTTTGACAACAATTATTTTAATGATAGATATCAGGGAATCCCAATTGGAGGATATACTCAAATTGTGGAAAAGATGTTAAAAAATAGTGATGTAAAATTAAATTGTGACTATTTTGACCACAAAGATGAACTGGATAATATTGCGGAAAAAAATATTTACACTGGCCCAATAGATAAGTTTTATAATTATAAGTATGGGCCATTGGAATATCGCAGTGTCCGATTTGAAACAGAAGTGTTGGACACGGACAATTATCAGGGTAATGCAGTTGTAAATTACAATTCTCATGACAAACCTTACACCAGAATAATTGAGCATAAGCATTTTGAATTTGGAACACAACCAAAAACGATTATAAGCAAAGAGTATTCAAGTAAGTGGGAATTGGGTGATGAGCCCTATTACCCCGTTAATGATTCCAAAAACAGTGAACTGTATGCCAAGTATAATGAAATGGCAGACAAAGAAAGAAATGTCATTTTTGGCGGTAGGCTTGGTTTGTATAGGTATCTGGACATGGATGATGTGATTAAATTGGCTTTGGAGATGGTGAAAAATTTATAACAAAGAAAGTGTTTTGAATTGCAATCAGGGGTGTTTGACATTTTCTTTGTGGGGTGACGGAGTTGGAGGAGAAGAATATGGAAATAAAATTGTTTTATGAATTGACGGATGAACAGGTGAAGTTTATTGCGGAATCAAATTATAATTATTGGAAAAAAGTCAACCCAAAACTAGATTACAATGAGTCAACAACTAATATAATTTCGATGAAAAACAATGAGAAAAATTTGCCGATTGGCATTGCTCTTGTTGATGAGGGAGAAATAATAGGTTTTTGCACTTTGAGATTAAATCGACTTATCAATCATTTGAATATAAATCCCGTGGCTATGCAATGTCATGATTTTTGAAAAATTCCGTGGCAAAGGTTATGCAAAAATTATATTGCAATTTGCTTGCGAGAAATTTAAGGATTTTGGCTATGACAAAGTCTATGTTTGGACTGACCAAGCACCAAAATTTTACAAAAAACTGGGGTGGGCATATGAAGGGTTGATCACAAAAAATGAGGGCGGACAAGGATATCTATTTTCAAAAAAATGTGAATGGTTGATTTGCCAATTGATCGTGATTTTGTGTTTGGGGCTGTGATGTTGCTTTGCTCGCTCTGCTCACAAACCAGGTCGCCATCCGCAACCCCACAAAAATTTGTGGCATCACAGACTGAATAAAAATTTGTTTTGTTTGAAACTGCTTTATTGTGTTTTGGCAAATTTTTGAATGTTGTAGCAATGAGTGGGATTGAAAAATTTGAATATGTCAAATGTGGCAAGTGATATTATGAGAAAAGATGTGAATTTTGTGTTCACATCTTTTTTGATTGTTTGCATTGCCTAGGTTGTGAGTTTTGAGATGTCTATTTTTTCAAGTTTTAACAACTCAATTTTTTTGTCGACACCTCCTGCATAGCCCGTTAAGTTTGAATTGCTTCCCAAGACTCTGTGGCAAGGGATGATGAGTGAAATTGGATTGTGTCCCACTGCACCGCCCACCGCCTGTGCTGACACTTTCTTTCCCGATTTTTTCTCGATTTGCTTTGCGATTTGTCCATATGTTGAAGTTTTGCCAAATGGAATTGTTAGCAAAATTTCCAAAACCTGTTTTCTGAATGGGGAAACATTCTCAAAGGCTAGTGGTGGGGTGAAATTTGGCAATTTTCCTGAAAAATATATATCCAACCATTTTTTTGTGTGTTGAAAAATTGGTAAATTTTTTTCAATATTCTCTTTTTCCAAATTGTCGGCGAAATATTTTTGCCCCAAGAACCAAAGCCCCGTCAACTTTTCGCCGTCGCTAGCGAGTAAAATTTCTCCAAGACAATTTTTGTATTTTGATGTGTATTGCATATTGCCTCTTGACACCTCTTCTATTATTATATCATACAATGGGGGTTGAAGTCAAAACTTGATAGAAAAAATTGAGTTGTTGTATTTTTCAAAGATTATTTCAATTTTTTCATCAAATCCAAGATGATTTGTTTGTTGTCGGCGGAGAGATTGTTGTATAAATCTAGGACATTTTTATCTTCTTTGTTGAAGTGCTTGCCCATATAGAAAAAATCTTGTGGCGTTATGTCGACAAGTTCACAAAAATCCAAAAGTGTTTTCACTTTCAATTCGATTGTTTTGTTTTCAATCGTGGAAATAAATTGTGGGTTGTAGCCCAATTGCAAACTCGTTTCTCGCATGGACAAATTTGCCTTTGTTCTGAAATATCCAAGTCGTGTTATGACATCGTCATAAGTGATTTTTTCCATAATATCCTCTCTTTTCTATATTTTAAGTCTGATAAACAAAATATATGATTGAGTCATTGTTATAAATTAAATAAATTTTCAAGAAAATGATTGACACATTCAAACATTTGTGTTATCATGATTGTGTGATTGGTGTATTGTGATTGAATAATTCTTTCAAAATGTGGTTTATGTGAGAACTGTTCACACACAATGCACTACATTTATATTCAAATTTTTTGTAATAATTCCGCTTGTCAGAGCATATAAAGATTTGGATAAATAAAAAGATAAAAGGGGAAAAATTATGAAGAAAAAATCAAAAAAACTTAAAGCCACAGCGTTTGCATTGCTTTCGAGCATTGCTTTGTCGGGAGCAACACTGACTCTTTCAGGGTGCGATATCGAGACAAATCAGTTGCAACAAATAGTTCAAGACGAATGCACTTTGGTCGAAGCAGGAACAACTGAAGAAGGGGAAACTATCTATGAAATCCGAGTTGGAGACAAGGTCATCGGCACTTTCACGGTCAAAGACGGAATGAACGGAATTGACGGGGTTGACGGCAAGGATGGAGAAAAAGGTGAAAAGGGTGACACTGGTGCAACTGGAGCCAAAGGAGAGCAAGGTATTCAGGGTGAAAAGGGTGACAAAGGAGACAAGGGCGAGAAAGGAGACACTGGTGCGACAGGAGCCAAAGGAGAGCAAGGTATCCAAGGCAAAGATGGGGCAACATGGTTCACGGGGACTATCGTTTCTGATGATGATTTGACCGCCGATGTTGGAGATTCAAAAAATGGCGATATGTATTTGAACACGACAACATATTGTATTTATCAATTTAATGACGGAGAATGGACAAAAATTGGAACTATCAAAGGTGCTGACGGAGAAGATGGCGAGGACGGAGCAACTGGTGCCAAAGGTGAGCAAGGCATTCAAGGAGTTCAAGGTGAAAAGGGTGATAAAGGTGCTGACGGGAAAGATGGCACAAATGGCACAAATGGTAAAGATGGCAAGAATGGAGAAGACGGCTCTGACGGTTTGAGTGCTTATGAAATATATTTGAAATACAATCAATGGTATGTTGGAGATGAAAGACAATGGGTCAATGATTTGATTGCTGGGAATTTGTATTCTTCAGTTGAAGAAGCAATACAGAATGGTCAAAATGTGAAACTTGTTGAAGATTTGTCGGTTGCTAATATTTCTCTTAACAATGCGATACTTGATTTGAACGGAAATAAGTTGACAGTGACAAATTCATTTGAGATTGACGGAAATGTCACAATCAAGAATGGTGAAATGGATTTGCAAAATGCACAATCAAAAGGTATAATGAACATTAAGGTTAGAGACAGAGAGGCCTTGACGATTGACTCTGTTGAAATGACAGTGAACGGTTCTGGAATTGGAACGGAATATGAACAAGAAAACTCTGTTCAAACAATTGTTATTAAAAATTCAAGCATAGTTTCAACTGGATATTATGCGGTTGCAACAAATGCGACAACTAAATCTATAAAGAACTATATCACAATAGAAAATTCTGAAATTTCAGTTTCAAACAATGAGAATGACAACTGTGCAGTATGTTTCAACACGGACGGAAAACTTGAAATAAAGAATTCGACAATAAGCGGACAAAGACAAGGTGTTATGGTTCGTGCGGGAGAAGCATATATAGAAGGGTCAACAATTTCAGTTGTTTCAACATTCACGAGTGATAAGAGAAATACAGGAGCATGGGGCAGTGGAAATGAAGTTGCAACAGGTGCTTTGATTGTCGGGAATAAAAATGCAGGCGGATACAATGCGACAGCGAAAGTGACGCTCAAAAACAACACAATCACAGGTGTGAATGCAGAGGGGAACACAGCACAAGTGTATGATGTGTATGTTGTTGACACAAACACTGTTGGAGAAGTTGAATATTCTGCAACTGTTGAATATATCGTTGATTCAACAAACTCAGAAACTGCTGAAAGTGATGCGGAATAAAATTTGAGAATAAAAAAACTTTATCAGAAAAATTGATAAAGTTTTTTTATTACATTCTTTTTTCGATTGTTTTTTCGACAGATTGCATTTTGCTTGGTGAACTTTTTTCAATCGCCATAATTGCATTTGCAAGCAAAATTTCTTTTCGTTGAGAAAAATTGATTGGAATATGAATGTCGCAATCTTGATTTTGCTCCAATTGGTCATTTATATTTTTCAATTCAAATTTCAATGCTTGCAACTCGTTTTTTGAAGGCGAGATATATTTGTAGACCTCAGTGCTGTAATATTCTTTGTCAACGGAATAGCCACACTTGTTGTAGAATGCAGTCGCTTCTTTTTTTGTCGTGTTGTTGTATGGGAAAAATTTGCCCCTTACAGTTGTGTTGAACTCCATAATTGTTTTTGCTTCAAGAATTGTGAGCAGTGCTTGTCCCAAGCGTTGTCTTTGATATTTTTGGTTGACTTCAACAATTTCAAGCCACATTTCATTGTCATTTGGAAAACTCTTTGCACGCAATTGTGCAATATCAGTATCTCCATCAATAAGCATCACAACAAATTCACCATCTCTGTCATTTATGTGAAGTTTGTATGAATGTGTTGCCCATTTTGCTTTCACATCTAAATAAACCATTTTACTCTCCTTATAAAGACATTATATCACAGTCATTGCGACTTTTCAAGATGTCTTTTTGGAAAAATGATATTATTTTTCTTTTGAAATGCAGAAATTTGACAAAAAAATTGGACTTTGTCAAAAATATGGCAACTTTTTGATTTTGCATGGTTGAAATTGGTTTGATTTATTTGACATAATTTTTTTTAATAGATAAAATATAAATTGAAATGGGAGGAATCATGAAAAATGATATAAACATTTTGATGGCTCAAATTATTGATGCGGAAAATCAGACCAAAAACGATATTCTTTTGGCGGAAGAAAATGCATCAAAAATGATTGTTGAAGCAAATTTGAAAGCGGATTCAATAAGGGCGGATGCAAGCAAAATTCTCAAAGAAAAGAAAGAGAAAAAAGATGTCGCCTTTCAACAAGAATTGAATGATGCTTTGCAGGAAGGGAACAAAAATTCAGAAGCAAAAATCAATGAACTTTACAAAAAATCAAAAGAAAAAATTGCCGATTTAACGAAACAATTGACGGAGGAAATTTTAAGCGAATGTCAACAGTAAGAATGTCAAAAGTCCGCTTGGTTGGACTTAAAGAAGATAAGAGTAAAGTTTTGGATGCATTGTATTTGAGTTCTTGCGCTCATATAAAATCTGTCGGCAAGATTGGCGGGACTCAAGTTGAAAATTGCGACGAAGAGATTCAATCGCTTGAAAGTGAACTTGAAAAGACAACAAAGGCAATTGAATCAGTTGAAAAACTTTGCGAAGAGCAACCAAAAGAAGTTTCTTGTGATTTCAACGAATTTGTGAAGATTGAAGAAAAAATTCCACAAAAACAAGTCTTGGTTGGTGAAATTTTGTCAATCGTTGACCAAATATCTCAAAACTACAATCAAATTTTGAAGTGTAAAAATGAGATTATGGAAATGATTCCTGTTGAAGTGCGAAAATTGGCAAGATACAACATAGAGTTGCCAACAAAAGTCAAGAGCAAAGATGACGATGAAGTGAAAAAGACCCTCGATATCATCTATGCGGGGATGACAGATGTCTACAATCCAGAACTTGTGACTGAATATGAAAAGTTGGGCTTACAAATAAATGCAAAAGGGGAGTTGTTCTTCCTGTTCAGATTAAAAAAAGCAGATTATGACGCTTTGGATTCAGAATTGCAAAACATGAAAGAGATGTTGCAAATTTCAACAAATCAACAAACAACAGTTTCAGAAATCACTTTCTCTTTCACAAGAGCAATGCCAGATAAGGCGAAGGAAATTGATGAAAAGATTTTGTCAATTTTGGAGCAAATAAAAAGTCTTGAAAAATACAACACTGAAAATTTTGCGAGTTTGAAAAAGTATGATTCGAAATTGCAAGAACTCAAAGTTTATTCGGATTATATACAATTCAAAATCGAAAAATTGAGAGTTGAACCAATGCTTGCAAACACGGAAAACACTTTTGTGCTTGAATGTTATGTGGCGAAAAAAGAATTGCCCGCTTTTATGGAAAAAATGCAAAAACAATTTTCAAGTTTGCTTGTTGAGGAAGAAAGTATAACGGCGGAAGATATCCCACCAACAAAGTTGAAAAACAACAAAGTTGTTGAGTCGGGCGAATGTGTTGTTGATATGTATGCATCGCCAAGTTATAACGAAGTTGACCCAACATCAACACTGTTCTTCTTCTTTACATTTTTCTTTGGCTTGATTATTTCCGATGTTTGCTATGGAATTATTTTGGCAGTTGGCGGATTTTTGCTTTCAAAATCAATGAAGAGTGACGGAAGCAAAAAGTTGACAAAACTTATCGGTGCGGGAGGTATCGCTTCAATCATTTGGGGACTGCTCTTTGGGCATTACTTCGGGTTTAGCGGTGAACAAATAAGTTTCTTGCCTGCGGGCGTGATGCCTGACCCACAAAAAGATGCGATTGTTGTGCTTTTGATAAGTTTGCTTTTGGGTGTGTGTCAGTTGATTTGTGGATATGTTATCCGTGGAATAAACTTGATAAAGAAAAAGAAAATCTGTCAGGGCATTGTGAACGGCTTCTCATGGGCGCTCTTTATGTTGGGTGTGATAATGTGGGCAAGCGGAATGCTTATGAAATTCTTCAATATCAAGATAAATGACGGATTGCAAACATTCTTTGATGCAATCAACACACCTGGACTTATTGTGATGCTCTCCGCTTTGGCGATTGGGGTTATCTTTGCGGGCATTGGCACGAAAGGTTTCACGAAAATCACAAAAAGTTTTTCAGCATTATATGGTGTTGTCAATTTGTTCTCTGATGTTTTAAGTTATGCACGTCTTTTCGGTTTGATGCTTTCAGGTTCTGTTATTGCGGAACAATTCAACAATATAGCGGTCGGACTTATGGGGAGTGTTGGTGGATATATAATTGCATTCTTTGTGCTTTTGATTGGACATGTGTTCAATATCGCAATGAGCATTTTGAGTGCCTATATTCACAACTTGCGATTGCAATATGTCGAATTTTTTGGAAAATTCTATGAAGGGAATGGTGTTAAATTCATGCCATTTGGTGCGGAACTTAAATATACAAAATTCACGAAATTAGGAGGTAAACAAGAATGAGTGGAATGGTTATTGGAGTTATGGGGATTGCGTTGTGTTTGATTTTGTGTTGTGCGGGGTCAACAGTTGGACTTTATTACACAGGTCAAGCGGCGTCTGGTGTGCTTGCTGAGGATTCGAAAAAATTCAGCAAGTTGTTGATTTTGGTTATGTTGCCAGCAACATGCGGTATTTATGGCTTTGTGCTTGCAGTTTTGGGGATAAATTCCCTGTCTACTGACATGACTTTGTCTGCTGGTTGGACAATTTTTGGTGCAATGATGCCTCTTGCGGTGGTTGCATTTTTGGGCGGAATTTTCCAAGGAAAATGTTGTGTTGCTTCAATCTATGCGGTTGCAAAAAATGAATCATTGTCAGGAAAGTTGTTGCTTTTCCCAGCAATGATTGAAACTTATGCGATTTTGTCATTGGTTGTTTCAATTCTTTTGTTGCAATAGGAGCGGTGAATGGATAGACGAGCAAAAATAATTGAGCAAATTCAAAAAAATGGTGAAGAAAAAATTGCTGAAATAAATGAAAAGGCTCAAAATGAGGTGAATGAAATTCTTGCTCGTGCAAAGAGCGAGCAAAAAGCAATGGTTGAGCAAGAATTGAAACTTTATGAGAAAAAGAACAAAAATCAAATCAAAAGAACTCAAAAAGACAATTTGATGCAACAAAATATCAAAATTTTGCAAGAAAAAAACAATTTGATTGACAAAATTTTTGATGATGTACTTGAAAATTTGAAAGCGTTGAAAGCAAAGGAATATAAACAATTTATTTCAAATCTTTTGGAAAAGGCGGAAAATGGTGATGAGGTTGTTATTTCTTCTCGAAAGGGAGAAAAAACAATGATTGAAGCATTGCCAGTTTTCAAAAAGAAAAAATTGAAAGTTAAAGATGTTTGTCCAAAAATGAGCGGTGGAGTTGTGATTTGCAACAAAATTTGCGATGTGGATTATTCTTTTGAGGGACTGGTTAAAGGAAAAAAAGAACAGTCAATTCAAAGAGTTGCAAAACTTTTATTTTAGGTGAGTTATGGCAAATGAGATTTTTTTTAGTGCAAGATGTAGCGCTCTCGAAAGCAATTTATTGACTTTTGATGAACTTTCAAAACTTGCAAGTGCAAATTCTGTGCAAGATTGTATCAAATTGTTGAATGCTCACAAGATTATGCAAGGGGAGCGTTGTCAAAGTTATAGGGATTTTTTGGATGTTGTTGACAATGACGAAAAAAGATTTTTGGAATTTTTGAAAAGAAACAACCCAAAGGAAGAACTTGCAAAGTTTTTCTTGCTTGAATATGATTATTTCAATTTGGAATGTGTCTTTTTGCATAAGCGAATGGATTATGAAATCCCAGAAAATTTGCACGAAGGGACAATGACAATTGATGCAATAAAACGGGCTGTGTTAAATCAAAAATATGAAATTTTGTCGCCAAGAATGCAAAATTGCTTGCAGTATTTGGACGGGCTTTTTGACAGAAATGAAGCGACAGGTTTTTTGGTGGATACAGCATTCAAAAAGTCTTTTTATGAAGAAGAACTTGTCATTGCAAAGGCGAGCGTTCACTTGCAAAAGATTTTGGATTTTCAAATTGATTCTTCAAATATCGAACTTGCACTGAGATTTAGAGATGTTGAAGTTTTTGACAAAATTCGATTGACGGGCGGGACTCTTGAAGATGAATTTTTGGAGAAATTGTGCAAAGACCCATTCAACAAAATTTTGGTGGACACACAATTTATGACATACAGTGTTGCAATAAAGTTGATTGTGCAAGCACTTTTGAAAAATCAAACTCTTTACAAATTCGAATATATGCAAGATTGTTTCCCTGTCACCTATTTGAATAAAATCAGATTTCAAACGGACAAAGACATTCCATATATAAAATATTGCTTTTTGAAAAAGTGTGAACTCACAAATTTGAGAATAATTTTTGAGGGGTTGATTGCTGGGAGAGAAGCAAAAGTGATTTGTGATGACATTAGGAGAGTTTATGACAAGTGATATTGCAGTTTTGAGTGATTTGGATGAATATTACATTTTTCGTTCAATCAAAGCCGATGTTTTTCTTGTGAACAATGTTGAAGAAGCGAGAAAAAAAATGGTAGAGATTTCCTCAAAGTATAAAATTATTTTTATAAATATTGATTTGGCATTGCAAATGGGTGATGACCTAAATCAATATGACGAGCAAACATATCCGATTGTCACTGTTTTGCCTTCAAGCAAGAGTGAAAGTCGTGTTGGAATGGACAAAATTTTGAAAATGGCAAAAGAAACACTTGGAATTGATGTGTTTAAGGAGTGATTATGCAAGGACAAATTGTTAAGGTTGCGGGGCCACTTGTGGTCGCAAAAAATATGGGACAAGCAAAACTCTATGATGTTGTGCGAGTTGGGCAAGAGGGTTTTATTGGCGAAATAATTGAATTACGTGAAGATTTGGCATCAATTCAAGTCTATGAAAACACTTCTGGACTTAAAGTTGGAGATGTTGTCAAATCAACTGATATGCCTCTTGCTGTGGAACTTGGACCTGGAATTATGGGGCAAGTTTTTGACGGCATTGGCAGGTCATTGACAAGCATTTATGCTCAAACAGGCGACCGAATAAATCACGCTTCAAACATAACAGGTCTTGATTATTCGAAAAAATGGGAATTCACTCCAAAGGTGTCTGTGGGCGATGAAGTTGTTGCGGGCGATGTTTTGGGTGTTGTTCAAGAAACGGAACTTGTTGAACATCGAATTATGGTGCCAGTTGGCATTTGTGGACAAGTGAAAAAAATTTCCGCAGGAGAATTTGATATAACTCAAACAGTTGCAGTCATCAAGACGGAAAGCGGAGATGTGAAAGTTTCAATGCTGACAAAGTGGCCAGTCAGAAAGGGGAGGCCATACAAGAGCAAAAACAGCATAACAATGCCACTTATCACAGGGCAAAGAATCCTTGACACACTTTTCCCAGTTGGAAAGGGTGGAATTGCAGCGGTTCCAGGGCCATTTGGAAGTGGAAAAACTGTTGTTCAACATCAACTTGCAAAATGGAGTGATGCGGAAATTGTTGTTTATGTTGGTTGCGGAGAGCGTGGAAATGAAATGACAGACGTTTTGAATGAATTTCCACACCTAAAAGACCCAAAGACAGGAAAATCTTTGATGCAAAGAACAATTTTGGTCGCAAACACATCCGATATGCCAGTTTCAGCAAGAGAAGCAAGCATATACACGGGCATCACGATTGCGGAATATTTCCGTGATATGGGTTATAGTGTTGTTGTTATGGCGGACTCAACATCTCGTTGGGCGGAAGCGTTGAGAGAGATGAGTGGCCGTCTTGAAGAGATGCCCGGTGAAGAAGGATATCCTGCATATCTTGGAAACAGACTTGCAAGTTTTTATGAAAGAGCGGGCAATGTTCAAGTTTTGGGAAGTGAAGAAAAAAATGGTGCAGTCACAGTTGTTGGAGCCGTTTCTCCACAAGGTGGTGACATGAGTGAACCTGTCGTTCAATCAACTCTTCGAATCGTCAAAGTCTTTTGGGGGTTGTCAGCAAATTTGGCAAACAAAAAACATTTCCCCGCAATTGATTGGCAAATAAGTTATTCGGGTTATTGGGACAAACTTTTGGATTGGTATAAGGACAATGTTTCTTTTGAATTTATAAAAGACAAAGATTTTGTGCAAAAAACTCTTCAACAAGCAGATGAACTTGATGAGGTTGTTCAATTGGTTGGATTTGATGTTTTGGGGGCACAAGACAAATTGACACTTGATGTTGCAAGAATGATAAAGGAAGATTATTTGCAACAAAATGCATTTGATGAAATCGATGCATTCACATCAATAAAAAAACAAAATGAAATGCTCAAAACGATTTGCAAGTTTGCCTCACTTGCAAGACAAAGTATTGAAAAAGGCAAAAAATATGATGATATTGTTGCTCTTCCATCAAGAGAAGATATTGGAAGAATGAAATATATCGAAGAAAACAATTTGGCTGAATTTGAAAATATCAGTGTGAAAATGCAACAAGATTTTGACAGTTTGATGTAAGGGGGAAGTTGTGATAAAGCAATACAAAACAATAAAAGAAGTTGTTGGGCCAATTATGCTTGTCAGCGATGTTGAGGGAGTTGGTTATGATGAACTTGTTGAAATAACTCAGGAAAACGGCGAAAAGCGTTTGGGAAAGGTTTTGGAAGTTTGTGGCAAAAATGCAGTTGTCCAACTTTTTCAACCAACACAAGATTTGAAAATCGCAACAAGCAAGGTTCGATTTATGGGAAAGAGCATGACTGTTGATGTGAGTCGTGACATGCTGGGCAGAGTTTTTGACGGAATGGGGAATGTCAAAGATGGAAAAGCAAAAATCATTCCAGATGAAAGTCTTGATGTGAACGGTGCACCAATAAACCCTGTTGCGAGAGAATATCCAAACAACTATATTCACACAGGAATATCATCAATTGACGGGCTTAACACATTGGTTTGCGGGCAAAAATTGCCAATTTTTTCAATAAATGGTTTGCCACACAACGAAGTTGCAAGTCAAATTGTAAGACAAGCAAAGATGATGAACAGTGACGAGCAATTTGCAATTGTTTTTGTCGCAATGGGTGTGACGCACGATGTTGCCGATTTCTTTATTCAAGATTTCAAGCGAACGGGTGCGATTGACAGAACTGTGATGTTTATAAACCTTGCAAACGAGCCAAGTATCGAAAGAATTTCCGCTCCACGAGTTGGATTGACCACAGCGGAATATTTGGCATACACTCTTGATATGAATGTTTTGGTTGTGATGACTGACATGACAAGTTATGCTGATGCGTTGAGAGAAGTTTCGAGTGCGAGAAAGGAAATCCCTGCAAGACGAGGATATCCAGGATATTTATACACTGACCTTGCAAGTTTGTATGAAAGGGCGGGCAGAATCCGTGGAAAAAAGGGAAGCGTCACACAAATTCCAATTCTCACCATGCCAGACGGCGACAAAACCCATCCAGTGCCAGATTTGACGGGTTATATCACCGAGGGACAAATCATTTTGTCAAACGAATTGCACAAGAAAAATATATATCCACCAATTGATGTCTTGTCATCACTTTCAAGATTGAAAAGCAGTGGAATTGGTGAGGGGAAAACTGTTCCTTATCACAGCGATGTTGCGAATCAACTTTTTGCATCCTATGCTCGTGGAAGAGATGTGAAAGATTTGGCAACAATTTTGGGTGAAAGTGCAATTTCTCCAATGGACAAAATTTATGCAAAATTTGCTGAAAAGTTTGAAGAAAAATTTGTCACACAGGGCGAAAATGAAGACCGCTCTATTGAAGAAACTTTGAATATTGGTTGGGAACTTTTCAAAGATTTCCCAAGAGCGGAATTGAAGCGTATAAAAAAGAAATATATTGAAGAATTTCTAAAAGGGGAATAATTTGCCAGAACAAAACATATCTCCAACAAGAATGGAGTTGAGAAAAATAAAAGGAAAATTGCAGACTGCAAACAAGGGACATCAATTGTTGAAAGAAAAAACAAATCAATTGATAAGAGTTTTTTATGCATTTATTGCAGAAAACAAAAAATTGAGAAACACAGTTGACACAAAAATGAGAATAGTTTTTTCACAATTCCAAGAAGCGAAATCAAAGATAACACAAAATCAAATTGATTTGCTGTTTGCAATGCCAAGTCACGTTTTGAAAACTGAATTTTCAAGCAAGTCAATTCTTAATGTTGAGGTGCCTGTTCTTGAAATAAATGAAAATGATGTTGATAGATATTTGCCATACAACCCACTGTCAACAAACACAAAATTTGACAAATCAATTTCTGTGTTTTATGAGATTTCGTCAACGCTTTTGAGGTTGAGTGAAGTTGAAAAAACAGCGACTTTGCTTGCGAAAGAAATTGAAAAATGCAGGCGAAGAGTGAATGCTCTTGAAAATATAATCATTCCAAAGTATCAACGACAAATTTCTGACATTCAATTCAAACTTGCGGAGAACGAAAGGGGTGTTTCGGCAAAACTTATCAAAATCAAGGGCGAAATACTTGAAGATGACACGATTCCCACATAATGAAAGTCCAATTCCCAGAAAATGGGAATTGATTTTTTATATTCCCATTTCGTGAATTTGGGTTGGGAGAAAATTTTATTTTTTTTCTTGCCTTTCGACATAAAAAAATATTACAATATTTTCGTAAAAGGGAGAAAAATTATGAAAAAAGTTATTCCAGTGTTCTTTTCAATTGATGACAATTATGCACCTTATGCAAAAATTGCGATTGAATCTTTGATGACAAAGGCATCAAAGAATTATGACTATCATATATATATCTTGAATGTTGCGATGAAAGAAGCAACAAAAATGGATATCAATTCACTTGTTGTTGGAAGGGAAAATTTCTCAATAAATTTTGTTGATATGAAACAAAAGTTGGATTCATTAAATACAACTTTTTCAACTCGTGACTACTATACAGTGACGACATATTATCGTTTGTTTATTGCCGACATGTTCCCACAATACAACAAGGTTTTGTATTTGGATTCTGACATTTGTGTTATGGACGACATTTCAAAGTTATACAACACACCACTCTTTTCAAATTTGATTGGTGCGGTGAATGATGAAACTGTTCCACTCACGGGACCATTTTATGAATATGTTGAAAATTATTTGGGGATAAATAGATATAAATATATCAATGCAGGAGTGCTTTTGATAAATATGAAAGCGATGAGAGAGTTTAAGTTTGAAGAAAAATTCTTAAATCTTCATGCAAGAATCAAATTCCCTGTTGCACAAGACCAAGATTATATCAATGTGCTTTGCAAAAACAAAATAACTTATCTCAACAAGCGTTGGAACAAAATGCCTGTCCCTGGGAAGTATATGCCAGTTGAACAAGTTGGACTTGTTCACTACAATCTTTCATACAAGCCATGGAAATATGATGGGATTATGTATGAAGAATATTTTTGGGCATATGCGAAAAAACTAAACTTGAAGAGAAAAATAGAAGTCATCAAGAGTTTGTTTGACGAAAAGAAAAAACAAAAAGATATGGAGGGTGGAGCAAAATTGCTCGCTCTTTGCACTGAACTTGCAAGATGCAATCAAACTGTTGAAGAACTAGCGAAAGGATTTGATTCTTTTGACACCATTCTTGCAACAAACAATGTTTGTGTTGAGTCAACGGAAAACTGATAAATAATTGAAAGGAGAAATTTTGTGGAAGAAAAAAAATTGACGGATAATGAAAAAATTGAATCGCTCGAAAAGCAAGGAATTTTCGATGTTGATATTTGGGATGACCCAGAAGAACTTGAATTGCTCCCAAACAAAGTGGATTATTTGCAAAAGAAATTGAAGACAAAAATTTTGACTGCGATAACATTGAAAAAGGGGGAGGAATTTTTTGAGAAACTTATAAGCGACGGAATTGTTGTGATTGACAAAATTGTTGGCAGTGAGAATCTTGACAAAATTCAACAGAGCGGGGCAATCGTCACATGCAATCACTTTGCAATTTATGACAGTTATTTCGTTCAAAAATCCTTGAATCCAATTTTGCCAAAAAAGAGATTGTATAAGGTGATAAAGGAAGGAAACTACACAAATCCACCACCTCAATTCAAAACTTTTATGAGATATGGCTTGACATTGCCTCTCAGCAGAAATGCTCACACAATGAAAAAGTTTATCAATGCAGTGTCAGTTTTGCTCGCAAAGGGGAACAAAATTTTGATTTATCCAGAGCAAGCGTTGTGGCCAAATTATAGAAAACCAAGACCATTCAAAAATGGGGCATTCAAATTTGCAAAACAAAACAATGTTCCTGTTTTGCCAGTGTTTGTGACAATGGAAGATTCTGACAAAAAGAATCCAGACGGCTCAATAATTCAAAAGCACGCAATTCATATTTTGCCTCCAATCTATCCAGACGAATCTCTTTCTGTCAAAGAAGATGCAGAGAGAATGAAAAATCAAAATTATGATTTGTGGGTGAAAACTTATGAAGAATTTTATGGCAAAAAATTGAAATATTTGTGTGATAAGGAGAAAAAATGATACTATATTTGTCAATAATTTTCGTTTTTTCTGTTGGACTTGCTTGCATTGATATTTTCGCTGTCAATTTGCCATATGAAGCGTGGCTTGTTGTGCTTATGATTGTTGGTGCAGTTGCATTTCAATTTTTGGTTGATGCGCTGACAGCACTTCTTGTGCATGTTTTGCCAAAGAAATGGTTTTCTCCAAACAATAAATTTTTTCATGTTTCAAAGAAAGAACAACATTTTTATGACAAAATCAAAATAAAAATTTGGAAAGATTATGTTTGGGAACTCGGCAGTTTGGGTGGATTTAGCAAGTCGAAAGTTGCGGAGCCAACAAACAAAGATTATTATGAAACATTTTTGGTGGAATCAAACAAGGGACTTCTCAATCACTATTTGGGGTGTTTGATGGGATTTTTGCTCCTTTTGGTTCTTCCAAGCGATTGTTTGCTCGCAATTTCACTTCCAGTTGCCATAGTGAATTTGCTTATGAATTTGCCATCAATTATGATTTTGCGATACAATATCCCAAAATTATACAAAGTCTATCAAATTTTGTCGAAAAAAGAACAAACAAAACCTGTTGAAGTTGAAGAAAACGATGAAGAAATGGAGGTTGCAACAAAGGTTTAGGTCAAGCATGAAAATTGCTTGATTTTTTTTAACATTTTTCTTCCCATGAGAATATATTTTCTTGTGGGATTTTTTATAACAAAATCACTTGATATCTCAAAATGAAGTGTGATATAATATTTGTGCTATTGAAATTTTTGTGTTGATGCAAAGGCGAGAAAAATGGAAATAAATGAAATGAAAAATTTGAGTTTGATTGATGATGAAGTAGTGATTGGAAAAAATGTGACGATTGACCCATTTAATATCATAAAAGGGAAGACAATTATTCATGACAACTGTCACATAAAATCATTCAACTACATAGAAAATTGTGAAATATTTGAAGATTGCACTGTCGAGCAAAGCAATCTTGTGAATAGCGTTGTTGGCAAAGGCTGTGTTGTTGGCCCATTCGCTCGATTGAGAGAGCATGCTTTGGTGGGCGAAAATTGCAGAGTCGGAAACTTTGTTGAGATAAAGAAATCAACTTTGGGAAATGGCGTGAAAGCAAGTCACCTTGCATATTTGGGTGATTGTGATGTTGGCGATTTGACAAATGTTGGATGTGGAGCAATTTTTGTCAATTATGACGGAAAAACAAAACATCACACATCAGTTGGGAAAAACTCTTTCATTGGGAGCAATTGCAATATCATTGCTCCAGTCAAAATCGCAGAGGGGTCATATATTTGTGCGGGAACAACCGTCACAAAGGATACAATGCAAAATGATTTTGTCATTGGAAGATGCAGACCTGAAGTTAAATCAAATCTAGCAAAAAAATATTTGGGGGATAAAAAATAGAAAATGTGCGGAATAATAGGATATACCTCAAAAAAAGAAGAACGTCTTGACAACAAACTTATTGGCTTTTTGAAGCAACTTGAATATCGAGGCTATGATTCTTCTGGAATTGCTGTTTTGAACAACCAAAAGTTTGAAGTTTTGAAATCGACTGGGAATATTGATGTGTTAAAATCCAAAAGCACCAAACCAATGATTGGAACTTTGGGAATTGGGCATACAAGGTGGGCAACTCATGGAAAACCAAGCGAAGAAAATGCTCACCCATTTTTATGCGGAGATTGGGTGATTGTTCATAATGGAATTATTGAAAATTTCATGGAATTGAAAGAAAAATTTGGTTTTTCACAGAATGCAAATGACCCAAATTTGAAATTAACATCTCAAACAGATAGTGAAGTTGTTGTAAAACTTTTGAACATGCTTGATGACGGAGAAACAAAATTAGATAAAATTATTGTTCTTATGGCTGTTTGCAAAATGTTGACTGGGAGTTTTGCTTTTGTTTGTGCAAACAAAAATTTTCCAGAGACATTGTTTATTGCAAAAAGAAGAAGTCCGCTCTATATTTGTATGGACGGAAAAACTGGTATTGTGGCAAGCGATGCAATATGTTTCAGTGGAAAAGATTTCTACTCTATGGAAGACGGGGAATTTTGCACCTTGGAATGCGATGATGTGAAATTTTATGATATAAATCAAAATATCGTGGAAAAACATTTGCAAAAAGTGTTGAAAGATGACGAAAATATTCAACTAAACAATTTCCCGCACTATATGATAAAAGAAATTTATGAAGAAAGTGATGTTGTTCAGCGAATTTGCGACAATATGTCGACTGATTTTCTTGAACAAATGTTCAGCACATGTTTCAAGGACAAAATAGATGAAATTGTCTTTGTTGGATGCGGAACATCTTATCATGTCGCTCTCATGGCATACAATTATGCATTAAAGTGTTTTCCAAAACAAATTAGGGTGACTGAAGATATTGCCAGTGAATATAGATATTCTGACGAAAGAATAACTGATCGCACGCTTTTTGTGCTTATAAGTCAAAGTGGTGAAACGGCCGATATGATTGCTGTTTGTGAACTTGCAAAGAGATCTGGTGCAAAGACCATTGCAGTGACAAACTCAATTGGAAGTGCGCTTAGCAGAATGTCCGACTTCACAATTCCAGTTTATGCTGGGAAAGAAATTTCAGTTGCTTCAACAAAAGCGTATATTGCTCAAATCATTTCATTGTATGTTTGCCTAAATTTTGTAGGTGGCAAGTTTGGAATGTGGGGCGAGGATTTAATGAAAGTAAAAGATTCATTACAAAGCTTGAAAAAAGAAATAAAAAGTCAAGATTTGAGAATTTTTGATGAGTTGAGCGAAGAAGTTTCAAAAACGGGAAAAGTGTTTTTTATTGGTCGTCAAAATGATTATGTGACCTCTCTTGAATGTTCCCTAAAACTTAAAGAGGTGTCTTATATAAATTCATTCGCATTTCCTGCGGGGGAATTGAAACATGGGTTTTTGGCTCTTGTTGATGACAATACATATGTTTTTGTGATTGCAACAAATCCAATGCTTCTTGACAAAACTTTGAGCAATGCTTTTGAAACAAAGAGTCGTGGGGCAAAAATTGTTTTGCTGACAACTTGTGGTGGAAATTTTGATGAGAATGCATTTGATTATGTTTTCAAATTTCCAACAATTGACAAAGATTTGGATTTTTGTCTTATCACAAGAGCGATGCAATATATGTCATATCGTGTGTCTGTGATTCGTGGAAACAATCCCGACCGTCCACGAAATTTAGCAAAAAGTGTGACGGTTGAATAAAAAAACAAGCAATTTTTATTTTGCTTGTTCTTTTTTTGACTTATTTTTCTTGATAATATGTGAAATGATTTTTGCGAGCACTGCAAGAAGAACAATTCCAAGGAAAATGTATATTATTATCATTTCAGAACCAGGGAATGCAATGCACACAAGTGCAACAACAAAACCACAAAGCAAATTTCCAAGAACGACCGCAAGACATGTTTGCCAATATTTCAATCCCATAAGCACAGACAGGCATGTGCCAGTCCAAACTCCCGTAAGTGGAACTGGGAATGCGACAAACAAAAAGACTTCAAGCATTTTTATGATTGTTTTTTTCTTGTCATTTTCATTTTGAATTTTGCTGTTCACTTCTTCACTTTTTTCTTTCGCTGAACCTGTGAAAAAATTTATTATTGAAGCAAAAAATTTGTATTTTGAGAGCCAGTTGCAAATAGGTTTGAAAATCAGCGCCAAAATTGGACAAACAAGAGAACTTCCAAGAAATGCAAACAGCATTGCCATCATTGGTGAAAGTGCATTTTCACCCCAAAATTCTGCGCTTATTCCAAATGGAATTGCTCCTTTAAGTTCGATTAGGGGAATTATTGCAATCAAAAAAGTTGCCAGCCACGAATTAGTGCCGAATAGACCGCAAAAAAATGTTGAAATTGATTCTGTTATACCCATAAAACACCTTTTTAACTTTTTTGGTGAAGTTCTTCTTGATAGGAAACTATCCCATTTTCTTGTATGATTGCTTGTGACATTTCAAGACCGAGATTGTATTGTTCTTTTGAAATTTTTTGTTCTTTCAATAGATAATCACAATAATAATATTCTCTTTTGCTTGAAGCGGAACCATCAGCGGAACTGTCACTTTTGAAAACAGCAATCACTGTTTGGAACAAAATTTTGATGTCTTTCCATAATGTGACTTTTTGCGAATATTTCAAGTCTGCCTCAAAAATTTTATCCCAACTTGCTTCGCTTCGACCGCCAGAAACTTGTGATGGGCCAGTCAGGCCTGGGCGAACAGCATAAGCCATAAGGGTATCTTTGTCATAAAAAATCATATCTTTGACAAGTCGTGGACGAGGGCCAACAATGCTCATATCTCCTTTAAGGATGTTGAAAAGTTGTGGCAATTCGTCAAGACTTGTTTTTCTTATAAATTTTCCAAATTTTGTTATTCTTTTTTCATCTGGCAACAAATTTCCGTTTTCATCAACATCATTTGTCATGCTTCTAAACTTGAAAAATTTGAAAACTTTGCCATTTTTTCCAGGACGATATTGTGAAAAAAAAGGATTTCCACCCAAGGAAATTTTTGAAACAATAATCAGAATTAAAAAAGTTGGAGAAAGAATAATAATTGCAAGCAGTGACAAAATAAAATCAAAAAATCGCTTGAAAATAAGTTCATAAATTGTTTTTTTTCTTTTGTAAGTTTCCATAAAAGCACCTTTTGAAGTATATTATTGCATAACTACATTATTTTGTCAAATATTTCACTTTGATTTACGCTGAATGAGCGAAATTTCAAATTCATTAAAGCCAAATTTTTTCCAAAATTTATATAAATTTCTTTCAAGTTTCGCTCGCAAAAGTTCTGTGTCGAACGACTTTGTTTTCACTTGCAGATTTTTCCACTCATTGCAAAAAATGATTAAATCAAGTGTTAGCAAGCCACAACGAAAAATTGTTATTTCAAATTTGTTTGCAAGAATCAGGAATTTGTCACGCTCACTTTGGGGTAAAGTGGTGCAGGTGGAAAGCTCTTTTGAAATAGCATAATCAATTGTTATTCCCAAATTGTTTGTCAAATCTTTCATATAGAGTAAATTATGTGAAAAAACGCAAAAAAATTCACTTTTTTCAAGAAAAAAATTTGCTTTTTCATGATTAAAAAGTATATAATGAAACAGAACGGGAGAAGAAGTATTTTATGAGTTTAAGATTTGATTACAACAACATGATGAGTGCAAACTTGGGGCAAAACGGGCTGACGGATGAAGAGTTGCACAGATATATTTTGCAGGGCGAAAATGCACTGAACCTCTTTGTTGAGAAAATTGGCATGGGCATGACTGGTTGGGTTGATGTCGAAGATGAAAATGGTGAAGTCGTTGAAGATTTGCAAAAATTTGCATCGCAAGCAAGAAAGGATTTTGATTATTTCGTTGTGTTTGGGATTGGCGGAAGCGCACTAGGTGCAAAGACAATTTTTGACACGCTTGCTCCAATCAATTTCAATTTGTTGTCAAAAGAGAAGAGAAACGCTCCAATGGTTTTTGTTGAAGATAATATTGATGCTGAAAAAATTGAATCGCTTTTCAATTTGATTGATGTCAAGAAAACTCTTTTTAATATTGTCACAAAAAGTGGAAAAACGACTGAAACTTTGTCACAATTTATGCTTGCTGTTGACAACCTTAAATCTGCGGGTGTTCAAGATTTGGCGAAACATTTTGTTTTCACAACTGACAGCAAGGACGGATATTTGGCAAAAATTGCAGGGGACATGAAAGTCAAAACTTTCATTGTTCCACAAAATGTTGGCGGGAGATTTTCTGTGTTGACGCCAGTTGGGCTTTTGCCTGCTGCAATGATTGGTGTTGATATCAAGTCAATGCTTTTGGGTGCAAAAACAATGAAAAAGAGAAGTCTTGAAATTGTCGAAAATCCGGCGTTGATGAAAGCGGTTCTTGAATTTGCATATTATCACAAAGACAAAAAAGTGAATGTTGTGATGCCATATTCAAGCAGATTGCGTTCGTATGCGGAGTGGTATGCTCAACTTTTGGCGGAGAGCATTGGAAAGCGTTTCAACAATAAAAAACAGTTTGTGAATGTTGGGATAACTCCAATTTGTTCTGTGGGTGCAACCGACCAGCATAGTTTGCAACAACTTTTTGTTGAGGGGCCTTTTGATAAAATTGTCACATTTGTATCAGTTGAAAAACAAAAATCGCATATCACAATTCCAAATGAAAATTTTGGGATTGAAGATTTGGATTATTTGTGTGGCAAAGATTTCGAAAGTTTGCTCCCAATTGAAAACGAGTCAGTGAAATATGCTTTGACAAAGGCGAAAAAAGTGAACAACACCATTGTTTTGGATGAGTTGAACGCTTTCACTCTTGGTGAATTGTTTATGTTTAACATGTTTGAAATTGCAATTCTTGGAGAACTTTTTGATGTCAATGCATTCAATCAACCAGGGGTTGAAGATGGGAAAATTGCGACATTCTCATTGCTCAAGAAAAAGGGTTTTGAGAACAGTGTTATGCTTCCAAACAAAGATGAAAAATACATAATTCCATAAAAATTTGAACAAAATTCAAAAAAAATGGGCTTTGCAAAATTTGCATGGCCCTTTATTGTTATTAAATTTTGAAAAGTCGATCATTTTTTTTGTTTTAACAGTGGATTTGTTGCGGAAAGATATGTTTTGACGAGATTTATTATGAATTTTCGAACATTTGGATTTAATTTCAAAAAACTGCGAATGAGTTTGAGTGATGACTTTTTGCACTCCATAAGAGTTGACAGGTTGGTCTCTTTCACAAAGGTGTAAAGGCTGTTTGTGAGTTCGATTTTTGTGTTTTTTGTTGTGTTTTGAAATAAAGAATTTATCCCAGTTTGAAAAATTATTGCTGATTTTTTTGTTGCAGGCAATGTGACAAAATCGCTGTCCTTGATTTTCCAAGTCAGTCCGTCATGCTGAAAAATTCCCTGTGCGGAAGATTTTACAATTCGTTTTTGCCCGCAAAATTCATCAAATATAACCCCAACAACATCTTTTTCGGGGATTATGTGAACAATTTTTTCTTTGACGCTCTCAAATTTTCTTTTGTTGATAAACTCTGCCAAAAATCCCTGTCCGTCATTTGAGAAGGTTCTTACAATCCTATTTTGTGTCTCTTTTTTCGCATGAATTGTTGCATAAGTTGCCAAATTTCCACCCTTCGAGTGTCCACCGACATAAAGTGGCAGATCTGGGAAAAGTGATGCGACTTTGTTTAGATATTCAGTTGCAAGAATTTGCGATTGAACGGGGCATTTGGTCATCATCTCCGCATTTTCTCTCCAACCAACCACAGTGTCATCAGTGCCACGGAAAGCGACATACAAAAATTGTTTTGTGTGGAAAGTTATTGCCGAGAATTGACAGCATGAAATTTCGTCAATGACATTTGTGTAGTTTGACACATGCAAGTTGCCAAATCGCTTTGTTTGACTTGTCTTGTCCACCAATTCCTTGATTTTTTTTGGGACAATCAAGCCCATTATCATTTTTTGTTTCGGGATAATTGAGAAAACTTTTTTGACGGCAGTGCAGAGTTTTGCTCTCTTTGTTGTTGGATAAGATTGCACTGCTTTTTCAAAATTAAAATACGCCATTTCGCTGAAAATCAAATTGTCAATATCACAAAAACCTTTTTTGGAAAAAGATTTATCACCATATTTTTTTATATAATCAAAAACATTTGCCATTTGTTCACTTCCACAGTTATTATATCACATTTGTTTTTTATCTCTAAACTATTTGAAATCTTTTTTGAATTTAATTAAAATTGTTTGAAATGAATTTGTGAAAAATGTTGACAAGGGGCAAATAAATATGTTATTATATCAATAACTTTTGAAGTTTTGCAGAAGTACTCAAGAGGTTGAAGAGGCTCCCCTGCTAAGGGAGTAGGGCTGTAACAGGTCGCGAGAGTTCAAATCTCTCCTTCTGCGCCAAATTTTGTGAGAAAATTTTCAGCGTGATTATTTTCCACAAAAATTGCAAATTCGCCAAAAATTTTGATTTTTCAAGGTTTTTCGGCGATTTTTTTATATTTTTTTATATTTTTTTATATTTTTTTATATTTTTTTATATTTTTTTATATTTT
>CAZIRI010000013.1:28849-29093 GCA_964541815.1 uncultured Lachnospiraceae bacterium
TTGTTGGTTTTGATACATTTTTGTGGGTTTGTTTTTGGGGGAGAAAAATTGTTTTTGCTTTCCTTTTTTTTGTTTGGGTGTTTTGTGGGGATTTTGTTGGGGGTTGGGCTGAGATTTGGTGCGAATTGGGGATTGATGTTTCTTTTTATGGGATATTGGGTGAGTGATTGTTGGGGGTTGTTGAAGGTTGGTGGCTGAGTGTTGGGTTTTGGTTGCAAGTGGGTGGTTGGTTTTTGTTGTGATT
>CAZIRI010000014.1:0-29070 GCA_964541815.1 uncultured Lachnospiraceae bacterium
CTTTATTTATAATTTTTTTGTTTGTATTCATAATTTTTTCTCCTTTTTGTATATGAAATACGCTATAAGGTATTTCAATGGGAAATTTTAATTTTTTTATTAAAAAAACTTAAACAATAAACTATGATAATAGCAAAAACCTTAATGTTAGATATAGTTTTTTATCTTATGATTTGATTATACCATAAACAACAAATTTTTGTATAAAGTTTCATTCTTTGTTTATTCAAAAAATTCCACATTCTTTTTAATAATTTTTATAAGAGCAAAGTTGTCATCATTTACACCTAAAAATCTTTTATAAAGAATTGGATTTTCATCTAACATTTTTTGTTTTAAATCTTTATTTTCAACAATTATTGAATTTCCTGTTACACGAACCCATTGTCTTGTTCCATTTTTAAGAGCAACTATTTGTATTGGTGGTTTATATACAATTTGCTTAAATACATCTTTGGATTTGCCAGTAGATATATATAAATCATCATCTACTTCCATAATTGCTCCAAATGGTCTTGTGGCGGGTTTTGTTCCTTTTATAGTTGATACAAAAAAAACTCCACAATCTTTTATAAATTCATATTCTTTACTCATAAATTACTCCTTGCCATACTTTATAAAAATATTATACCATAGGATTTTAATAATTGTATTAAATATTTATGTGAAAAGTATAAAAAAGTAATGATTAGTTCTAGGCAGTTTTATATGGTTTTAGACCACATAATTTTGAGTAAAAGGGCACATTTGATGTCAACTGATGTCAAGTGTGCATTTTTGTTTGACATCAAAAGACTTTTAGATATGCTTAAAAGCCTTTATTTTAGGCACATTCAAGAGTATGCGTATAAACCCACTTAAAAACATACACTTTTCTTAACGCACTTCGCTTCGCTCTCAAAGGTGGGGTCGGTAGACCATAGTCCACTCAATCCAACCACTTTTTCTTTTTCAAAAACAAGCGTCAAAAATATGTTTTTGTAAACAAGGTTTTGGGAAAAGAAAAAAAGTTCGCAAAAGCAAACTTACAAGTGATTGATGGAGCACGAAGAACCACAATCTTAGATACCCCACATCCCTTATAGCGTGCGACAGCACGCTATAAGGTGGGACACCTCTTGTCATGTTATTATGTGTCGGTGGTTCGCTCCTGTCGGAGCCTGACCGCAACAAAGTTGCCCCCTGGCTTTCGCTAAAAACTTGCCACAGGCAAATTTTTTATCAGTTTCACTAAATCTATATATTCACGTCTAAATCTTTACTTAAATATGACTTTATAC
Organism: uncultured Lachnospiraceae bacterium; assembly: GCA_964541815.1. Taxonomy (GTDB): domain Bacteria; phylum Bacillota; class Clostridia; order Christensenellales; family UBA1242; genus Caccovivens. Next base: position 1,281 of record CAZIRI010000014.1, read on the forward strand.
TTTGTTGGATACTCTTTTTCAACATCTTTGAAACAATTTAGAATTAAAGTTATATTCCTTTCGTTGTAATCATTTTCTTTTTTATCAAAATTTTCAAAAACTACCTCACATGGTGTTTCTATAAATCCTGTAAGCATATCCCACAAAGCGTCAGCATTTTCTCCAAACCATTCAGGCAAACCAAATCTATCTTTAATCAATTTATAAAATTCTTCTGACCACTTAAATTCGCATCTATCAAAAATATATTTTTTCATTTCTACTCCTTATTCCACCGCAATAAAACTTGTATAATGCGAATTTGTTTTAAAAATCAACCCATCATTTGAATAAATCAGCCTATAATTGTTTCTATATCCACCATTATAATCAACATCGCATTCGCTCAAACCACAATAAACTGGACTAGGTCTCTCATTCTTTTTTGCTGTCAGTGATGAATTCAAAAATTATGATAAAGTCATTTATATAAAAACAACTATGTAATAAACAATTTGATAAACTTATACAAATACATCTTCTATCAATTTCTTAAACCCAGCAGTATTAACGAAGTAATTTGATGAATTTTGGTGCAATGCATTAACAATGTCATTTCTTTGACTTACAATTTTAGGCATATTAGAAAAGAATAAAGTATTCGCATAATCCCCATCTAAAAAAGCAACATAATGAAACCGACTATCCTGTTCACTAAATTTTATAAAATATGCGACTTCAACAATTTGTTTGTTTTGCCCTCCACCATTACCCTTCATAGTTTTTAGCTCACAAATATAATAATGACCATTGCAATTAAAAACAATATCTGGACGTTTGTTTTGTTCAATGGCTCTTGATTCCATTTTTAAATTATATTTTTGCAAAAAATCTTCAAATAATTTATGATCTCCTTTATCTGGTAAAAAATAGGAACTTGTTTCATTGATTTGCTGAATATTTGTAATATGTTTTAATTTATATGGAGACAATATAGATAAAATTTTATCTATAGATGTTTTTCCATTGCGCTTGTGAGAATAATTATCACACATCACTTGCAAAATGGAATTTGTATACCCATGACTACAATACATATCATGGCGTTCCTTACAATATCTTATTAACATTTGATAAACAAAATCAAATCTATCTTTTCCTTCTAATCCAGTAAAATAACTATAAGTAGAATTATAAACCATAAAAAATTGAGAAAATGCTGAATAATTGATGTTTTTAGTATTTGTAAGAATATCAACAATCTCATTAACAATTTTTACTATTGATTCGTTTTTAACATCACAGCCCTGAGAAATTAAAACTTTAAATGCTGTAATACACTCTATCATACGAGCATTTTTATTTGTCAAATTATTTTCAATTGAAGAATTCGATGGTATTACTACCATATTTTTTGCATAAAAAGGGTCAAATATTTCCTCAGGATTATTTCTTGAATAATTAAAATAATGATAATTGTCCATATCTTCCTCCATTACATCCAGAACCCATTATATTTTTATAAGCAATTTCAATAATTGCTCGACATGTTCTAAAATCCAATCTACGCCTTCTAGTTCCATTTTTCATATTTCCCTTAAATGGGCTCAAAATAATATCTCCTGTATCTTTTCTTAATTTATTTAGAATATTATTACACTCTGCAATAAATAATAATCTCAGACTTTCTGGAATGTCGAGTCCTATTAAAGTTAACAATCTCGATGAAACTTTAATTCCACATTCCCAATTATAATTAATATTTGTTTTTAAATCAAATTTTAACATATTATTCGGGTTCGTAGAATCAACACACCTGACAGCTAACCAACCATTTGGATCATTAAATGATAACTTTATGCTGTTATTAGGACACAATCTCATATTTTCAATTGAATCTAAATCATTAATCAATGTTTCATTTTTGTAAACATTAATTTGTGAAAGGGGCTTTACTTTGCCATCAAAACAAGCAACAATAACAGGTGTATCGGTATCATCAAAAGGATTATCCTCAAGGATTGTAATTGAATTCAATAAATATTTCTGCTTATAATTGGAATTAATAAAAGTTTCAGGAATAATTGCTACAACATATTTTTGTGCTTTTAACATATTATCAAGGGCTAGCAAGTATAAATCGTCATAGTTGGTGCTATTAAAATACATTCTAACATTGTCCATTATTTTTTTTCTTGACGCAGAATAATTTGATAGGTAAGGTGGATTTGTTATAATTATAGTTTGCTCATCTATATGTGGTATTGAAATTAAAGAATCATTAAATTTCCAACCTAAATTAGTATCAATATCCATACCAATTAAATTCTTAATTCCAAGTTTTTTCGCCGATTCTAAAAGATGACCGCCACCAGCAAATGGATCAAATGCAGTCTTACAGTCGAATTTAATTATAAATTCCACAACTTGTGTTTTAAGCCATGAATTCTCTTTTGTAAAAAATTGACCCAATACAATTTTTTCCTTTGATTTCATTTTATTCCCTCTAAATAATTGATATGATAAGTAAAATTGATTCTCTTCATTCGTGAGTGTGGTTATTGTTGCCATTGTCATCGCCATTACCACCACATGCCGTAAACATAAACATACAAGGTGCAAACATAAAAATTGCGAGTAAAACACTTAATATTTTCTTTTTCAATTCCATTTCTCCTTAATTTTAGTTTAGGTATTTTCATTATAACATATATAATTCAAAAAAACATAACTTTTTCAAAAATATTTTGATTTAATATGAAATTCATTATTAAAGCATTATAATCTCGTCAAAACGATATTAAAACACCTAAAAAGTCTATAAAATGAGAAACCTAATGAAAAAAAATGGGAGAATTCTCCGCAAATTTCCATTAAAAATGGATAGATTAATTGCCCCTTATCCAAAAATACGCACAAAACTGCATTTTGAGTGTTCAAAATTATGCACAAATCACACAAAACGGTGTCCAAAAATATGCAAAATGCTTAATTTTTCACAAATTTTATCAAAAAATTCAATGCACATTTGGTGATTTCTTTCAGAAAAAACGGGCAAAGCATTTACAAAAAAAACCTTTTTCTATATAATATATGAAAAGGAAATTTTATGAACAATTCTCAAATTTTTTTAAGAAGACTTTTGACCAGTGACAATGATGTCACCCACATAAACGAAAATATGCAAAATCTTTTGGATGTGATTCCTGAAATTTCTTCCATGATTGGTTTTGAGCATAAGCACCCACATCATCATCTTGATGTTTGGCAACACACATTGAGTGCGTTAAGTTTTTCGCCAAACAATTTTGATGTCCGTTTGTCGTTGCTTTTGCATGACATTGGCAAGCCATTTTCATATCAAGAAGACGGGGAAATTCGCCATTTCAAAAGTCATCCCGCCGTTTCTTCCGACATTGCAAACAAAATTTTAAGTCGTTTGGAATTTCCAAAAGATTATATACAATATATATGCAACATAATCTCTCATCACGACACGCCACTCACTGAAAATGACATTTCAGCGGACTTAAATTTGTCAAGAACGCTTTTTGAAGTGCAGAAATGTGACGCTCTCGCTCACAACCCAAAACACAATGCAAAACGATTGGAATATATAGAAAATACCACAAAAATATTTGAAAAATTCGAAAATTCACAAGAATTTGTGAAAATAAAAAAGCCTTGATTGTCAAAATTTGACTTTCAAGACTTTTTTTTAGACACCTTTGACTATATAATCGCTGAAAACCATTCCAAACTTGTTTTCTTCGCAAGATTCAAGACCCTTTGTGCTGATTTTCACATCACCAGTCTTTTTGTCTCTCTTAAATCTTGAAAAAAGTTTTGGTTTCAACACTGTGTCATCAACAGGGAAAACATACACCCCTTTGACTGACTCGCCATTGAACATAACAATAGCGATTTTTCCGATTTCGTTGAATGTGAGTTGGTCATTTGGAACAACAACTGCCCCCGTTTTTTCATCCGCACCAACAACGGCACATTCAATTGCAGGCAACTTTATTGGCCCCGAAACAATGACATGCTCAACATTCATTCTCCACGACAAACCGCTTTCTCTCACAAGGTATCCAAAAGCATCTCTTGCTTTGCCATTCAATCCCGTTGCCATAACGCTTTTTTCAGCACTTTTCCCAGTGAGTGAACCCACCAAATTATCAATCATTGGCATTTTTATTCATCCTCCTTTTTGTCCGTTTTCACGCCTAAAACATTCAAAACACCGCTTGCTCTGTCTTCGTTTTGAGTTGGTTCTTTTTTCTCAACTTCAACTTTTCCAGAGAATTGCTTTCCTTGCAAAACTGACACAACACTATCTCGCCCTTTGTCATCTCCCTGTCTTGCATTGTTTTCAATTTTTGATGTATCAACCATTGTTCTTTCTTGTTTTTGAACAACATTCATGACATTTTGACTTGTCTTTTCGTCTGCTTCATCATCTTTTTTCGCATTCATTTTTGCAAAAACTTCTTCATCATAAGCCTTGTTTTTTGCATCCCTGCTTGCCTTTTCTGCTTTTTCAGCATCTCTTTTTTCTTTGTTTGCCTTTATTTTTTCGACATTTTTCTTGTGGAACACTGCGAAATACAAAACTGCACCCAGCGCCAAAATCACAACGACAACAATAACCGCAATAATTGCACCGATATTATTGCCAAAACTTTCAAGCATCAAACTTCTCATTTCTCATTCTCCTTTTTTATTGCTCGTTTTGTCCTTCCGTTGAATTGCTTTCCCCGCTAGGCGGTTCGGGTTCGGCATTCACTTCTTGCGGAAAGATAAACTTGTCAATTCTCTTAAATTTCTTTCCGTTTTCAATTCCAACAAACACTTTTTCATCATCGGGCTGTTCAAACTTGTAGACAAGTTCCTTTTCGGACTCACAGTCGACAAATGATTTCAACATAATCCCCGACAAGTCGTAGACCCCAACAACATACAACGATTTTTTCTCGTCAATTTGTTCAACACTACTAAACAAAAGATATTTTCCTTTTGCAATGTCGTGTTGCAGAATTTTTGTTGCATTCAAAGTGCAAAGTTGAATTGAGTCGTCTTTTATTGTTGCAAGCGTCAGTGTGTTTTCATGATTTGTGTCGTCGTTCATCAAAATGTGATAATGTGTGTCGTCAATTTTATTTATCCAAACTTGAGCCGTTCGTGACGCAGTCAAAACATTTTTTTGAATTTGCTTTTCAACAAGAACAAACAAAATCTCAAAAAATTCATTTGCCCCATTGTCGTCAAGTTTGAAACACACGCTCACACCATTTGATTGTGTGTAGATTTGAGTTGACACCGTCTTGTTGAACGTCTTTTTTGTCACAAATTTGTCGCCAACAATATCATGCGAAATTGATTCAGTGACAACTTCTTCATCAATGTTGACTCGTTCGCCGTCAATCCAATAATCGAGCATCATTCCCCCTTTGTTAGAATTTCACATATATATTATAATAAAAACAAATTCAATTTCAAAACAAATTTCCACAATTTCAACAAATTTTTCCCCTTTATTTGCTTGACAAGCGTCTTTTTTAGATTATATAATAAACTGTATATAAAAATTTAATTTAGGAAAGGGATTATGAGAACTGACATAACACTAAAAGAATTGATAGATGTTCTTGAACAACTCTCTGAGGATCCAGAACTCTCAACAACAAAGACAAAATTTATCACCGTCACAAATATTTTGGCGTTCTGCAAACAACTGAACAGTTTGGAGGCGATTTTTGTCACCGAACCTGTCAGAACAGAATATGTTGACGATGTTGAAGCGTATATTTCCGATTTTGAGGACAGATTCATAAATAGAACAATCCGCCAACTCGAAATGTTGGGTCTCAATCTTGTTGAAAGAGCAAAGCGTGGTTCAAAAACAATTCTTGTTCAAAAAGGGCAAATGATGAATTTGAATGGGATGCCAGGACAGATGTTTGGCAATCCATACATGCAACAACAAATGCCAAATGGATATGGTTCACAATACGGCTCACAACCTTATGGCGGAATACCATACAATGGAATGTATGACCCACAATATGGACAACAACCATATATGCAACAGCCTTATATGCAACAGCCTCAATATCCACAACAACCATATATGCAACAACCTCAACAAGCATATATGCAACAGCCACAACAGCAGTATGCTCAACAACAATATGCCCAACCTCAACAGCCTGTTCAGCAAGCACAAGCACCTCAACCTGCTCCTGCTCCCGCTCCACAGCCTGCACCAGTTGAGCCAACTCCCGCTCCTGCACCAGCGCCACAACCTACACCACAACCAGCACCAGAGCCAGCACCTGCACCTGCTCCTCAACCTGCTCCAACACCAAAACCTGCTCCTGCTCCACAGCCTGCACCCACTCCTGCTCCAGCACCAGAGCAAGATTCATTGTCAGAGCCAGTGGACAACAGTTCAAGCGCTTCATCTGCTCCACCACCAAACTTTGGATTTAATCTTGGCGGAGGAGATGACAAACCTGCTGCGGGAAGAGATTTCTTGCTTGGCTTGTTAAGTAAATAACGAAAAACACACATTCTCACTATCGGGATTTCCCCACAGAGAAAGTGTGTTCTTTTTTTATGAAAAAATTCTCATCAAACAAAAATGGCAAGATTTGTGCGTGAAACACTCAATCAAAGTAATATTGCAACAAGTTTTTTGTTTGAAAGGTTCAACACTTTTGATTAAAAACTCTTTTATCACATAAAAAAATGCCGAATAAATCGACATTTTTTGAAATTTTATTGTCTTCCCAAAAGGTAGAACCCATGAGCATTTGCCATAACTGAATCTTCATGAATGATAAGTCTTGGGTCATTGAACTTTTCAATCAAATGTTGTTTGTAAAGCAATGCGCCACCACCTGTGAAGATGATTTTGTAGAACTTACTAAATTCAAGACCAAGTCCCATGATTTCAGAATAGATTTTGTCTGCTTGGTCTTCTTTGTTGTGTTCTACATACTTTGCCAAATCGAATGTTCCGAATGGTGTTTCAACACTTGTGTTTTCCAAAAGTTTGATATCAAGTTCGTGTGGATTCAATGCTTGAATATTTGCTTCTGGCATATCGTTGTTGACTTCCTCTTGAATTGCTGAAATATAGTCAGATGTTCCTGTTTCGAAACCGAATGTTGAACGAACCCTTCCAGATTCCAAAATAGCAATATCAGTTGTTCCCCAACCTATATCGACAACAAGTGCCTTTTGAGAAACAAGTTTTTGGTCAATTTGTCCGCTTTCATTGCACAAATATGTGTAAAGTGTGCCAAGAGGTTGTGGAACGACCAAAACATCAACAATGCTGAATGTGATATCTTCAACTTTGTCCCACAAAACGCTTTTGATTGCAAAATCGCCAAGCAAACTCTTTTTCACATCGTCCAAAACTTTGTTGTTTTTTGACAAAGAACTTGGAACACCTGTGACAACTCTCAATTTTTTGTTTGTGCCAACTTCCATCAAGTTTGCGATACCAATTGCTGCTTCAACTCTGAACGCTTTTGAACCATAACGAGAATTTCCTCTCGCACCTTGTCCAGCAACTGTGATGTCACCAACTTCATAAACATTGTTGTCAAGAACATACATATGATAGTCAGTCTTGAACGAATAAACAAGACCGGCGTCCTTGATTTCCTTTACAGTGTTTCTGTAATAAGCTTTTTTGCCATCATCAGTCCACGCTTTGATTGTTGAGTTTGCAACATCGATGCCGACAACTTGGTCGATTCCGTGTTGAGCCAACATTGCAGAAACTGGATCTTGTTCAACTTGTTTTTCTTTCTTTCCCATAATAAACTCCCTTATTCTTACTTATTAACTCTCAAATTTACTTTCAAAATCCGATTTTAACAAGTAAATTTGTCATTATTTTACCTAAACTGCAAAAAGTTGTCAAATAAATTAACAGATTTTCAAAAATTTTTTCCATAAATTTCAACTTATTTGCATTTTATCCACACTTTTTGTTGCCATGTCTTGAATTTTTGTCAACAAAACAAAAATGATTGTCCTTTATCACGATTTCGCAACGCATTCCCTTGATTATCTCCCCACGACAAAAAATTTTCAATTTCATCATTACTCCGTCTATATTTTTGCATGTTATGTCAAAAAATTTGTATCCAAGCAAGTTTAGAAGCGGATTTATATAAAAAAGTGAGTTGTTTATATAAACAATTCCTATCATCACCAAAACAATCACATACACACAATATGAACTCATGTATGCCAAATTGAGCGGAATTGCAAAAAAGACAAAAAGAGAAAAATAGCCCAAAAAATGCTGGTCAGTGATGTTGACACAATCGACAATTTCAACTTCAATATTTTTTCCTTTTGAATAAAAAACATTCCACACAAGTCCAAAAATTCCGCTTGCGATAAGAAGAACCAAAGTGACAAGATTTATGCTGTTTAGCACATTCAATGAAAAATTTTGATTGAGAATTTCAACAACAAGTTTCACAAACACCAAAACATACATTGGCACAAATGCACTGATATATAAAGTCAACTTTTTCAAGAAATTTATCACAAAATTATTATTTCAAAAATATCAAAAAATTATCAAAAATATCAAAAAAATGATATTTTTTTATATTTTTTTGTATTTTTTATGCTTATTTTCAATATTTTCATTAAAATTGATTTTTTATTCGTATTTACCGTGGAAAGAAAATTGCTCAAAAATTTCAAAAAAATTGTATAAATATGATTTTATGTATTATTTATTTTATATTATTTATAATAATATTACGCTATTTATTTTGAATTATTTTTTCTTTGTGTTAAAATGATTATTGAAAATAAAATGGAGAGTGAATATGAAAAGAGAAAAAAACATTTTCAAAAAAATTTTGTTTAGTTTCTTTGCCTTTTGCCTTGCTGGAACTGGATATGCAGTGCTGACACCTGAAAAAAACCTCACCCAAGCAGAAAACACCAGCGCAGTCGAAGTGTCAAATGCGATTATGCCAAACTACTTTGACATACAAGACACCCTTGGTGGTGAAAAAACGGACTCAAGTTTGATTTCTTCAAACATCTTTTCTTATTACACCGAACTTTCCAAGGAAAAGAAATTGACATTGAGTTTCATCACTGGAAGCAGTGGCTCGGAGGGAATATATAGTTATGTGTATTATCCAAACACATCTGACACAAAGAATTTCAAGTTTTTTCTCATCAACAGTGTCACAGTCACAGTCAATGGGGTTGCACTCACCACAACAACAAGTGATTTCGTCACCGATGGAAAAGTATACTTCAAGGGAAGTCCAAACTCTCCACAAAAATTTGAAATGGTTTTTGCAAAAGAAACCGCTTCCCAAAACAATGTGATTTCAATTGCTGACAGCAATGGGAATATTGTTGAAGGCGTCTACACTGTTTCTATTACTTATACAGAAGTTTCATGCACTGACGGGAAGTCTGACCAAACCGAGAGCGAATTCACTGACCAAGCATGCGAATTGGAATATTCATTCTATGTGATTGACCAAAACGAACATTATCTTTACAACAATAGGCCAATAATAACATCTTCAAATTTTGATAGCACAATTGAATTGTCAACAAAAGAATCTTCTTCATTCAAATTGTATTCAAATTTTTCTGCAAAGGGAAATGAGAACAAAATCCCATCTATCACTTATGACTATGAAAGATATGATATTTCGATACTCAAAAGTTTCTCAAATGCAACTTATGTTGAAAAATTGCTCTATGATTGCGACAACAAAACCATTGTTTCAACTGGCGAGAAAATAATTTCATACAAAACTGACGAAACAAATCACACTTGCACGGTGTATTTCTATGATGTTGGAGATTATTCATTTTCATTCAATGACATTCTTCTTGTCACAACAACAAACACGGCAGAATCGGGCGAAACAACAATAACAACAAAGCACTCTTTGACAGGTTTAACAGCAATAACAAGAAACGCGCAGGTTTATATTTATGGCTATCAAGCGTTATACACTGACATGGATGGCACTCCTGACGAAAACAATATAAGACCTACAAAAGAACTCAAAACAAAAGATTTTGAAACAGGTGAGTTTGAAAAAAGTGCGGACATCACAAGCGGATTTTTGAATTCAAACATCGACTATTCACAAGAAATAGAAAATGATAAAATTAGCAATATATTTACGATAAGTAATATTGTCAATTATATAAATAATGGCGGTTTGACCCCTGTCAAAACAAATCAAACCCCTATAAAATTCACCTCAAATGCAACATTGTCAAAAATAAGAACAAGTTCAATTTATTCATTGACTCAAATTTCTCCCGCATACACAGACAGTGGTGCCTACTTTAATGAAAATAAATTGTATCGCACAGATTTCACTGGCAAGGCGGAGAGTTCAACTGGCACATATATCTACATAATCGCATACACATTTGACAAATATTATTCATCAGAAAATGTGTTGACTGGAGACAAATTATTCTATCAAGTCTTCTACTTTGAAATCTCAAAAGAAGTCCCTTCAATAACAGTTATGGCAAACAATGAAGTTGTGTATGCTGACAAATTTGTCAATAATGATGTCGTTGTCGCTGACACAACAAAGGATGACCCATACAACAAATCAGTTTCAGTCAGAATCTATGCAAAAGACTTCAATGGCAATTATATTTCGGATTTCGGTGGCACAAACGGCATTGCAATTGAAAATATTTCAAGATATGACAGTTCCAGCAAATCAACAACATTGACGGAAAGCGCTCATTACACAATAAGAATGTTTTTCTCAAATGAAATTGGAAATGACACATCAAAATTGAATATTTCAACAAACGGGGCTTACTTCAGAGAGCAAAGATTCACAATCGACAAAGAAGAAATTGACAAAAGTGCAATTGTTGGAACAAATGTTTCGGAAATCACAAATTCGACCTACTATATCCCCGTTTCAACAATGTCAAATTTCACAACAAATCAAAAAATTGTTTTGTCTTGGAAAGAAAAGGCAAGCGGAGCATCAACTTATGCATATTATCGATACTTCGAATTGAAAGATGCAACTTTTTACAGTGCAGATAGTGCATCATTATCTTTACTGCTATCTTCTTTTCTATCATACGAAAATGAGTCATATTTGCCTGTAAATGCCGTGCTTGATATGTCAACAACAAACAATAGGTGGCTTAAATACGCGGGAAATGCTCAAAGTTCAATAAACTCAAACTCTATTTCTTCTGAATATGTTTTGACAAACTCGGGCTTGTATATCTTGGATGTCTATGATGAAGCGGGAAATCATGCCGTTAAGGTATTTTTGATTGACGACACAAAACCATTGTTTGCTTTGAAGCAAAAACAAGGCAATGGCTATAAATATTCATTGACAAGTTCTTCAGAATACATCTCACAATACTCCGAACTCTTTTGGAGTCAATACAAGTGCATATATATCAAAAATTTCTCTTCTACAGAATTTGCCAATAATTATGTAAAAAGCGAACCTCAGGATTTGACAAGTGGACTATACACCACCTACGATGGAATAAGCAATTCTCTTGATATTTTCAATGCCTTGCATGAAATTCTTAATCCAACAAAATATGCAAAAAATTTGGAAATCAATAAATCTCCAAAAGATGATGTTTCCATACTTGATGGAGATACCTATACTGGTGTATATCTAACAATCCCAATTGACAGCACTTCATATTATCTTGACAAAGACACCAACAATGATTATAGTGTGCAAACTGAGGTTTATACAAAAACTTTTGATTTATCATCGGACCAAACTGAAATGACGTATAGAGTTTTGATTCGTGACTTATCAAACACAAAATATTTGGCACAATTCGACAAAAATTCTGTCAGACAATACAAGGAATACGGCAGTGCATCACAAACCATTATCATAAGTTTTGACACTTCGGAATTTAGGATTGAATACACAAATGACAACAACGAGACAATCTATCTCTCATCAAACAACATGTCGAAAGAAGAAACGGAAACAAATAAATATAAGTTGACAACTTATTTAAGTCCAACAAACTTGGAGACACTGTTCAGTGTATCATTTGTCCCAACAAAGGATAATATTCAAATACAAAAAGTTGAAGCGGTGTATTATGAATATATAACGGACACAAGAGGCGATTATCACTACTCCACAATTTCAAAAATTGGCTCAACAATTCCTATCTATGAATATAATGATTCAAACGGTCTGACATCAACACAAAAAGTTGAATTAAAGAAAAATTTGGATGGGGTCACATGTGCAGGGAAATATGTTATCACAAGAACATACACCGAAGGCACTTCACTAAGCCAAGGCGATTCATTTGAGAGGACATTTGTGTTTTATGTTGATAGAAATGGCGTCATTTCAGCACCTGAAACAGTCACAAATAGTGACGGAATAACCTCTCACATTGACAATGCGGTCGGCGGAGATATCTTTGTGTCAATGTATGACAATGGTGCATGCATAACAAGTGAGGATGGGACAAAGATTGACACTCTTGTCATCACCTATCCAGACAGTGCAAACGGAAATATCAATGGCACAACATTATACAACAACGGAAATGTGACATCAGCATTGACAACAAACAAATTCCCTGTCAAAGTTTATGTCCCACAACGAAAATACACAACTTATGTTGAAAAAGTATACAACACAAAAACAAAAACATACAAATATGTTGTTCATTATGACTTCGAAAACGACAAAGACACAATGAACATATATGAGAACTCAACAACAATTTCTGAATATTCGCTTTTTGCGGAGATTTACAGAGCAAGTGACAACAATGTTGAAAGCACACTCAATGCAATTTTAGCAGGAAGTTCTTCACTGACGACATATGCCACAACGGCGACAAATTCGAGCGGAACACTAGATTCGGTGTCAGTCAATGATGACGGATTCTTGAATTTCTGGACAGCAGGAAAACAACTTGACTCAATCACCGAAGCGGGAACATATTTCGTGAAAATCACACAAGGGCTTTTTGGAACGGGAGAGTCATCTTTCAAACAAGTGACAATTTTTGCTTTCACAATTGAAAAGCCAATGCCTGATTTCACCGCACAAGATTCAACTGGAGCATCGCTAAATGGAAAAGAGAATAATAGCAAAAATGCGAGCGACCCAACATATATTTACTACACAAATCAATCCACAATCACGCTCACATGGGACAAGGCTGAAATGGATTATATGGCAGACATCGACATCAACGCTATCACATTCAAAACAAACAAGTCTTCATCAACATTTTCAAGTGTTTGGTCAAAAACACCTGAACTGACAAAAACAAAATATGTTGCTCAAATCAATTTGCAAAACCTTGGTGGTCTTGACATATATGAAACAGGTTCATATGTCGACATCACAATGCAATATGTCAATCACAACGACAACTACTATCAAAAAGTGACAAAAAGAATATATGTTGACTTGTGCGCCCCAACAGAAAACATCAAAAGTCTTGTTGAAAATTCACAGAAAAGCAAATTGATATCACCTTTGACCTACAATGCATTGCGAGTTGGCTACACTCAAGTAAGCAAAGTGACGACAGAAGAGAACAAAACTTGCTACAATGTGAGTGTAAGCACAGGAGAATTTGCATACTATTCATACACAGTGAATTCATCATATCTAAGCACTCTCAAAAGCAGTGTTGAATACAAAACATATATCAAAAAATTTGAAGACAACAAAAAATACACAAGCGGAGAAACGCAAGAAACTGCACCAAAAGATTTCAATGCAAATCTGTTCAACGACATTTCAACTCAAAATTCCCTCGACAGTGGAGCGTATTATGAAATTGTCGAAACTGATTGGGCGGGAAATATGACAATCTACACAATTTATGTTGTCGACTACGATTCGGATTGCAATCTCATAACATACTCAACAGGCTCAACAGAAAATTACTACACAACAGCGAACTACAAAAATGCAGAGAATGCGACAGCAACAAAAAATATCTATTCAAAGACAATTTTCACTCTTGACGATATCAACTACTTTGGAGATGCTTGGGCGCAAATCAAACTCACAACATACAATGTGAACGGCGGACAAACAACAAAGAATTTGATTCTCGACCCTTGGAACAAAGGCTATGCATACTCATATTCAAAAGGCGTGTTGACAAAAGTTGCGTTAAGCGATTTGATTGACGGAACGGCAAGTTCAAACTACAAAAATGAGATAAGCATTTTCAATCGTGAAAAAGGAATAATGGACTGCTTCTATGTCAACATCAAAAACACATCTTTGAAGTCAAGTCTAACAAATGTGCAATCACAAGAATACATCACATTCCAACAACCAACGGACACAACATTAAATGGCACACTCAAAGCATCAACGTTTGTTGTTAAAATGAAAATAAATGCTGGAAACAACACAATTTTTGAAGGAGAAAACAAACTTGGGTTATCCACAATTTGGACAAACTTATCCTCACAAAATGTCGATATCACAACAGATTCTTCAACAAATGTTTTGAAATTTGAGATTAAACAAAACTTGAATTTGAGTTCAAACACAAAAATTGTGTATGAATTTGTGGACAACTACGGGACAACATACAAAGAAATTCACCTATACAGAGAAGCAATCATCACACAAGAGATATCTTCGGGATATGATTTGTATGCATACTATCAATCGGACGGACAACTCTACTACATCACACAAAACGACTTCAAATATCAATACAATCCAAACAAATATTCTGTCAAGATTTGTGAAGTTCAAGATGCGATGGAACTTGAATCTCTAAACAGTGCAAATGCGGAAATGACACAAAATGCAAGCACAGGCATCACGACTTTGACATTGTCAACAACAAGTGACTTGCTGACTTACAACAAAATATTTGCAATCAAGGTTTATGATTTGGATGATGACACAAATCTCATCAAAACAATCTATGTGAATTTGTATAACGAACTTCCAATCACAAATGAAACAACTGAAAACAACCTGTCTGGAGAATTTAAGTTCCTTGACGCAAGCAGAAACAACATAACATCAACAATCGTCAACAACACAGGTTCATCTTCGGGATATTTTTCAGAAATAACTTTGATGTATGCAACAAAAGACACAAAAATTCCAATCAAATATTCATTCAGTTCCGACAAACTCACATGGACGGAAGTCACAAGCGGAACCACATTCAAAAACACAACTGACCAAAACAGCACATTCTATTTGAAAGTTTGGTATGATGAAGCATATCTAACAAACGAATTGCAAAATTCTCAATATGTTTTTGGAATTGTTCCAAGTGAACACATTTATGCATTCAACTTAACATCTTTGACCTCGACATATTGGATTGAAAAAACAATCAATGGCATGACAACTCTTGTCACCCAAAATGGAACAATCTACAAGGGATATAATGACACAACAGGATATGACGGCTCACAATATTCAAATCACTATCTTGTGAACATTTCATATGAAAACAGAGAAGGACACATTTCAATCAAGACAAATGAAGAGCAAAAAATCGTTGCAAAATGGATAAAAAATTACACTTGCGGAAGTGTTATAACTGAGATTTATGAAATTTCAAACGAAGGGCAAACACTTGGAAATATTCCAAGTTTCAGCACAAAGATTGCAATAACATATATCCCAGCATCAGAAAATTTTGTTGAAGAAGTCTACACATTTGACCTAAATGGAATTCTCAACACATCTGAAAATTTGGTTAATTTAAGCACAAAGACGCTTGTCGTGCCAGAAGATTACACAACGCTTGACAAAATCGAATTTCAATGGAAAAAGTATTATGGTTTGTCAGAAAATGAAATAAATATAAGTGTGATAAAGGACGGAATGGAGATAACTCCAACTGTTTACACAAGAAAGACAGGCGAAAAGTATTACAATTATATATACATCACAAATTCAGGCAAATACACAATTTCACTGAAAGATTCTTCTGGAAATATCCAAAAATTCAACTATGGAAATGCAGGGCAGACCGACAAATTCACATTGGTGTTCTTGAAAGATGTTCCATTCACAGTGAAATACACACCTGCTGATTCAACGGAAGAGCAAACAACA
The DNA here is from genome assembly GCA_964541815.1 of uncultured Lachnospiraceae bacterium. GTDB lineage: Bacteria > Bacillota > Clostridia > Christensenellales > UBA1242 > Caccovivens. Next base: position 17,402 of record CAZIRI010000014.1, read on the forward strand.
ATTCCAATCAAGCAAGCGGTATACAACAATTCATTCACATTGCTTATTGACCAAACAACTCTCTCAACTTATTATGCTTTGGGCGGATATCCAACACTCACTGCGACAAGAAATGGAAAATTGTTGACAAACAGTGACTACACGGAAAATTCGGGAGCATACACATTCACGACCCCAGGATATTATGAAATTTACTTCACAGCGACAAGCAGTCTTTCGGGAGTTGGAATTATAAGACAAGAAAAATATCAATTCACAATTATAAACTCAAACGAAAACAAATACTCATACATCTACAACAAATATTCAAATTACTACATTGAGAATGTATACAAAAATGGCGTGGATATCACAGCCAATTTGTTGAAATTGCTCGATGTAAGCACAATAACAGTCAATTCAAAGACTTATATAACTGAATTGCCATTGTCATATTTGGATGAAAAAACTGGTGTAGGAAGATACACAATTGTTGTCAATTCAAACAATTCAACATTTGCAAACACAGATTCCTACAACACGCGATTTGTTTACTCTCTAAACATCAAAGTTGGTTCAGCACCAATCGAAGTGTCCGTGAGTGAAGGGACGGAAACTTCAAAAGCAATCAGTGTGACATTCAACAGTGCAAACATGTATCAACAACTTGGTGAATGTGTTGTAAGAATCATTCAATATGACGGCGGAACACTCTATTCACTCAACATCAACGAAGCGCAAACAAGTCAAGTGACAACATCAATTCCAAGCCTTGCGGAAGGGACATTCTTCGTTCAAATCGTTTCCCCAAGTGGCAACTTGCTATATAGTTATAAAGTTGTGAAAACTGAGCCAATGAATGCGGCGACAATCATACTTATCATTGCGGGAACAATTTTGGCAGTTGTCATCATCTTCTTGATTATCAAGTTGAGAAAGCGAATTGCTGTTAAATAACAAAAAAAAGAATTATATTTATTTCAAATATAATTCTTTTTTATTGTCTATTCAAAAAACTATTTTTTAAGTTCTTTGTCAAGTTTAACTTTTGCAACAACAAAGTATACAATAACTCCAATAAGAGCAATCACTGAAACAACAATCAAGATTGTTCCAACAACTTGATATGCTGTTGTTCCCTCTTTGCTTTCTGAAGAAACTTCAATTGAGATATCTTTTGTTGTTTTGTTTCCAACTTCATCAGTTGCTTCAATAGTCAATGTGTATGTTCCAACTTCGTTGAATTTTTCGAATGAATATTTAGAACCAATTTGTTCGCATTCAATTTCATCGCCAGTTGAATCGTTTTTAAGAGTTAATTTGACTGTGCTTCCAACTTTGTCAGCATCTGATTTATTGTCAGCAAAAGTAAGTTTTTGTGTGTCAACTTCAAGTTTTTCGCCCAATTTATAACTTGCAGAAGCGAAATCGCTTGCAACTGTTATTGTTGGATTTTCGTTGTCGCCAACAGTGTATGTGAATGACTTTGTTGAGTAGTTCCCATTGTTGTCATACACTTTGTATGTGACTGTGTATGTTCCGTCAAGTTCTGTTGCAGTTGATGAAACCTTGTAAGTTCCGCCATTGTTTTCAATTGTTTGCGAGCCTGAATTTCCGCTGATTCTGTTGTAAGCAACATTTATTGATGACTTACTCATATCAACTCCACTGCCATTGTCAGTTGCTTCAATGCCCTTAACAACAATTCCATTGTTTTTCAAATCTTCAACTGACATATAGTCATCGCCTTCCAATTTGTTGTTAATGACAGGTCCAGTTGTGTCTTTCACAGTGATCGTGTATGTGTCAGAAGTCATTGAATAGAATTGCATTTCTTTGTCTAGTTCTATTCCATTCAAACTTGCATCAATTGTGCTTGCTTCAACTTCCCCATTGCTATCATAATACTTCTTGTCTGTCACATTGTATGTGTAATTTCCGATTTGATAATTTCCATCATCTTTCAAAGAAATTTTAATATCTTTATTATCTTTGAGAGAATAATATGGGACATCACTTGAAGTATCAGCATCATTGTATTGAATCAACTTTTGATTGTAGATTTCAAAATTCACAGTGTATTTGATTTTGTATGTGCCAACTTTTGTTGGAGCAAATGAGTCATGTGTTCCATAAGTTGTTTGCCAGTTTGTTGCTTTCCCGTCCTTGTCCACACCATTCACAACATATTTTTTGCTTGTGTCCATAACATCATAAGTTGTGCTTTCTGCGTTTTCATAAGAAATTGTTGGAGTTGGGATATCAATCACTGGTTGGTCATCAAGTTCAACTGTTTGAGATTCCAAACTTGCTTGGAAAGTTGGCTCTTGAACAACTGTTCTTGCTGATGTTGTGAATCTTGTGAATGCAACTATAATATTGTTGTTTGCGTCCTTAACAGCCATTTCAACTGTGTATTCACCCGCATAAGAAGCGGTGATTTTTCCAGCGTTAAGTTTTGCTGAACCCTTTCCAGTGTTTATGTTATAACGGCCTACTGTGACAAAACTTGAATCAACAACTGACATTTCAGTTGTGTTTTCCTCGTCCTTATAAAGCACTTTCACATCATATGTCAAATATGGCACTTGGTCGTCACAAACGACAAAACTTGGAAGAGTCACTTCTTGCCCTTGTGCATAACTTCCGGTGACTTCCCCTGCTTCTTTGTAAGTTGGGGCTTCAACATCTTTGTTGACTTTAAGTTTTATTGTTTGTCCATAGAATCCTGCATTTCCTGCATCATCATAGACATAAGCAACAATTTGAAGTTGAGTTGCATTTGCAACTTCACTTGTCTTGATTGTCAAAGAACTGTCTTTGCTGTCTGTTATGTCAACATATCCGTCCGCATTTGCACCAAAATATGCTGAATATTTTGTTTGCAAATCAGAGGCAAGGTCATCAGTTGGCAAAATTCCGTCATTGATGTCTTCCCCGTCTTCATTTTTGACTGCAACAACTTTGCCTGCATCATCCAAATATCTGTATGCAATTCGAACTGTCATTCTTGAATCTGAATAACTTCCTGAATCAGTTGCTGTTGGTTTGCTGAATGTGATTTCATCTCCCAACTTGTATTCTGTCTTCAAAGATGTCGAGAATGTGATATCTGGTGCTGTTTTGTCTTCAAATGATTGTATTGACATAGATTTTGAGATGTCTTGCTTGTTTCCTGAAGCGTCAGTTGCGATATAGTGAATGTAATATGTTCCAGTGCCAACGCCATTTTTTGAGGTTGACGCACCAAAAGTTTTGTCCATATCAACATAATAGAAACCCGCTTCTTTTGTCACATCTTCTTTTCCAAATATGTTATTCAAGTTAGTGTTGTTTTTATTGTCAACAACAATCACATAATTGTTGTCAATGAGCCATGCAAGCATTTCTGCTTCATTTGAGACTGTGGCACATTGTTTTTCTATAAGATAATTGTTTGTAATCAAATCTGTATAACTTGTATAGTTGAAAATAAGGTTTTTGTTTGCAACTGTCAACTTTCCGTCTTTGACTTCATCTTTGATTGTGCAAACAACATTTGAACCACTATTTTTGATTTCTCTTGTGAGAACAACACCGTTTGTGCTGTCAGTTGAAACATTGTCATCAAGTCCAATCGCATAAACCACAACAGCAGAATCCACATATGAATATGTCTTCAACTTTGATGAAGCGTCCGCTTGTTTGTTTTCGGTTCTCTCAACATATTCTTCATAATATGTGCTTATTTCTGTCACATCTGGTGAAGAAACTTCTGTATATGTTTCCCCACTCTTTGTGTAATAAGTTTTAGTATCGTCAATTTTAGTGTCTGCCGTTAATTTATATCCAATCACATTTTCGACATCAGATGCGTCATAAACGATTGGGGTTGGCTTTTCTGTGTCTGTGACATTTGTCCATTGATGAACACCCTCACTGAATGTGTAAGAATTTCCATAGACATCTTTCACTGTGTATACAAATGTGTATGTCCCGTCTTTCAATGGCTTGAAACTTGTTGGGTCAACAAGATTTCCCTCAGCGTCAACAACATCTGCACCATATTCTTCACTTGTGATTGCTGTCTTTGTGTCGCTTGTTGATTTTCCATAAAGCACTTTCACTGAATATGTCGTGTCAACCGCTTCACTTGCTGGTGTTGACTTTGTGGATGTCACACCACTTGCTGTTGGAAGGTCAGTTGAAACTCCTGTCGTCCCCTTGTCAGTCCATGATGAGTCAAGTTGTCCAATAAGTTCATATGATTTATAATAATCCGCACAAAGTTTGACCGTCTTTGAAACTGATGTGATAAAGTTCTTCCCTGAATAGTATGAATATTTGATTGTGTAATTTCCTTGGAAATAAGTGTCCTTTTGGTCCTGTCCGTCTTTTTGGAAATCTGCTTTTGCAATGTAATATTTCCCACTTTCATCATTTTTTGTGATTTTCACAGCGTTTCCATTGCTGTTTCTTGCTGTGACTAAAACATAGTTTTTGTCATCAGTCATTTCTGTTGAAGATGTGACCATTGTTATGTCTTCAACTTCATTTCCGTCTTCGTCCTTGACTTCAACTGCTGGAAGATACAAGTTCAATTCACCTTTCAATTGAGAAATATCAATAAGACTTGGCAAAAACGCTGTCCCATCACTGCTGATGCTGATTTCTGCGTCCGACAATTGACTTTCAACAGTCAAATCATAACTGTTTGTGTATGTCACTCCGCCAACTGTATAGTCGTATGAATATGTGACTGTGTATGTCCCTTGCTTGCTTGCAATGAATCCGTCTGTGTCGATAACAACTTTATCTCCTGAAACCACATTCTTTTCTGCATCGTATGTCGTTCCGTTTTCAACATAACCCAAAGTTTCACCATACTTCAAAGTGATGCTTGAATTTACGATTGTGACATCTTTTGTATCGTCATTTGAATCAAAAGCCAGTTTATTATACACTTTTCCGATTTGGAAATCCGATACTCCACCAATGTAAGCAACAGGGACTTTGTATTCTGCATCTTTTCTGACAGTTGTCGGAACCAATGATGTTGAATTTCCAATCGTCATATATGTCCAATCAGCGTTTCTCACATCCTCAGCCAATGCAGTGAAAGCATTGATTGGCGTTGAAAGTGCAGTAAATGCCAATGCAGTCGCAAGTGCTGCACCCTTGAAGAAATTTTTCTTACGATTTTTGGTTTTACTTTTCATAAAATCTCCTATATTTTATCTAAAAAATTAGATTTCGTCCTTTTTGATGTGTCTTCACAACATCAAATTTATGTTATTTTGCGAAAGCCTGCCATTCCTATACGCCAATAAAATCACTTTTATTGTCGAAAAGTGGGCTTTCAATGACAAAAAGCAGGACTTTTGCCCTGCCTTTCTGCCTAGATGTTGTAAGTCACCTTTACGCCAGGGCCCATTGTTGAAGCCAATGTGACACTTTTGATGTATTGTCCTTTTGAAGCGGCAGGTTTTGCTCTTACAATTGCGTCCATGATTGTGTTGAAGTTTTCAACGAGTTTATCTTCGCCAAAACTCTTCTTTCCAATGATAACATGTATAACATTTGATTTGTCAAGTCTATATTCAACCTTTCCAGCCTTCACATCGTTGATTGCCTTTGCGACATCATTTGTCACTGTTCCGCTCTTTGGATTTGGCATCAAACCTTTTGGTCCAAGAATCTTTGCGATTCTTCCAATCACACCCATCATATCAGGGGTTGTGATACAAACATCAAAATCAAGCCATCCGCCATTGATTTTTGCAACCATATCTTCTGCACCAACAAAATCAGCACCTGCTTTCACTGCTTCGTCTGCCTTGTCGCCCTTTGCAATAACAAGAGCCTTCAATGATTTTCCTGTTCCGTTTGGAAGAACAACAACACCACGAACTTGTTGGTCAGCATTTCTTCCGTCAACACCAAGTTTCACATGCAATTCAATTGTTTCATCAAATTTTGCTGTTGATGTTGCAAGAACATTTTTCACAGCCTCATTCACATCATAAGACGTTGTTCTGTCGAATGCTTCGAGGCACTTTGCATATCTTTTTCCTTTATTCATACTTCACCCCTTATTCAACAACTTCAACGCCCATGCTTCTTGCTGCACCAGCAATCATTGACATTGCACTTTCAATTGAAGCAGCGTTCAAATCTTTCATTTTCATTTCTGCGATTTTTCGAACCTGCTCTTTTGTGATTTTTCCGACTTTTGTTGACTTTGAATTTGCAGAACCCTTGTCAAGACCAATTGTCTTCTTGATAAGAATTGCTGCAGGTGGAGTTTTCATCTCAAATGTGAAACTTCTGTCTTCATAAATTGAGATAACAACAGGAATGATAAATCCTGCTTGTGAAGCAGTTTTCTCATTGAACTCCTTTACAAAACTTGCGATGTTAATTCCGTGAGGTCCAAGTGAAGAACCCACTGGTGGGCCAGCAGTCGCTTTGCCGGCTTCAAGTTGCAACTTGACAACTTTTTTTACTTTCTTTGCCATTTTTTCTCTCCTATTTTGTGGTTTTGTTGAGCGTTGGCATCGCCCTCCCACATATTTTCCCTTTTACCTATTTTTGCAACCAAAGGGAAGTTTGCAAAAAGTCAGTTTTATGTCATAACGGACAAAAATTGATATTTTTTTGATTTATTAAATCTCTTTTTCCAAAATAATTGCTCTGCTGTTTATATCCGCTTTCTTTTTCTTGATTTTCATCAAAATTGGACGATATGTTTCATCAAAATCACCCTCTTTGACTGGAATTTCATTGAAACAAATCCCGTCAAATGAAATTTTCAAGATTTTGTCATCATCACCCAAAACAAGCAAATATTCTTCATTTTCAACACGATTGATTGCGAAGCAGTCCTTGTATGGCCCCATAATTTCTCCGCCACGGTCAAAAACATAACAACCCGAATCATCGCCAATATCTTGGAACAAGAATTGGTTTCCGTGATTATAACTTATTATTTCTTTTGTCTTGAAAACTCCAATACAAGTTGTGACAACGGCATAATCTTTCTTCACCGCAACAACAACCCCAGATTCAGGAACTTTTGTGCTGTTGTTTTCGAAAACAAGTTCGTTTGTGAACCCGTATTTGTCACCCAAAGAGTCTTCATATTCACCATCAAGTGGTTGAAATTCCAAATATTTGATTTTGTCGCCAGTGTTGTTGTAAACAAACATACTTCAAGTCCCCTTTTCAAAAATTTTAGTTGTTTATTTTTCTTACTTGACCAAATTCCAATTCAACATTGTTCTCTCTGCCAAACATTTCAACAGAAACAGTAATTTTTTGCGCTTCACTGTCGACAGCAGTCACTTTTCCAACCATTTTGTCGAGTGCGCCGTCAACAATTTCAACTTCATCACCAACTTCAATGTCTGTTTCAACCTTGATTTTTTCAAGTCTATTTTTTATCACTTCATCTTCAGTCAATGCCAAAGGTCTTCCTTTTGGGCCAACAAAACCTGTTATTCCACGAGTTCTTGTGATGTTGTGCCACAAATCATCGCCATAAATCATCTTTACAAACAAATAACAAGGCATACTTTTCCTTATGACAAGTTTTTTCTTTCCATTTTTCTCTTCAATAACATCTTCTTCTGGTATAACTATATCAAAAATTCTGTCTTGAAGTCCAAATTTTTCCACAACAGTTTCGAGATTTTCTTTCGCAACATTTTCGTATCCTGAAAATGTGTGAAGAACATACCATTTAGGTTCTTTTGAGTGTTCCATTTATATACAAACTCCTTAAAATTGTTTCTTTTTCAAACCTTGAATTAGCTAAACAAAAGACCAACCAACCACCCCAATAGTGTGTTGATTCCATAAAGGAAAACGCCCATAATCAAGACGAACGCAATGACAACGCCAGTTTTTTTGACAACATCGCCAAATGTTGGCCAAGTCACTTTCTTTAACTCTGACATTGTTTCTTTTGTCGCTTTGACAAGTCTACCCTTTCCTTTTTTCTTTTTTTCTTTATTCTTGGCGTTTTTTTCTTTTTCTTCTTTTGCAAGTGCCTTTTGCTCTGCTTTTGCGAGTCTTTTTTCTTCCTTTGAGTCGTCAACAGTTTTTGTTTCTTCAACTTCCTCTTCGGTCAAAACTTCTCCGCTTCCGTCAAGAACTTCTTTTTGCTTTTTAGCCATAACAATCTCCAAATTTATTTTGTTTCTTTGTGTTTTGTTCTTTTATTGCATCTTGAACAATACTTTTCAATTTCAATTCTTTCTGGATTTGAAGTGGTGTTCTTCTCAGTTGAATAGTTTCTCTCTTTGCATTCTGTGCATTCAAGTGTAATAATTTTGCGTTTTGGTGTAGCCATTTTTTATCTCCTAACAAAAAATTAACACCCTTTGAAAAAAGTGTCAAGCATAGTTTAGCACACATTCTTTTTTAAGTCAAGCATTTTTTGCCCCTATGCAATATTTTTTTTGAACATTCCGCCCTTTTTGGCGGTTTGTCCACATTTATTCCACAAAAATCCGTCTCTTCCACAAACACCAAACAAATCACAACAAAAACAATTGACAAAACCATAAAAAGTTTTATATAATAAAAATATGTGCAGGGGTGGCGGAATGGTAGACGCGCAGGTTTCAGGTACCTGTGGTGGCAACACCTTGTGGGTTCAAGTCCCATCCCCTGTACCAAAAGAAGAATAGAACAAACCTTGAATTTTCTTGGTTTGTTTTTTTATATATTTCACCAAAAATTTCTCACAACACATGTAAAAATTAGTTGAAAAAGTTTTGAAAATATCTCGCTATATCTCTTGCGAGCAAATGCTCTTATAAGAATAAAACTTCACAATTAGAAAAAATTTTGAAAAAACGCTTGCAAAATAATTTGAAATGTGTATAATATATATTGTCAATTGAATATTTTTGACATTTGCGGAGTTGGCTGAGTGGTCGATAGCACTAGTCTTGAAAACTAGCATACTGAGAGGTATCTGGGGTTCGAATCCCTAACTCCGCGCCAACAAAACTTATGCGAAACAGGTCGAATGATTTGTTTCGCATTTTTTATTCATAAAATTTTAATATTCTAAAATTATCTAAAAAAACATAAGAATTGAAGTGAAAAAACAAAAAGCAATGCCTTTGAATGCATTGCTCTTTTTCTTTATTTGCAATAAAATATCTTTCTCAATTTTTAACCACGACCGATATCAGGTCACACTTTTCTCAACCCTTTTAATGGTGGCACATTTGTTTTTTCTTTCAAAAGCACAACTTGTGCGGTGTTGTCTTCATGTTTCATTTCAAGAGAATGGTCATCTGCTCGAAGAGGCCAACTCCCCACTTCAATTCCAGCATACATCAATGTGTTTCCGTGTGCTTCACCCAATTTTTTCAATCTTGTTCCCACAAGGATTTCATACACTGCTATATTTTTCAAGCCTTTTGGATAAATCCTCTTCTCTTCTGGGACAGGTTGACTTTCTCTTTTCAAAATTGAAATCGCTGAAAGTCTTTGTTCAGTGTCAACAACTTGTTGTGCATAAATGCCGTCTTTCATTTCAGACAAAATGTATGACTCTCCCATCAAAATCAAGTCTGGATAATTCTCTTTGTAGAATTTTATATAATCAACAAGTTCTTTTTTCTCTTCTTTGCTCAATTTTGAAAAATCCAATTCCGTTCCAAACACACCCATTGACGCAACTGCAAATCTTGCAATTCCGCTTGTTGCTCTTCCTGTGATTCCGCTTACTTCCTTTGCATAATGACAACTTATTGATGAAAGTGGATAGAACAAAGATGTGTTTGCTTGAATTTCCGCTCTCGCAACTGGGTCAGAATTGTCGCTACACCAAATTTGTGGAAAATATGCAAGCATTCCCGCATCAAATCTTGCTCCACCTGAGGCACATCCCTCAAAAAGAACAGAACCATGGCGTCCCACAACACTCTCCATAATTTTGTATAAGCCTAAAACATATCTGTGATGAACTTCTCCGCTTCTTTCACCCAAATGTTCGGAAAAATCTTCTGTCAAATATCTATTCATATCCCATTTGACATAGTTGATGTCGTATTCATCCAAAAATTTGTTCATAACACCTGTCACATATTTGCAAACATCATCACGAGTCAAATCAAGCACATATTGATTCCTCCCCTTGCTTGGCATGGTGTTTGAATGCAACGCCCAATCAGGATGTTCTTTGAACAATTGACTATCTCTACTTATCATTTCAGGCTCAAACCACAAACCAAATTTCAGTCCCATGCTGTGAGTGTAGTCAATGATATATTTCAACCCATGTGGCAATTTTTTAGGGTCAACAATCCAGTCACCCAAACTCGTTGTGTCATCGTTTCTTTTAAGGAACCACCCGTCATCAAGCACAAAAGTGTCAACACCCGTGTCTTTCAAGTGGGCAATGAACTTCATCAAACTTTCTTCATCAAAATTTGCACCCGTCGCTTCCCAGTTGTTGCAAACAACATCTCTTCTGGTTCTTGCTTCTGGAATAAGGTGGTCACGATACAATGTGTGGAAACTTTCACTCATTCCATTCAAACCTGTCATTGAATAAACCAACGCAACTTCTGGAGTTGAGAACATCTCACCAGGTTTCAGTGTCCATTCAAACCCATCTTCATTTATCCCCGCCAAAATTCTTATTTTGCCATATTGGTCTTTTTTTGCTTTGATTGCGAAATCTCCGCTGTAAATCAAATTCACACCAATTGCAACTCCATTGTCAAGAGTTGTTGATGGTTCAACCAAAATCATTGATGGATTTGCCTGTGCAGAAGAAACCCCACGATTTGATGAAACACAAATTTCATTGTGAGTGATGTCAACTCTTTCTTGTGAACGCTCTCTGAGCCACGCACCATTGAATGTGATTGCTTGCATATCACCTTTTGGAGTGAAATCCAAATTCATTGAATACACTTTTTTGAGTTTTATATCATTTTTTGAACAGTTTATAACTTCCATTCTTCTTGTTATTGCCAAAGAATCTTCATAAATTGTGTAGAACAAATTTGCTTCCATTTTATTTTCTTTGTCAACAAGAACAACTTTCAAAGTTTTCGAAAATTCTCCGTCAGTTGAAGGCATCCCGTCAATTCTTGGTTTGTCACTCAAAATGCTGTGACTGAAATATTTGAAATCACTTGTCTTATGTCCATTATTATCAATTTCCAAAGAAGAACTTCGAAAATCTCCTCTGTGTCCAAAAGAACCCAATTCAAGACCAAAACTCTCAATTGGCTTTGTGTTTGGCATATCCCACAAAGAAACGCCGTGCGAATAGTTTTGAGCGCCCAAATCAATGTCATCTTTGGCAAATATTCTCTTGCCATAATACAAATGCTTCAAAATTCCATTTTCGATTTTGAAAACATATGAAATTTTTTCGTTTTGCAAATAAAAACACTTTGAAGCCTTGTGATATATAATCTCCATACTTTCCCCATGTCAAAACACTTCCGTATCCAAATACTTCTGTATTTATCAAGATATATCTTACCACATTTGAACAATTTGTCAAGATAAATTTTTGCCAAATCGTGATTTTTTCCAATTTCTCCATTTTTTTTGAAAAATCGTTATGTTTCCTTTTCATATATCTCATATAACAAAAAATTTCGCATAAATCATTTTGAAAAAAGAAAAATGGATAAAAGGTTATCCAATTATCCATTTCCCTATTGTTTGCG
>CAZIRI010000015.1:0-4766 GCA_964541815.1 uncultured Lachnospiraceae bacterium
CGGATATTTGTATGCCCCATGCCCATCATCATTTGTGCTAGGATGATTTTTTAGATGATTTGGCACAACATCTTCCCGCTCTTTCTCAACCGCCTGTCTTGCTCTTTCCATGGCAAGATAAACACTGTTTGATTTTTCAGCCTCACATATATATATTATAGCATGCGAGAGTGTCAAATAGCACTCTGGCGCTCCCAATTTCTCACAAGAAATCAATGCACTTATTGCCAAAAGCAAAGCGTTGCTGTCCGCCATTCCTATATCTTCTGACGCATGAGCAATCATTCTTCTTGCGATGATTTCTGGTGCAACTCCCGCTTGAAGCAACCTTTGTGCATAGTATAGTCCCGCATCCGCATCCGAACCACGCAAACTTTTGCAAAATGCCGACAAATAGTCATAATACATGCTTTCGTCAATTGATAAAGGTCTTTTGTTTAGGCACTCCGCCATTGTTTGCTTGTCAATATGTATCTTTCTGTCATCACCAACATCAGTTGACAAAACGGCAAGTTCCAAACTGTTGAGAGCATTTCGAACATCTCCATTGCACGCAAATGCAAGATAAGAAATTGCATCATCATCAATTTGAGTGTTAAACTCCCCAAGTCCCTTTTCTTTGTCGCAAATTGCACGGCGAAGCACTTTTTCGACCTCTTTTTGAGGAACTTTCTTAAACTCAAAAATTGAACATCTTGACACAATCGCCATTGTCATGCTTGTGTATGGATTTTCAGTTGTTGAACCAATGAAATATATACACCCTTCTTCAATTGCTTGCAAAACACAGTCGCTTTGTGCCTTGCTCCACCTGTGACATTCATCAAGGAGCAAATATGTGTCACGCCCAAACATTTGTTTTTGTGACCTCGCCCTGTCAATAATTGCCTTTGCATCCGACACACCGCTTGACACAGCATTCAATTTTTCTATGTTTGCATCGAGGAGTTTCGCGATTATGCCCGCCAAAGTTGTTTTTCCAGTCCCAGGAGGGCCATAAAAAATACAACTGCCAACAGAGCCTGTCGAAATCGCTCTATACAGCAATTTATTTTTCCCAACTATATGCTCTTGCCCCACAAAATCTTCCAAAGAAGTTGCTCTCATCCGTTCCGCAAGAGGTATTCTTGTCCCGTTTGCAACCATAATACCTTTTTAGTATATCAAAAAAATTCAACAATTTCAACAAATTTGCTCAATTATTTAAAAAAAATTAAATTTTGTGTCTTCCAAAAGAAATTTCAATCGGTTCAGTGCCAGACAACGACCTTCTTGTCACATTTTCAATCCCATAAAAATAAGTCTTTCCAACCTGCAAATATTTTTGCTCCGCATCAACAATAATTATCTTTTTGTAGTATTTTCCATTGAAAATTCCAAGAGATTTCAAACCAATTTGTTTGAAATTAACAAACGACAAGATGTTTTCCCCACGAATAAAAAGTCTTCTATACATTTGATATTTTTCAATCAAATTTGCATTTGGCTTGCCTTCAATCCACCTCTTCCAAATTTTGAACGGCAACAAATTGTTGAAAAGTTCATCAAATCGTGCTTCTTTCGTTTTTATTCGAACATCAAAAATTTCTTGCGCTTTCTTTTTGGATATGTTTCTTAAAAAGTTCGCTTCTTTCAAATTTTTCACATCAAATCGTGTCGTTCCATAATTAAAAAACACAAACTTGCAATATTTTGATTTGAGATTGAGAGAAAATCTCACATTCAAACAGCAAAAAGTCGAGTTTTCAAGTCCATCAACAGCGGAAAAGGACAAATTCGCCTTTGGACAGCATAAATTGAAAAAAGTCACCTGCCCAGTCATCAAATTTTTGACTTCAACCGTTTTCCCAAACTTATTGAAAGTGTAATATCCCCTTTCAAGTGGGATATTTAATTCAACATCAATATTTTTCTCACAAAGTGATTTATTTGTAAATTTCAAAAAATAATTTTCTCCATTGAGAAAAAAGGAGGAAAATTGGATAAAAATATCCTCAACAACCATTTGTTTGATATATTCAAACTCTTCATAATCGGGCAAAATTTTCACCCCACACACTTCAACAAATCTTTCTTTGTTTTTTGTGTTGTAATTTGAATGGGAAGCATAGTTGATATTCATTTTTTCTGCGATGGGCAAAAAATTTTCATCAATTTCAATCGCATATTTTGGCAAATGACACCCATTCCCGCACACAAGCAAATTGAAATCTTCTTCTTTTCTTGCGAGTTCAAATGCTCTCAACAAATTTTTTGTTAAACTCTTTCTAAACAGAAAAACGGGCTTTTCAGCATCCACCCCGTGTCTAAAAAGCAATTCTTTGTCAATCTCATCAAGACACTTTGGTGCATGAAATTTGACACGATTTAAGATCGCATTTTTTGCCTTTTCAATATACTCTTTCTTTCTCACAACTTTTTTATTGCCAAAAACAAAAAAAATAGACCTGACAAATCAAATTTGTCAAATCTAATTGTCACACAGTCCGTAAGCCGAGTTCTGTTTCAAATGGTCATCTATCCAGACTTGCTGTCACCAACAAGTTCAAGCGATACTTTTGTTGAGAATGAAAGGACGCATATATCTCAAACTTAATCTTGCATCGAGTGGGGTTTACAGAGCAACGATTGTTGCCAATCGCTCGGTAGGCTCTTACCCTACCTTTCCACCTTTACCCTTGCGGGAAGTCTATTTCTGTTGCACTATCCTTGAAGTCGCCTCCACCAGTCGTTAACTGGCACCCCGTCCTTTTGATGCTCGGACTTTCCTCTCTGCGTCCACCACAGACGCACAGCGACCATATCTCTGTCTGACGGCGATATTATAACATATTCCCAAAGAAAAAATCAACTATTTTTTGAAAATTCCATATTGACAGTGCGGGTGCGCTGTGGTATAATATAAACATAAACAAGGGGGAGTAAAAAAATGAAAATAATGACAACAAAAGGATTGCTTTATGCAATAAAATTTCTGTATAAAGATCTTGACTCATTGCTCAACACTCGTTCTGTTCTAAAAGAGTATAACGGGAAAAAGGTGTATAGAGATGTCTTCAAACATCCATACAGAGAGGACTGCATCAACACATTCACCAAAATTGGCCCACTTCGCTTTGAAGGCCGATTCAAAATTCAAAAAGGCCCAAGAGACCTAAGTGAAATGGACGAAACCACTAGAAGTGACAATAAACTTGTCAAAGAATACGTTTCGGCGATGCTACATGAAGAGAACGAAATCAATGGAAGCAACCTTGAATTCAAATTTGCTTCACAATATTTGGTTGAACTTTTGAAAGAGGAAAACACAAGAGAATCAAAAATTCTTTTAAGACAAATTATGCATTGCTTCAACAAATATTTCCGTGTTCTAAATGGTCAACTACTCAAAGAGATAGACCTTAATGGCTTTTTTTGTGATAGAAATATCAATGCATTTTACAAATGGCATGTGATTGACTGCAAAAAACACAATTTTGATTTTGACGAATTGGATTATGAGCGTAATAAATATACATATATTCGCAGTGTTTTATTCAACAATGAAAAATACGATGAAAGTGTTCATGAGGCCTTTAAGCAGAGAATTATTAATATATACAAGGAAAAAGTTGCAAATACAATAGGTGTTGATGTGGAAACAATCGCAAGTGCGTATGACGCAAAGCAACAATATTATTCATATCGTAGAAGAATATCCTTGGCAAGACAAATAAGGACTGAAAAAGAAACAGAAAAAAGAGAAAAAGAGCGACAAGAGAAAGAAAATGCTCGTCTAGAAAAACGAGAAGCAAAAAAGAAAACGGTTGACACAAATTCAGAAATCAAAAGAATAAACGATAGTTTGGACACCGAAAAAACATTTATCAAATCAAAAAATTAAAAGACATAATAAGGGGGATAAAAAAATGATTAAATATTCAGCAAATAAATTGATTAAAAAATTAGACAAATTGTATGTGGAGCAAGAT
This sequence comes from uncultured Lachnospiraceae bacterium, assembly GCA_964541815.1. Lineage (GTDB taxonomy): Bacteria > Bacillota > Clostridia > Christensenellales > UBA1242 > Caccovivens. Next base: position 3,972 of record CAZIRI010000015.1, read on the forward strand.
TATCTTGACGATAGTTGTAAACACTTCCAAGCAGTCAAAAAATGGCGTTTGGAAATGGCGAAATCCGATTTCACATGTTGTGAATTTAGATATGAGACAAGAATTCCAAAACTTCAATACATAGACGGCTATATCGCTTATTTCAAAAATGGTGACAGTCCCAAAGCAGAGCGCTATATGAAAGTGTCAAAATGTTCAATAAAGGATGACAAAGCGTTCAGAACTTCCGCAATCGAACTTGTGAAAATTCTGCTTAAAGAAAATACCCCAGAATCAAAAAAGGCACTAAAAGATGTGATAAAGGGGTTTGATACATACTACAAAACAATAAATTTGAAATATGATGATATTCACTTTGTTGCACATTTTGATAAAAATGGAAATAAAAACAACAAAATATCACAACTTCAATTCAATAACAAAAAATATGATGAGAGCATTCAAGTTTCCTTTGAGCAAAAAATTTTCAATTTATTCAAAGAAAAGGCAACTCAACTTATGGAAAAAGAACCGCTATCACAGCCTGAAAACCCAAGATTAAATTCTAAAAACAAAAATAAAGAGTTTGTGGATCGATATCACATATGGCTTGAATTGAGAAAAGTTGAAACAGAGAAAATTCAGTCAGATAACGATAGAGAAAAAACGGCCAAAGAAAAAGCACAAAAGAAACAAAAAGCACAAAAAGAACTTGAATGGGTCAAAAAATTAAATTAAAAAATTGTTTATTATAATAAGGAGGATAAAAAAATGATTAAATATTCAGCAAATAAATTGATTAAAAAATTAGACAAA